>CAMYOG010000046.1:105081-126144 GCA_947259925.1 Thermoanaerobaculia bacterium
CTCGGGCTTGAAGCCGACCATTCCGAAGTCCTGGTAGCCGAACAGGAGCTCGTCGAGCCGGTCGCGCAGGCGGTTGATGCCATCGAGCACCGGCTTGAGCTCCTCGGACGCCTCGGCGACCGAGACCTCGGGCAGGCGATCCGAGTCGGGAAACGCCTGCAGGTCGAGCTGAACGACCGGCTCGAAGCCCGCGAGCTCGTAGCTCAGCTTGAGGCTCGCCGGATGGACCGGGCGTCTGTGGGTCGGATCGAGCCAGAAGTTGCGTGCCGCGACCACCACCGAGAGCGGGTTCGGGGTCTCGAGCACCAGCACGCCGCCGGGACGTAGGGCGCGCCAGGCGAGCCGGACCAGGCGGTCGAGCGACTCGGCCGGCAGGTGCTCGATGACGTGGAACGAGACCACCGCGCCCAGGCGGTCGGGCTCGGTCGCCTCGAGGACCTCGAACAGATCGCCCTGCTCCGCCTCGAGCCCCTTCTCCCGGCACTGGGCGACCATCTCGGCACTGCTGTCGATCCCCCGGCCGGTGACTCCGTGATCGCGCAGGATCTCGAGTGACTCCCCGCGCCCGCAGCCGAGATCGAGCACCGGCGAGCGCTTCTCCAGGTAGCCGAGGTAGGGCCGTAGCCGCCGACGGATCTCGTCCTGGGAGCCTCGGAAGAGCCGCTCGAGCTCGACGTAGCCCTGTTCCTTCGACGCGCGCACCAGCGGCGCTACGTCGCCCTTGTCGGCGATCGCGAGCAGCGCCTCCATCCGGCTCCAGAGCTCGCGGCTCTGCCGGCGATAGCGAGTCAGCTTCTGATCCATGCGCGCGAACAGCGCGTCGGTGTGCCGGGTGATGTCGTCCAGACCCCGGTCCTTGAAGCCCTCGAGAACGATCAGGCGCTCCGAGTGTCCGTCCATGTAGCCGAGATGCTCGGCGCCCATCTTGCGGACCTCGGTCTGAAACGTGTCGAGATTCTCCTCGGCGGCCTGCTGGACGGCCTCGAGGTC
This sequence comes from Thermoanaerobaculia bacterium, assembly GCA_947259925.1. Lineage (GTDB taxonomy): Bacteria > Acidobacteriota > Thermoanaerobaculia > Multivoradales > JAHEKO01 > JAHEKO01. The sequence continues at coordinate 106,072 of CAMYOG010000046.1, forward strand.
CTGTTGGGTCTTCTTGAGGTCGCGCGAGAGCTCGGTCTGGGTGCGCTGGAGATCGCCGGCAATGGTCTCCAGGTCCTTGGCGAGCTCGGTGTGGATCGGACCCTCGAGGCGGTCGACGCGCCGCGGCAGCGCCTCGAGGGCGTTGGTGCGCGCCGTCTCGCGCTCGACGTGCGCCTGGAGGGCCAGGTTGTAGGCCCGCTGGCGCTCCCAGAGGTCGTTCTGGGGCGTCTTGACCAGCCCTCGGAAGAGCCTCTTGAAGCCGACGATCAGCCACCCGAGCCCCTTGCGGTGGCTCTCGATCGACAGCGGCCGATCGGTCTCCCAGACCTCGCGCCAATGCGCCAGATCGGCCGACGGCGGCGGCGTCGGTTCGCGATCTTCAGCCGACATCTGGCGGTCCGAAAGTCATCGATTCGACGTGCCGTCGGACGATACCACGCTGATCTCGGCGCTCGCGATCGGCGCGCCGACCCAGCTCCCGAAGAGCTCCACGCCGGCGACCGCGAGATCGAGCTCGTAGAGGTAGCGGCCCGGACGTCGCGGCCAACGCTGCTCGACCTCTAACTCGATCGACTCGCCCCGGCCGACGGAGCCGGAGATGTCCGTGAATCGCAGGCGCTCGCGGCCGCTGTCCGAGACATCGAGCGGCCGCAGCCGACGCACCAGATGAATCGGCACGTCGGCGCGACTCGACCACGGGCGCCGCCCGCGATTGGTGAGCGGCACTCGAAGGGTCGAGACACTCCCCGGTTCGACCTCGGCCGGCAGCTCGACCGCTCCGGCCTCGTAGGCGAAGAACTTCGGGGCCAGCCGATACGGTCCGAGATGCCGCAGCTCCGCGCGCGCCTCGGTTCCGTCGGGCGTCTCGATCCCGAGTCGTACCGAATGGGCCCGCCACGGTCGGTCGGTCCACCAGAAGCGATGGCGGCGCCACGCGGGTCCGGCTACGATCTCGACCAGGCCGCCGGAGGTCTCGCCGTGAGACCGGAGCTCGAAGCGCTGCTCCCCCCGCCAGTCGCGATAGACCAGCTCGGCCCGGGGTGCGTCGACCCAGACCAGGAACCGGAGCACCCCGCTCGGCCGCGGCGTCGCCAGGAGGATCTCGGCCGGCGGCGCACCCGCGCTGAGGTGGAACCCGTGCTCGGTAACCTCGGCGTTGCCGTCGACGAAGCGCAGGAATTCATCCGATAGATACCGGTCCTCGCGGTCCTCGATCGCCAGCGCCGTCGATTCGTACGGCAGGAAGCGAAAGAGCCCGGAATAGACGTGACTCTGGCTCGAGAACGGCCTCCCCCGCTGCCCGGCCGCGGAGTCGAACGCCGAATAGAAGAGGACCATTGAAAGCGCCCAGACGCCGATCAGCCACCCGATCCGCGGCGGTTTCGCCACCGCCGGCAAGAGCAGCGCGAACGCGGGCAGGAAGTACCGGTTGCCGACGAAGGACGCGCCGCCGAAGTAGTTCTCGGGCAGCCAGATCAGGTAGAACGCGACCAGCCCGGCGGCGCCCAGAAGCAGCACCAGCCGCTCGCCTCGGATCCCCGGGAGAGCCGCCGCGAGCAGGACGAGCGCCACCGGGAAGTAGACCAGCAGGCCGCTGTGCCGCCCGACCAGGAAGTAGAGGGTGGCGTAGGCGCTCGTCCGTGGCCGTAGAGTGGGCCAAATTCCGAGCCGCTGGCTCGCCCGGCCCTCGACGAACTGCTCCTCGGCCTCGGCGGCCCCGGCTCCGGCCGGATAGCCGGTGGCGACGTTGAAGGTCGCCCGCTCGGCCCGGTACGGATCGACGCTGCCAATCAGAGCGTAGTTGAGCAGGAGCGCCGCCAGGAGGCCGGCGACGCCCCCTGCGGCGGCTAGAGCGCCACGGCGGGCGCGGCCTCCGACCACCAGCGCCAGCACTACCGCGGCCGCGAGGATGCCGTTCGGAAGCCGCATCGCCACCAGCAGGCCGAGCAAGAGCCCGCCGACGGTCGGCGCCACCGAGCCGGCAAGCCGAGGCCTTCGCGTTAGGCAGAGAGTCGCACCGCCCAGTGCCAGGGCGAACTGGAGTGCGTCGCCCATCGACCAGGCGATCTGCGGCAGCAGCACGCCGGTCGCCGCGAAGGTGGCGATCGTGAGCGCCCACGCCCCCCGATCGGGGCTCTCCCGGACGGTCGTCCAAAACAGCCACAGGGCGGCGGCGACCAGCAGCCCGCTGAACAGGAACATCCCCGCTCGGCCGAGGACCAGGGCGAACGGGACCGCCAGCAGCGGGTAGACGACCGGCTTCGAGTAGGTGATCCGGTCACCGGCGCGTTGCAGGATGACGGTCTTGCGCGCCGGGTCCCGAGCGGCTTCGAGGCGAGCCCGGTCGGCATCGGTGAACGCCAGGTCGCCGTCCTGCGCCAGGCTCTCGGTCATGGCCAGGAAGGTGCTCTCGTCGCCGGCAATGGCGCTCCACGAGCCACGGACGTGCGCCAGGGCAGCCAGGCAGGCAACGCTGAGCAGGGCCAGGAAGAGCGCCGTGCGCTCGAGCCTCACATTGTCCGAAAGCGGTGACCGGGTAGTCAATTCGAGCAGTCATCATCTCACTGCCCTGTCGAAATGAGTATCCGTCGCCGCGAATCGGGTTTGATCGGAGCTCGGCCGGGTGCTATTCTGCTCGTGTCCCGTTGTATGAGCGTCATCGAAACGACGGCCCGCGCACTCCATTCGGCAGCGGGTCCGACGTGTATGCCCGCGTTCCAACCCTGGACCAGAGGAGGCCCAACCCGATGAGCCAGACCGACAGCTTGAAGCAGGAGCTACTCGACACCGACGACGAGTTCCGCCGCCTTTTCGAAGAGCATCAGAACTACGAAAGGCGGCTCGAGTCGCTCCACGAGAAGTCCTTTTTCTCCCAGGAAGACGAACAGGAGGAGAAGCGGATCAAGCTTCAGAAGCTGCGCCTCAAGGACCGGATGCAGGTCATCCTGCGGAACCACCGCGAGACGGGAGTTCCGGCCAACCCGGTCTGACCCACCGCCGGCGCGAGCCGGTGCGCCGCATTGCACTCAGAGAGCGGAGCTCGGCTCCGCTCTCTGAACGTTGACCCCCGAGACGAAACCCGAGCAGCCGATGACCTTCGCCAGGGAAGCGTGGCCGTTCGTCCTGCCGTTCGTGGCACTGGCGATCGCCGCGATCGTCCTGCGCAAGCCGTCCCTGGTCGCCACCGGCGTAGTGCTGGGACTCGCCATCCTGCTCTTCTTCCGTATCCCGGCGCGCTCCTCGAGCGCCGACCCCGGGATCGTACTCGCCCCCGCCAACGGCAAGATCACGCGCGTCGACCGGGTGACGGACCCGGCGTTCGCCCGCGGAGAGTTCCACCACATCGTCACCTTTCTGTCGGTCTTCAATGTCCACGTCCAGCGCGCGCCGGTCGCGGGCGCGGTAGTGGCGACCCACCACCAACCGGGCCGCAAGGTGGCGGCCTTCCGGGCCGATGCCGACGAGGTGAACGAGAGCGAGCTGGCGGTGCTGCGCACCCCGTCCGGTGAGACGTTCGCGGTCAAACAGATCGCCGGGCTGCTCGCCCGCCGGGTGGTCAGCTACCTGGACGAAGGCGATCGAGTCGAGCGCGGGGAGCTGATCGGGCTGATCAAGTTCGGCTCACGGGTCGATCTCTATCTTCCTTCGAGCTACCGCATCTTGGTAGAAAGAGGACAGACGGTCCACGAGGGCGCGACGCCGATGGCGGCCGCAGCCACTGACGAGGAGCCGTCGGACTCATGACACGCATCGCACTGATAGGCACATCGACCCTCATGGGCGAGGAGCTCAAGGACGAGCTCGGCCGTCGGCGTGAGCTCTGGAGCGACCTCCGCCTGCTCACCTTCGACGCCGACAGCATGGGCAAGGTGGCCGACCTCGACGGTGCGGCCACGTTCGTCAACACCCTGAGCGAGGAATCGCTCGAGGGCGTCGACCTGATCGTCTTGCCGGGCGAGAAAGCCGCCGGGCACGATCTGCTGGCGGAGCTCCCGGAGGAGGCTACGCTCCTGATCGTCGCGCCGAGTGGGCCGCGCGAGGACGGCTACGTGCTGATCGACGGCGTCAACCTGATCGAGGGTGGACTGCCCGCCGATGCCGTCGGCCAGCGGATCCTGGTCAGCCCCCATCCGGCCGCGATCGCCCTGTCGCTCGTCCTCCACCCGCTCCGCGAGCTCGGGCTCGAGCGCGCCGACGGCCTGCTGATGCTGCCGTCATCGATTCGCGGCCAGGAGGGGCTCGACGAGCTGCTCGAGCAGAGTCGTCGGATCCTCAACTTCCAGCCCGATCCGCCGCAGCAGGTCTTCGGTCACCAGCTCGCGTTCAATCTGCTGCCGACCCCGGAGCGATCGGAGCCGATCCTCGCCGACGTCGCCACGGCGCTCGGCGGCGGACCGCGAATCTCGCTGTACCTGGCTCAGGCGAGCATCTTTCACGGCTGCACGCTGGCCATCCATCTGAGCTTCCCCGGCGATCCGAGCGTCGAGAAGATCCGCGCGGCGCTGGCGGACGGACCGTTCCTGAGCCTCTCCGAGGAGCCCCACCTGGGACCGATCGACTCGGCGGGACGCGACGACATCCAGATCGCCAGCCTCGGCGCCGACGGCAGCGGTCAGACCGGCGGCTACTGGCTGGTCGCGGTCTTCGACAATCTGACCCGTGGGGGCGCCAAGAACGCCGTCGCGATCGTCGAGGCGCTAGGTACCAGCGCCACCAACTGACCGGGAGGGCTGTCCCCTTGCTCCACTCCTCGGAGTCTGATGGAGGGGTGGTAAGGGGAGGACGCTCCCCTTACTCCACTACTCCGGGCCTTCGGGCGGCCGCTCGGGGAGCATCCCCTCACGCGACAGGTACTCCTCCACCGCCAGGAGATTGCCGTCACCTGCCCGCTCGACCACCTGGAGGAGCTCCTCCATGGTCGTCACCTCTTCGAACTGCTCGTCCACGAACCAGTCGAGGAATCGGTGGGCGATGTAGTTCTTCTCCTCCTTGGCGATGTCGACCAGGTCGTAGATCTGCCGGGTCACCTCGGTCTCCCAATCGAGCGCCGCTTGCACGGCGTCGCTCGCCGAGCCGAACTCGGCGCGCGGCGCGGCGATCTGCGGTATGCGCAGCGGGCCACCCGCATCGACGATGAAGTTGACGAACTTCATCGCGTGCTCACGCTCTTCCTCGGACTGACGGTAGAAGAACCGGGCCAGGCCACCGAGGCCCTCCTGATCGAAGTACGAGGCGATCGAGATGTACTGCATCGAGGCTCCCATCTCGTTGCCGACCTGCTGATTGAACGCTGCGAACAGCTTCTCGCTTCCAAGAGTCATTCAGACCCCCTCCTCTCTCGCATGAGTACCACAACCGACGGGCGCGGCGCCACCTCCCGACGCGGCTCGAATCGATTCGCCGGACGACGCCCCCCGAAGGCGCGCCGCAGTCCGGATGGGGTCGAACTCAGGCGGGGAAGGATTGTCCGGGCGACGTTGTTATATTCCTGAGCCGGGCCGCCGCCTCCGGTCGGACCTGCACCAAAGGAGAGACACCCCAGATGAGCAGCGATCAAGGTGCCGACAAGGTCCACGACGTCGTGATTCTCGGCTCGGGACCTGCCGGCTTCACCGCGGCGCTCTACGCCGCACGGGCCAACCTCGAGCCGCTCCTCCTGGAGGGCAACCAGCCGGGGGGCCAGCTGACGATCACTACCGACGTCGAGAACTACCCCGGGTTTCCGGAGGGGATCCTCGGGCCGCAGCTGATGGAGGACATGCGCAAGCAGGTGCAGCGGTTCGGCACCGAGTGCAGGTTCGAGGCGGCGACCGAGGTCGATTTCGACAGCCGCCCGTTTCGGGTCACTACCGACGACCACAGCTATCTCGCCAAGTCGGTGATCGTCGCCACCGGGGCGAGCGCCAAGCAGCTCGGTCTCGAGTCGGAGAGCCACCTGATGGGCTACGGCGTCTCGGCCTGCGCGACCTGTGACGGCTTCTTCTTCAAGGAGAAGCAGCTGGTGATCGTCGGGGGCGGCGACACGGCGATGGAAGAGGCGACCTACCTGACCAAGTTCGCCAGCAAGGTGACGGTAGTTCACAGACGCGACGAGCTCCGCGCCTCCAAGATCATGCAGGAGCGGGCGATGAAGAACGACAAGATCGAGTTCCAATGGAACAAGACGGTCGAGGAGATCCTCGGCAGCCGTGAAGACGGTGTCCACGGCGTCGTTCTGCGCGACACCAAGACCGGCGCGACCTCGGAGTTCCCGTGCCAGGGGGTGTTCGTCGCCATCGGCCATCAACCGAACACCGCGATCTTCACGAACAAGCTGGATATGAACGACGTCGGCTACATCCTGACCGCAGAGCCGAGCACCCGTACCAACATCGAGGGCGTATTCGCCGCCGGTGACGTGGTCGATCCGACCTACCGGCAGGCGGTGACCGCCGCCGGAATGGGCTGCAAGGCGGCGATCGACGCCGAGCGCTGGCTCGAGGCCCAGGACTGATGGGCGCCCCGAAGACGCTCGGCGAGCTCCGTGCCGCGGGCTGGCGCTCGCGCACCGTCAAGGAAGAGATTCGCGACAACCTGAAGCGAGTGCTGGCCTCGGGCGAGACCCTGTTCCCCGGAATCCTGGGCTACGACCGGACGGTGATCCCGGGGGTCGTCAACGCCCTGCTCGCCAAACACGATTTCATCCTGCTCGGCTTGCGCGGCCAGGCCAAGAGCCGGCTGATCCGGTCGCTGGTCGATCTCCTGGACGAGGAGATCCCGGTGCTGGCCGACACCGAGCTGAACGACGATCCGCTCGACCCGGTCTCGACCCTCGGTCAGCGCATGGTCGCCGAGCGGGGTGACGAGGCGCCGATCGAGTGGCTGCCGCGCGAGATGCGCTACAGCGAGAAGCTGGCCACGCCGGACGTCTCGATCTCGGATCTCCTGGGCGACATAGATCCGATCAAGGCCGCGCACCGCAAGCTGACCTACGCCGACCCCGAGGTGATCCACTTCGGCATCGTGCCGCGCACCAACCGCGGCATCTTCGCGATCAACGAGATCCCCGATCTGGTGCCGCGCATCCAGGTCGGCCTGCTCAACCTGCTCGAGGAGCGTGATCTCCAGATCCGTGGCTTCCCGGTGCGCATCCCACTCGACATCCTGATGGTCTTCTCGGCCAATCCCGAGGACTACACCAATCGGGGCAGCATCATCACGCCGCTCAAGGACCGGATCTCGTCGCAGATCCTGACCCACTATCCGGACAGCGTCGAGACCGCGCAGGAGATCACCGGCCAGGAGGCCTGGGTCGAGCGTGAAGGCGCGGTCGGCATCCCGCCCGACTTCCTACGCCTGATCGAGGAGATCACCTTCGCCGCGCGCGAGAGCGAGCTGGTCGACCAGACCTCCGGCGTCAGCGCCCGGGTGTCGATCTCGGCCCTCGAGCTCCTGATCTCCAACCTCGAGCGCCGGGCGCTGGTGACCGGCGAGGAGCGCGTCTATCCGCGACTCTGCGACCTGCACATGGTGCTGCCCGCGCTCACCGGCAAGGTCGAGATGGTCTACGAAGGAGAGCAGAAAGGGGTCGAGGTGGTGGCGCGTCAGATCATCGGCGAAGCGGTGCGCAAGCTCTTCGAGGAGCGCTTTCCGCCGGTCGGTCGGGAGGTCGGCACCGGCGGTGAAGACGACACCGGCCCCTACTCCCCGATCGTCGGCTGGTTCGCCGACGGCAACGAGATCCAGCTCTCCGACGAGCAGTCGTTCGCCGACTACGAGCGGGCGCTCGAGAGCGTCACCGGCCTGATGCCGCTAGCCGAAGGTCACGCTCGCGAACCGCAGGAGCGAGCGTTTCACGCCGAGCTGGTCCTCGAGGGCCTCCATCAGTCGCTCAAGCTCGGCCGCGAGGATCTCGACAGCGGCATTACCTACAAGGAGCTGATCAAGCTCCAGCTCCTCCGGCCGCACCGCGGCTCGACCCGTGAGGTGAATTAGTGCCTCCGAAACCATACGCACGGAGGCACTGAGTCGCGCCATCGCTACTTCCACCTCGACCCCGACGTCCTCCGGTCGCTCATGGCCGGCCTGGACCTCATGCGCCTGTTCAATCAGCTGCTGCTCGCCTCGGGAGGCGACGTCGAGGAGGCGATGGAGTGGATGCGGTACCTGCAGCAGCAGGGCCATATCGACGAGGGGATCGATCTCGAGGCGTTCTTCGACGAGCTCGAGGAGAACAGCATGCTCGAGCGCGCCGGCGACGGCAGCCTGTCGCTCTCGAGCACCGGTGAGCGCCGCATCCGCCGGAGCGCGTTCGAGGAGATCTTCTCGAACCTGAAGAAGGGCGGCATCGGCTACCACGCCGTGCGCGCCGAGGGCGAAGGCGTCGAGCAGCTGCCGGAGCGGCGGCCGTACCAGTTCGGCGACGATCTCCACCGGATCGATTCGACCGCCTCGGTCCACAACGTGCTGCGGCGGACGATGGGTGAGCTCGACTTCGCCGAGGAGGATCTCGAGGTCTACGAGACCGAGCATCTGTCGGCGTGCGCCACGGTGGTGGCGATCGACATCAGCCACTCGATGATCCTCTACGGCGAGGACCGCATCACGCCGGCCAAGAAGGTGGCGCTGGCGTTGACCGAGCTGATCACCACCAAGTACCCGAAGGACTCGCTGGGGGTCCTGCTGTTCGGAGACCGCGCCGAGCGGGTGCCGCTCTCCGAGCTCCCCTACATCCAGGCCGGCCCGTTCCACACCAACACGCGCGACGGCCTGCAGATGGCGCGCATGATGCTGGCGCGCCAGAAGCAGCCCAACAAGCAGATCTTCCTGATCACCGACGGCAAGCCATCGGCGATCACCGAGGGCGGCAACATCTACAAGAACCCGTTCGGGCTCGACATGAAGATCGTCACCAGCACCCTGGAGGAGGCCGATCTCTGCCGGCGCCAGGGCGTGGTCATCACCACCTTCATGCTGGCGACCGACGAGATGCTGACCGACTTCGTCGAGAAGTTGACCCAGGTCAACCGCGGGCGGGCGTATTTCGCCTCGCCCTACGACCTGGGCGAGTTCATCCTCGCCGACTACATCCGCAACCGGCGCAAGCGCGTGCGCTAGCGCGCGCCCAGGCCGGCGTCTCCGGCCAGCCTCGGGGCCTTGGAACGCCGGCGACGAATGCAGGCTAGAATCGCCGTTCCATCCATCGCGCCGCCCGCGCCGGGCGAGCCCACACCCGAGGAATGCATCCGATGAAGAGAACCTCCGTCTGCCTTGCCGCCCTGATCGCGCTCGTCCTGACCGCCTGCCGCACGGAAGCGCCGACGCCGAGGGCCGTCGCCGCCGCCTACCCCGACAGCGCCACCGTCGACCACGTCGATACCTACCACGGCGTCGAGGTCGCCGATCCGTATCGGTGGCTCGAAGACGACGTCCGCGAGAACCCCGAGGTCAAGTCGTGGGTCGACTCCCAGAACGACGTGACGTTCGCCTATCTAGAGCAGATCCCCGAGCGCGGCCGGATCGCCGAGCGGCTCGAGCGCCTCTGGGACTACGAGAAGTTCACCCGCCCCTGGAAGGAAGGTGGACGGTACTTCTATCGCTACAACGACGGGCTCCAGAACCAGTACGTGATCTACATGCAGGAGAGCCTCGACGCCGAGCCGGAGATGCTGATCGATCCGAACACCTGGTCGGAGGACGGCACGATCGCGCTGTCGGCGTTCTACCCCAGCCCGGACGGCCGCTACCTCGCCTACCTGGTGCAGGACGGCGGCTCGGACTGGCGCACCGCCAAGGTGCTCGACCTGGAGAGCCGCGAGCTCCTCGACGACGAGCTCGAGTGGCTGAAGTTCACCGGCCTCGCCTGGGCGCCGGACGGCTCCGGCTTCTACTACAGCCGCTACCCCGAGCCGGAGGAGGGCGCGGAGTTCCAGTCGCTGAACAAGGAGCACACGCTCTACTTCCATCGCATCGGTACCGACCAGTCGGAGGACGTCGTCGCCTACGGCCGCCCCGACGAGCCCGAGTGGGGCTTTGCCAGCAGCGTCACCGACGACGGCGCCTACCTGGTGATCACGGTCTGGAAGGGGACCGACTCCCGCTACCAGATCGCCGTGCAGGACCTCACCCAGTCCGGGAGCCGGCCCGAGATGCTGATCGAGGGCTTCGACAACGACTACTCGCTGGCGGGCAACGACGGCTCGACCCTCTTCTTCCGCACCGACCTCGACGCACCCAAGGGGAAGCTGATCGCCATCGACCTCGACAACCCAGAGCGTGACAGCTGGAGGACGCTCATCCCCGAGAGCGACGACGTGCTGGAGGCGGCGACCCGGATCGGCGATCACTTCGTCGCCGAGTATCTGAGGGACGCCCGCTCCGAGATCAAGATCACCACCCTCGACGGCGAGGAGGTCCGTACCGTCGACCTCCCCGGCATCGGCGTCGCGGCCGGGTTCGGCGGCAAGACCGGCGACCCGGAGACCTTCTACAGCTACTCGAGCTACAACGCGCCGCCGACGATCTACCGCTACGACGTAGCGACCGGCGAGGGCGAGGAGTTCAAGTCGTCGACGGTCGACTTCGATCCGGCCGACTACGTGGTCAAGCAGGTGTTCTTCAACTCCAAGGACGGCACCAGGGTACCGATGTTCATCGCCCATCGCGCCGATCTGGAGCCGAACGGCGAGCAGCCGACCCTGCTCTACGGCTACGGCGGCTTCAACATCTCGCTGCGGCCCGGCTTCTCGGTCACCAGCCTGGCCTGGATGGAGATGGGGGGCATCTACGCGGTGGCGAACCTGCGCGGCGGCGGCGAGTACGGCGAGGAGTGGCACAAGGCCGGCACCAAGCTCGACAAGCAGAACGTCTTCGACGACTTCATCGCCGCCGGCGAGTTCCTGATCGCCGAGGGCTACACCCGGCCCGAGAAGCTCGGGATCTTCGGCGGCAGCAACGGCGGCCTCCTGGTCGGCGCGGTGACCAACCAGCGACCCGATCTGTTCGGCGCCGCCATCCCGGCGGTCGGGGTGATGGACATGCTCCGATTCCACCAGTTCACGGCCGGGCGCTTCTGGGTCGACGACTACGGCTCGGCCGAGGACCCGGACGAGTTCGAGGCGCTACGCGCCTACTCGCCCTACCACAACATCCGCCAGGCCGAGTACCCGGCGGTGATGGCGACCACCGCCGATACCGACGATCGGGTCGTCCCGGGCCATAGCTTCAAGTACATGGCGGCGCTGCAGGCGGCGCAGAGCGGCGACGCTCCGGTGCTGATCCGCATCGAGACGCGCGCCGGCCACGGCTCGGGCAAGCCGACCAGCAAGATCATCGAGGAGTACGCCGACCGGTGGGCGTTCCTGGTCGAGAACCTCGACCTGGAGCTGGAGGACTCCTACGGCACCTCCGGATGATCGTCGCCCCGGCGTGAGGCGGGCGCGGCGAGCGGTCGCGCTCTTCTTCCTAGTCGCGTTCCTGTCGCTGATCTGGCCGGTCTACTCGTACTTCGCCGGCGAGCGGCCGCTCGTCCTGGGCATGCCGCTGTCGCTCTTCTACGTCGCGGCGTGGCTGGTGGCCAGCTTCCTGGTCCTGCTCGGGCTCTTTCTCCTCGAGGAGCGTTAGCGGCGTGTCGTCGGGCGGCTGGATCGTCGTTCTCGCGGTCACCCTGGGCTACCTGCTCGCGTCGCTGGTGATCGGCGTGCTCTCGGGGCGCCGGATCTCCAAGGGGACCGAGGGCTACGTCGCCGGCGACCGCGGCCTCGGCTTCATCTCCCTCTACTTCATCATGGGCGCTTCGATCTTCAGCGCCTTCGCCTTCCTCGGCGGTCCCGGCTGGGCCTACTCGCGCGGCGCGGCCTCGTTCTACATCCTGGCCTACGCTGCGGTCGGGCTGACGCCCTGGTACTTCCTGGCGCCCAAGATCTCGCGGCTCGGCCGCGAGCGCGGCTACGTCACCCAGGCCGAGCTGTTCGCCGATCGCTTCCAGTCGAAGTCGCTGTCGGCGATCCTGGCGGTGATCTCGATCCTCGGCTTCCTGCCCTACCTGACGCTCCAGATCAAGGGCGCCGGCTATGTCTTCGCCGTCGTCACCGAAGGGCGCATCCCGGTCTGGGCGGGTGCCCTGATCGCCTACGGGGTGGTCCTGATCTACGTCTTCAAGAGCGGCGTCATGGGGGTCGCCTGGACCAACACGATGCAGGGCGTCTTCATGCTGGTCCTGGCGTGGTCGCTCGGCCTCTATCTCCCGGCCAAGCTCTACGGCGGCGTCGGCCCGATGTTCGATCAGCTCGCCGACCAGGTCCCCGAGCTCCTGCGGGCGCCCGGCCTGGCGGCCGACGGCAGCGCCTGGACCTGGGGCGGCTACTCGAGCGCGGTGGCGATCTCGACCATCGGCTTCAGCATGTGGCCGCACTACTTCATGCGCATCTTCACCGCCCGCAGCGAGCGGTCGCTCAAGCAGATGGTCGTCTTCTACCCGACGTTCGGCATCTTCCTGATCCCGATCCTCTTCATCGGCTTCTGCGGCGTCCTGCGCTTTCCGGGCGTCGAGCCGGCCGACACGATCCTGCCGACGATCCTGACCTCGCTCGATCTGCCGGCGGTGGTGATCGGGCTCTTCTGCGCCGGCGCGCTGGCCGCCTCGATGTCGACCGGCGATGCCCTCCTACACGCCTCGGGCTCGGTGCTGGTGCGCGATCTCTACCGGGTCCTCGTGAGGCCGGACATCGACGACGCGCAACAGACCCGGTTCATCCGGATCCTGGTAGTTGTCATCGGGGCGATCGCCTTCTACTTCGCGGTCGCCTCGGATCTGTCACTGGTCCTGATGCTGCTGCTGTCGTACGGCTTCGTGGCGCAGATCATGCCGGTCTTCGTCGTCACCTTCTTCTGGCCGCGCGCCAGCCGCGCCGGGGTGGTGGCCGGCCTGGTGACCGGCTGTCTGGTGACCGCGATCTGGAACCTGTGGCCGGAGCTCCAGTGGAACGAGATCCACCCGGGCCTCTGGGGGCTGGCGGCCCACATCGTGGTGCTCTTCGCGGTCTCCAAGCTGACCCGACCGATCGACCCCGTGCACACCGGCCCGTTCCTCGGCACCTGATTACGTCTCGAGAGTGGTCGCGTGGCTCGAGAGCTCGCGCGCGAAGCGCTCGTTGACGTCCATGGCCGCCGCCAGCTGGGCGAGCTCGATGTGCTCGTCGCGGGTGTGCGCGAGTCGCTCGTCGCCCGGTCCGAAGCCGACCGGCTCCATGCCCGCCGCGGCGAAGTGCCCGCCGTCGGTGGCGAACTGCCAGACGTCGACCTTCTGCTGCTCGCCGAGCGCGTCCTCGGCGAGCGCGCGCGCCGCCTCGATCAGCGGATGATCTTCCGCCAGCAGGTAGGTCGGATTGTTCTCGGGAATCGGCGAGACGACGCCGGTGTAGGTCACCATCTCGTGGACCGGATTGGTCAGCTCGGCGGTCGCTCCGTCTTCCAGCACCTCGTCCATCAGCGCCCGGAGCCGTGCGAGCACCACCTCGTCGGTCTCGCCCGGCACGTTGCGCCAGTCGAGGATCTGGACGATCTCGGCGGGGATCACGTTGGTGCTGGTCTGATCGGTCTCGAGCAGCGTCGGTGCCACCGTGCTCGGGCCGAGCTCGTCGGCCACCGAGTGCTCGACCTCGTGCAGCCGGCTCAGAAAGCGTCCGAGCGAGATGAGCGGGTTGACGCCGCTCTCGGGCACGCTGGCGTGGACGCTCCTGCCCAGGATCTTCAAGAGCACCGCGATCCGACCGCGATGACCTCGGCGGACCTGGAGTCGCGACGGCTCCCCCACCACCACCCGGCGGGCGGGTGGATTCCGCGCCAGATGACGCGCGCCGACACCCCCGACCTCCTCCTGGACCACCGCCGTCACCCAGACGTCGCCAGGCGGAGCGGGGCCGCCGATCAGTCGGGCGACGCCGTAGACCTGGGCGGCGAGCGGCCCCTTGATGTCGACCGCCCCTCGTCCCCAGACCCGATCGTCGTGGATCTCGGCCCCGAACGGCGGATGGGGCCAGGCGGCCGGGTCGCCCACGTCCACATGGTCCAGGTGGGTGTTGAACATGAGGGGATCGGCTTCGCCGTTGCCGGCGACCCTGCCGAGCACGTTGCCGACCTGGTCACAGCCGACGTCGAGGTAGCCGAGGCGCTCCATCTCGTCGCGAATCAGCGCCGCGATCTCGCCCTCACGGCCCGGCAGACTCTCGGTCCGGATCAGGCGCTGGAGAAAGCCGGTGCACCCCTCGAGGTCTGGATGTGCGGACGCCATCCGGCATTCTTATCAGGTCTCACCCCCTCCCTATCCACCCACCCCAGCCGAGAGCCATCGTTACCGCCCCGCCCCGAGAGCTCCGGGCGGGGGTGTCCCTCTCCCCCCGTGAGGGGCGGGAGAGGGATTGTGGGTACCGGGTGGGCGTGGAGGGTGAGGGGGGAGATCCGATCGAATGCGGGCGATCCGCTACTGCGGCCGTCCCCCCGTCACCCGCTTGGCGCCGTAGCCGCTCGGGAGCGATCCTCCCGCGTCGACGTGGTTGATCAGCGCCAGCGTGTCGAGCGGAATCGACGACGGGTACTGCGAGTTGAAGGCATCGAGCGGTAGCGACCTGCGCAGGTTGACGATGCCCACCCGCGCCGGCTGGACGGCGAGCGCCCTGCGGTCGGTCAAGCGATCGAAGCTGCCGATCCAGGCGCCAAACGGGCGGCGGTAGGTGTTCCACTTGTCGTCCGGGGTGTAGCCGAGGAACTCATAGGTGTTGCCGCCGTAGCGGATGTACGCGGCCACGCCGCGCAGCCGGCTCTGCTCTGTATCGGCGGCGAACTCCACCGACGCCGCCGGATTGCCGTTGACGCGCGCCCGCTGGACGCGCCCCGACTCGAGCCCCTCCTGATTGGCGAACTCCTGCGCTGCGACCACCGGGTCCTCCTGCTTGGCGAGCGTCAGGCGGACGATCGCGTCTTCGGCCGGACTGATTCCGGCGACCAACGTCTTCTGGTTGACCGTCTTCCAGCCGTCCGGGAAGCGGAGCTTGAACTCGAGGTCCGGGTGCAGGAAGAGGCCGTCCTCGAAGTAGCCCTCGCGCGGGTTCGCACCGAAGACCATGCCGTCGAGGCGCCCCAGGTAGTCCGCGCGGTTGACCTTGTCGCCGCTGAAGTCCTGGTTCATCGCGACGATCATGTCGTTGAGGCGCCCGCGCCGCGCTCCCGGATCCGGATGGGTCGAGAGATAGCCTGGAATTCGCCCCGAGCCCGACGCCTCACCCACCCGCTCGAGCACCGTGAACACCTCGGGCGCGCCGCGCGGATCCCAGCCACCACGGACGCTGTAGCGCAGTCCGAGCTCGTCGGCCTGGCGCTCGTCATCGCGCGAGTACTTGAGGAAGAGCAACCCGAGCCCGGCCGAGGCCAGATCGCTCACCGCCGCCAGCTCGGGGCTCAGGACCGAGCCGATGCCGAGCCCGACGCCGAGCAGCTGCTGCTTGCTCATCTGGTTGACGCCGTGGCGTGCCGTCACATGACCGATCTCGTGCCCGAGCACCGACACCAGCTCGGCCTCGGTATTGAGGTGGGTCATGATGCCGCGGGTGACGTAGATGAAGCCGCCCGGGAGCGCGAACGCGTTGACGGTCGGGTCGTCGAGCACCCGGAAGGCCCACGGCAGGTGCGGGCGCTCCGAGGTCGCCGCCAGCTCGGTGCCGAGCCGGTGGACGTACTCCTGCACCCGGTCGTCGGGATAGAGCCCCATCTGGGCGACGATCTGCTCGTCCGCCTCGCGGCCCATGGCGATCTCCTGCGACTCGGGCACCAGGTTGATCTGCTGCTTGCCGGTCGCCGGGTTGACCGAGCAGCTAAGCAACGAGCCGGCGAGCGGCAGCGCGATCAGCGCCGCCAGCCAGCGGCGCTCTCTCGGGTTCCTCCTGTACATCGATGGCTTCCTTTCCGCGAACGAAGTTCAAAAAGTCTGAGCGCCGAGTCTACCTGGGTAGACTGCGCGCGTGTCGACCGACGAGCCGAACGATTCCGGCCCCGAGCCGGGGTCCACTCTCGGCCGCCGATTCGCCCGCCTGAGCCTCTACAACGTCCTGGCCAACATCACCGTACCGATCGCGGCGCTGGTCGACACGGCGCTCCTCGGCCACCTGCCGGAGATCCGGTTCCTCGCCGGCGTGGCCCTGGCCTCGGTGCTGTTCGAATACGTCTACTGGACCTTCGGCTTCCTGCGCATGGGAACGACCGGGGTGACCGCCCAGGCGGTCGGCCGCAACGACCGACCCGAGACCTACCTGGTGCTCTACCGCTCGCTGACCCTCGGCGTCGGCCTCGGTCTGGTGCTACTCGTCCTGCGCGAGCCGCTGGCGAGCGCCGGTTTCGCGCTCCTGGCAAAGACCGGCCCCGGGGTCGAAGCGGCCGGCCGCGAGTACTTCGCCGCGCGCATCTGGGGCGCCCCGGCGGTGCTCGCCAACTTCGCCTTCCTCGGCTGGTTCCTGGGGCGCGAAGACGGCCGTGGGGTACTGATCATGACGGTCACCGCCAACGTCTCCAACATCGGCCTCGACTACCTCTTCATCGTGCGCCTCGGCTGGGCGGCGACCGGCGCCGGAGCGGCCACGGCGATCAGCCAGTACAGCATGCTGGTGGTGGCGCTCGCCCTGTTCCTGCGGCGCTACCGGCCGCTCGGCTGGCGGTGGCGCGAGGTCGCCGACCGGAGCCGCCTGCGCGAGCTCCTGGTCCTCAATCGCGACATCCTGATCCGCACCGTCGCGCTGATCACCACCTTCGCCCTGTTCACCAACTTCAGCGCCGTCCTCGGCACCGCCACCCTGGCCGCCAACGCGATCCTCGGCCGCATCCAGATGCTCGCGGCGTTCCTGATCGACGGCTGCGCCTTCGCGACCGAGAGCCTCGCCGGGGTGTTCTGGGGTGGCGGGCGGCGCTCGGAGCTCGAGCGCCTGCGGCGACTGGCGATCGCCACCGGGGTCGCGCTGACCGTGCCGTTCTCGCTGGCGATCGTCCTGGCCCCACGGGCGCTTCTGGGCCTGTTCACCGCGCACGGTCCGAGCCTCGACGCCGCGGTGGCGGTCGGCTGGTGGCTGATCCCGGTCCTGACGATCGGTTCCGTCGCTTACGTCTACGACGGCCTGTTCATCGGCCTGACGGCCGGACGGGCGCTCCGGAACTCGATGCTTCTGAGCGCGCTCGCCGGCTTCCTGCCGCTGGCCCTGATCGCTCTACGCCTCGAGAGCAACCAGCTGCTCTGGGCGGCGATGCTCGGCTACATGGTGGTGCGCGCCGCCAGCCTGGAGATCGCGTACCGGTGGCGCCGCTGAGCCGAGGCTCACGCGCGAGCTACGCCCGAACCGGGGCTCAGCTCGCTCGCGACTCGTCGGCCGCCTGACGCAAGTGGCTCGCGGTCAGGTTGTAGGCGCGGGCGAAGCCGGCCACGAACCGCGCCTTGGTCAGCCTTAGCTCGATCAGCGCGAAGTCTCCGAGCGCGAAGTGCCCACTGCCGGATGGCAGCCGGTCGAGGAAGACGGCTCGCGCCTCCTCGTACTCGGGACTGCCGCGTTCCAATCGATGGACCTCGCCTTCGACCGACAGCCGCGGAATCTGGAACGGATCCTCGCCCTCGCCGCCGATCAGCGCGCTGAACGGCGCGCCTTCGGCGAGCCCGCGGCTGTGCCGGGCCAGAGCGGAAACGTGGATGAGCAGGGCGGAGCGCTCCGCCCAGACGGCGAAGGGCAGCTGGCCGACGTAGGGCCGGCCCTCGACCAGCACCCCGAGCGCGAGCACCGGGCTGCCACGCAGTACGTGACTCAGCAGAACCTGATCTTCGTCGTTCATCGGCGACCCTAGTCGTGGTGCTCGGCCGGGCTGAGCGTCTCGGCGCCCGGAAGCAGGCCGACGAGCCGCGCCGGGTCGTGGATCAGGATCGGCAGATGCTGGGGACAGATCCAGAAGACGGAGTCAAGGTACGCCAGCTGCAATAGCGGTGTCTGCTCGGGACCCCGCTCGCAGGCCAGGCAGCTCTTGTCGGCCGATTCGCTCATCGTCGCGTCCTCCTGCGCCAGCGTCGACAGTATCCTGGGATTGGCGGGATGGAAAGCCCCTGGGCTCCCGAGGGGAGGTGAAAGAGGGACATGAGAGAGGGACAGGTACAACGTCACGATGAAAGAGGGACAGGTACAAAACGTGCTCCACTTTGTAGTCCCAGATTCCGCCACTGGCACAGTGCCTCAGCGGGGGGACCGGCCGACTCATCTCATCTGGCACTTTCTTTGGGCTCCCGGCCTCGTGAAGCTCGCCCAACCAGCCGTCTCTAAGCGTCCAACTCACGGCGCCCTATTCCTGGCAATGAAAGGGGGACAATGAAAGGGGGACAGGTACAAAACACACTCTACTTCGCACCTGTCCCGGATGCCGCCGCAGCGGTCGTCGCCTCTGCAGGGCGGACGCCCCACAGCCTCACTCACCGTTCAATCTAGGCACGTGGACCCCCGCTGGTGAAGCCAGGCACCAAACTCTGCCACTGCGAATCGCTTCTCCCAGCGCAGCATTCTGGTGAGACGCTCCATGGATGGGCTCCTTTCCTAGCGCTCTTGCTGTGCCGCGATATCGTTTTCGAGTTCTACTTGCAGGAAGGTCGACTCCACCACTTCATGCGAGCGGGCCGAGTCGACCCACCAGGACCTACTCGCCTACAGGCCAGCCGAGGGCAGCCGCAAGCAAGAAGGCGGTACCTGTCAGTACTCCGAGAGTCATCAGCGCGACGAACGCGCCTAGAGCGACTGCACTGCGGCCATCTGGCCTCGAAGTACCAACCAGTTTCTGAGCGATCCCACCTGTAACGACAATCGCGACCAAACCCACAGCCAGCCCAAGCCCGAGCTTGGAGTTCGTGACAGGCCCAGCCACGGCCTCCAACGCCAGGATGAAGAGATAGGGCCAAAGAAAGAGGATCCGATCGAAGAGTCCGCTACCTCCGAAGCCAGCAAGCGCCAGCCCGCTCAGCAGCAAGTACGCGACCAGAGACCAGCACACAATCGGGAACCGCCGAAACCAGTCACTCATTCGCGCACAAAGACGAGCTCGCCTTGGATGAATTGAAAGCCCTTCCGAAGATCGATGTCCTTCCCCTGTTCCTGAGCCAAACGGAGCACTTCGGAGACAACGGCTAGCGCCACTGCCTCGTCGATCTGTGTGTGCCCCTTGCCGAAGATCTCAATGTTGCGCACCGTGGTCTTGGAGGGATCTTCCGCCCGCAGCTTCTGTCCACCTAGCGCCGTCTGATTCTGGAAGAACCCGATCGCAAGCTCGACGTTCGGCGAGACGGTCTTGCTCGAGAAGACTGGGTCGATTGCTACGAGCAAGTGCACGGGGATTGCCGGCGTAGCGGTGCCGACAATTTGTGCAGCCTGCACTGCAGATGATGCTCCGAGGCTATGGCCTAAGAAGACGTTGAACTGACTCGGATCTGCCCGGGCTTCCTTGCGAAGAAGCCTCGCTGCTTCAGGAATCCTCTGGTGATCGAATCTCTCGACCCTACCCAGCGCCGGGAAGTCCCGCAGGACCCTGATGATCTCGGTAACTCCTCCAGCTTGGTTACCGAACCCGGTGAACCCAACGACGGTTCGCCCATCCGGGTCGAGGAAGCGCAGCGGATTGTTCAGCGCGTACGTATACCGATTCCAACTCTGCGGATTGGCCGGCCGCCCCGATCTGACCGGATCCAGACTCAGAAACCTCCCCGTATACCCACTGTAGTACCGAGCATGCATGTACTCCAGATCCCCGTGCTTCTCCTCCCCACCCATCCCCCCGAAGTCCTTCTCGTGCCCCGTAAACCGCATCTCCTCGGTCACGTCCGTCGGCTCGTACTCCTCGCCGAACGGGTAGTAGTCGTGCCGGCGGTGGAAGCCGCCGCCTGAGGTCGTCACCAGCCGCGGGCTCCCGAGGTGATCCAGATGGTAATGCTTGCGCCCGTCGGTGGCTGACTCCGAGGCCACGAGCTTCCCCTCGCGCCAGACGAAGTCCTTCACCCACGTCCGGGCGCCGCTCGTGTGGTCCTCCTCGAAGGTG
>CAMYOG010000047.1 GCA_947259925.1 Thermoanaerobaculia bacterium
GGGTGAGCTGCGGGTCAACGCCTTCCAGTTCGCCGCCGACCTGTGGGGCGCGGTGCTCGACAGCAACGTCGACATCGTCGTCCAGGGGACGTTTTCGCCCCTGCCGTGCGGCCCGACTTCCGGTGTCCTGGGTGCCGCCGGCACGATTCAGATCTTCGGCTTCGGACCACCGCCACCGCCGGGTGTCGTCGCCAATACTTGGTACCACTCGGCTCTGATCAACAGCATCGTTGGCGAGGACCTGGCGCCCGGTCCGCCCGATCCCGGCCTGCTCGAGCCGCCATTCGCCGATGACATCGTCGCTTTCTTCAACGGCGATATCGGCGTCAACCCGGACTGTCTGACCGGTCTCGACTGGTACTACGGGTTCGACAACAACCCGGCCAAGAACGAGGTCGACCTGCTGAACGTGCTGATGCACGAGTTCGCGCACGGCCTGGGCTTCTCGGAGTTCGCCAGTGAGAGCACCGGCGCACTGTTCGCCGGCTTCCCGAGCATCTACGCGCGCTTCATGCGCGACGTGACCACGGGGGAGATCTTCGCCAGCATGAACGACGCCGAGCGTCTGGCGGCTCAGGTCAACACCCACAATCTGGTCTGGGTGGGGAGCAACGTCACTCGCGCGGCGAGGAGGACTCTCGCCCCGCGGCCCTCTGTCATCGCGCTCAACCCGAAGAGCGTCAGGGGTAGCTACGAGGCCCAGTTGGCGTCCTTCGGCAAGGCACTCAAGTGGGGTCCCGGCGTCACCGGCAAGCTGGTCGAGGTCGACGACGGCACCGACGTCACGTCGGACGGATGCGAGCCGATCCTCAACAACGTCAGGGGCAAGATCGCCCTGATCGACCGTGGTGCGTGCGCCTTCACGCAGAAGGTGCTGAACGCCCAGGTGGCCGGAGCGAGGGCCGCGATCATCGTCAACAACGTGGAGAAGGGCCTACCCCCGATGGGCGGCTCCGACCCGGCGGTTCGAATCACGTCGGTCGGCATCTCGATGGCTGACGGCGATCTGCTTCGGGACGCGGCGATGGACCACGCCGTGGTTCGAGTGGCGTACGACGGCAGATTCCGCGCCGGGACCACGGAGGGTTACGCACGTCTCTACGCGCCTGACCCGGTGGCGCCTGGCTCGTCCAAGTCGCACTGGGACACCACGGCGCTACCCAATCTGCTGATGGAGCCCTTCATCACCTCGACGCTCAAGGCGGCGTCCGATCTGGATCTGACGCCGTTCCTGTTCATGGACGAGGGCTGGGCACTCCTACCGTAGGTCGGCTGCTGGTCTGATCTCGGACGAATACGGGCGGTGGGGTGACCCACCGCCCGTTCTTTCGTGCTCTCGTCACTCGCCGTCGCTCGAGGGGCCTTCGAATCCTTCCCGCCACCAGCGCCGGTGGTCGCGCCATTCATCGGCGAAGCCACGCATCCGCTCGCGCATCTCGCGCGCCTCGGCGAGCTGCTCGGGCGTCAGCACCTGATGGACCTCGCTGGCGATTCGGGCGCGCAGCACGGCGAGGTCGGCCTCGACGGCCGCCGCTTCCAGAACAGCCTCGCGGATGGCGGTCTCGTCGAAGGCGTCGGAGTGGATGCGGCCGCGCACGACTAGGCGGGCAGTGGCCAGGCTCTCCGTGAGCCCTTCGATCTCTTCGCGATAGCTCTCGCGGATCGTCCGGATCTGTTCTCTCTGACCCTCGGAGAGGTCGAGTCGATCGGCGATCCGCTCGGCCATGAAGCCGCCACCGAAGTGTCCGCCGGGCCCCTTGCCGGAGCCGGGTCCGTAGCCGCCCCGATGGCCGGCGGCGTAGAGGGTTGCCGGAATGCTCGCCACGAGGAGCGCCAGCGCGGCGTAGAGGGTGAGCTTGCCGAAGTTCTTCATCTGTAGGTCCTTTCGATCTTCTGTAGGTTGACGTTGTTGCATGGCTCTCGATCGATCGCGTTCATGAAGAGAGATGCGCCGAGAGGGGCTCCGGTTACAGGCGCGGGCGAACGGGGCCCCTCACGGACGCGTAACCGATCGCCTCGAAATCGCATCTAGCGGAGTGGAATGGAAGTAGTAGCCTGTCACTGCGCGATGGACGTCGAGAGCGCGATCGGATCCGAGAGCGAGGAAGCGCGGCTGATCGCGGCCTGTCGCCAAGGCGATCCCGACGCCTTCGCGGACCTGATCCGGCTGCACGAGCGCCGCGTCTTCCGACTCGCTGGCCGCTTCTTCCGGCAGCCGGACCAGATCGAGGAGGTGGCGCAGGAGACCTTTCTGACCGTTTGGACGAAGCTCCACACCTACCGGGCGGAGGCGCCGTTCGAACACTGGTTGACCCGCGTTTGCCTGAACTGCTGCTACGCTCGTCTGCGCAAGGAGCGGCCCGCGGACGAGCTCGCGGCGGAGCGTCTGGCGGCACCCACCAGCGATCCCGACGCGCGTCTCGAAGTGGAGGGCCTGCTCCGAACCCTGGCGCCGGAGGATCGATTCGTGCTCCTGCTGCTCTATGGAGAGGGATGGTCGGTGAACGAGATCGCAGAGCGCCTCGGCTGGAGTCGACCGAAGGTGAAGGTGAGAGCCCACCGCGCCAGGAAGAAGCTCCGCCGGCTGTTGGAGGGGGCACCGGCATGAGGTGCGACGAGCTCCGAGATCAGCTGATGGTCGTGGACCGGGGCGAGCTGCCGGCGGCCGCCGCTGCACATCTGGAGGAGTGCGAGGAGTGCGCCGAGTTCCGGCGGCGGCTCGAGCTGGCGGCCGAGTCGCTCCGCCGCCACCGGACCGACCACCTGCCGGACGCCTACTTCGCGCAACGGGTGAGCGCGGTGGCCGCTGGAGAGACGGATCAGCTGGGCTGGGCGGCGGTCCGGCTTCTGCCGGTCGCGCTGGCGCTGACGCTGGTGCTGAGCGCGTGGGCCTGGCTGGCGACTCCCAGCCCTTCAGCGCTGGTCGAGCAGTCTCCGACCGACGATCTGCTCACCTGGGTGCTCGAGGAGAACGGGTCGTGAAGCGGGTCGCGGCAATTTCGGCGGTCCTGGGCGTTCTGGTGCTCGGTGTCCTGGTAGGTATCCTCGGGACTCATCTCTTCTACGCCCAGAAGCTGCGCGAGCCGGGCTCGCTCTCGCTGATGGCGGGTCGCTTCTTCGCCGAGCGCCTCGACCGCGAATTGGCCCTGACCGACGAGCAGCGCGCCGCGATCGACGAGATCCTCGAACGGACGCGACACGAGGCCGGTGCGCTCCGCGAAGAGATGCGGCCGCGAGTGGGGGCGTTGATGGACGATGCCTCCAGGCGGATCTCGGAGGTCCTGACTCCGGAGCAACGGGAACGATTCGAAGAGCTGCGGGCTCGGCACCGCGGGCGATCGGAGCATTTCTTCCTCGGCCCCCCGGGCCCCCCGGGACCGCGCGGGCGTTGGCGGCGCCCCTGGCGCGATCGGCCGATGCGGCCCGAGATGGACCGGCAGGAAACCCCTGCCGAGGACGCGCCCGGCGACGACGGCTCCTCGGGCTAGCTCGGTCGCCGGGCCACCCAGACCTGGTGGGTCGACTCGGCGGTGAAGTCGCCGCGCTGGAAGTCGCCGTACAGCTCCAGGATGTCGAAGCCCGATTCGGCCATC
The DNA here is from genome assembly GCA_947259925.1 of Thermoanaerobaculia bacterium. Classification (GTDB taxonomy): domain Bacteria; phylum Acidobacteriota; class Thermoanaerobaculia; order Multivoradales; family JAHEKO01; genus JAHEKO01. The sequence continues at coordinate 3,594 of CAMYOG010000047.1, forward strand.
AGGTCGCGGCTCCGCTTGGGCTCGATCCAGCTCATCTCCATCCGGACGTAGCGCGTCGCCTCGACCGCGCCGCCCTCGCCGAGATCCTCGACCCGCACTAGGATGTCGATGATCTGGCGCTCGGGATCGCGGCTCGAGCACTCCCAGACGAGGCGCTCGCGGCCGCTCGCCGGATCCCGGGTCTCGGCCCTCAGGTTGAGTGTCCCGGACTGCCCGGGATAGTCCGGATCGAAGACGAAGTGATCCCAGACGAACAGGCCTCCGGGAGCGAGCTGGCGGTGGACCTGACGCATGCAGCGCAGCTTGTCGTCGTCGGAGGTCAGATGGCCGAGCGAGTGGAACGGGATGGTGATCAGCGCCGCCGGCGTCTCGAGCTCGAAGTCGCGGAAGTCGGCCTGGACGAGCTCTAGCCGCTCCTCGACGCCGGCCTCGCGGGCACGGGAGCGGCAGAGCTCGAGGACCGCCGCCGAGGAGTCGACGCCGATCACGGGGCGGCCCCGGCGGGCGACCTCGACGCAGATCCGGCCGTTGCCGACCCCCAGCTCGACGACCGGGCCGTCGCTCTCCGCCAGGAGCTCGACGTAGAACGAGCGCATCGCCTCGGCGACCGGAACGGTGTCCACCCAGGCGTCGTAGACGTCGGCGAAATCGTCGTACGGAACGGTCGGCACCGAGAGGATTCTACGGGAGGGCGGAGCGCGATATCGTCGACCTCGACTCGGGAACGGAGGGGAAGTGATCTACGACAACATCCTGCAAGTGGTGGGCAAGACGCCGGTGGTCCGGCTCAATCGGATCGGAGCGGAGCTGGGGGTCGAGCTGTTCGGCAAGTGCGAGTTCCTCAACCCGGGCGGCTCGGTCAAGGACCGGATCGCCGTGCGCATGATCGAGGGGCTGGCGCGGGCCGGCCGGATCGATGCGCAGACCACCCTGATCGAGCCGACCAGCGGCAACACCGGCGCCGGCCTGGCGATGACCACCGCGGTAACCGGCCACAAGCTGATCATCACGATGCCCGAGAAGATGAGCCGCGAGAAACAGGTGGTGATGGAGGCGCTGGGCGCCGAGATCATCCGGACGCCGACCGAGGCTGCTCACGACGATCCGGAGAGTCTTCTGGGCGTCGCCCGACGCTTGAACGAGGAGATCGAGAACTCGATCATCCCTGACCAGTACGAGAATCCGGACAACCCGGACGCGCACTATCACGGTACCGGTGCGGAGATCTGGGAGGACTTCGGAGACAGCCTGGGCATGGTGGTGATCGGCGCCGGCACCGGCGGCACCATCACCGGGGTGGCGCGCTATCTGAAGGAGCGCAACCCCGAGGTGGTCATCGTCGGTGTCGATCCCGAGGGCTCGATTCTGGGCGGGCGCGATGAGGTGTTCACCTATCAGGTCGAGGGGATCGGCTACGATTTCATTCCCGGCGTGCTCGACCGAGACCTGGTCGATCACTGGGTCTACGTCGATGACCAGGCCAGCTTCAGGATGGCGCGCCGCCTGATCCGCGAGGAGGGACTGCTGGTTGGAGGAAGCTCGGGGACCGCGGTCTGGGCGATGTTGGAGGCGTTGAAGAAGTTCCCGGAGGTCGGGCGGGCGCTGGTGATCCTGCCTGACTCGATCCGCAACTACCTGTCCAAGTTCGTCAGCGACGACTGGATGGCGGAGCACGGCTTCAGCGACTGATGTTCGGCTGTCTCTTCGGCCTGCTCCGGCGCATCGGCTGTCTGATTCTCTTGATCGTCGCGGGCTTCGCCGCGTTTCAGTGGCTCACCTGGCCGGACGTGGCCGAGCTGGCGATCCGCCACCCGCGGACGACGGCGTTCATCGACGACTACCGCGAGCGCCACGGCCCCGACGCCCCGTTCGACTGGCGCTGGGTCGCCTACGACCGGATCGCCGACAACCTGAAGCAGGCCGTTCTGGTCGGCGAGGACATCGACTTCTTCTCCCACGGCGGCTTCGCGGTCGACGAGCTGAAGCAGGCGGTGCAGGACACGGTGTTGGAGGGCGAGCCGCTACGGGGGGCGTCGACCATCAGCCAGCAGCTGGTCAAGAACCTCTGGTTGTCACCGTCGCGCAACCCGTGGCGCAAGGTGAAAGAGGCGCTGCTGACGAGGCAGCTCGAAAGGGAGCTGAGCAAGCATCGGATCCTCGAGATCTATCTGAACGTCGCCGAGTTCGCGCCCGGCATCTACGGTGCCGAGGCGGCCGCACTCCATCGCTATCGGCGGTCCGCCGCCGGCCTGACCCCCGAACAGGCGGCCGGGCTCGCCGCCTGTCTACCGAGCCCGTCGAGCTGCGGTCCCGACGGCGGCGACTCCGCGCACCAGGCACGGACCGAACGGATCCAGCGCCGAGCCCAGAAGGCCGACTGGATCAAGCGCGAGCTCTGAGTCCCGCCGCCCGGAGATCCGGTGACAGGATACCCATCTCCTTCTTCGCTCTACCGCAGGACTGGGGAATGAGTAGCCTGTCACCGAATTCACCCACCGAATTCACCTGCAGGACTGGAATGAGTAGCCTGTCACTGGGAATGAGTAGCCTGTCACCGAATTCAATGAGTATCCTGTCACCGAGTTCTTGTGACTTCCGGGGAGGGAGAACCGAATGACTCGCATCATCCGGCACGTCACTCCGGGTGCGTCGCCCGGAGCGCTCATTGCGCCACAGCAGAAGGTGGAGCATCTGCGGATCCACGTCGTCGGCTACGGCCCGGACGCCACCGAGGAGGCCGAAGTCGCGACCCTGGAGGAAGCCTTTCACCTGCTCGAGAAGTACCCGGTGACCTGGATCGACGTCACCGGCGTGCACGACATCGAGCTGATCCAGCAGCTCGGAGACCGGTTCGGACTGCACGAGCTGGCGCTGGAGGACGTCGTCAACGTCGGTCAGCGCCCGAAGATGGAGGAATACGACGACCACATCTTCGTCGTCATGCGCATGTTGCACCTCGGAAGCGTCCTGAACGTCGAGCAGTTCAGCCTGTTCTTCGGCAGGCGGGTGGTGATCACTATTCAGGAGATCGAGGGTGACCCGTTCGACCAGATACGAGAGCGCATCCGTAGCGGGAGCGGCCGGATCAGGACCCTGGAGGGCGACTATCTCGCCTACGCCCTGGTCGACGCCCTCGAGGACAGCCTCTACCCGGTGCTCGAGCAGTACGGAGAGTGGATCGAGCAGGTCGAAGAAGAGCTCCTACACGACCCGAAGCCCGAGCTGCTCGAGACCGTGCACCGGATCAAGCGCGATCTCCTCTGGGTGCGCCGCGCCGCCTGGCCGCACCGCGAGATCATCAACGCGCTACAGCGGAGCGAATCGGGCCTGATCGCCGAGCACACCAAGGACTATCTGCGCGACGCCTACGATCACGCAGTCCAGGTGATGGACGTCGTCGAGACGTTCCGCGATCTCTCGGGCGGGCTGATGGATCTGTATCTCTCGAGCCTCAGCCACCGGATGAACGAGGTGATGAAGGTGCTGACCGTCATGGCGTCGATCTTCATTCCGCTCACCTTCATCGCCGGCATCTACGGCATGAACTTCAATCCGGACGCGAGCGAGCTGAACATGCCGGAGCTCAACTGGGCTCTGGGCTACCCGACCGCCATCGGCACGATGGTCGTGATCGGCATCGGTATGCTGATCTTCTTCAGGCGCAAGGGGTGGATCTGATCAACGCCGGATCAGCGCGTACAGATTGAAGCGGTCGCCCTCGCGGCCGGAGTAGAGCTCGGAGCTCGCCGCGCCCGCCGACGCGATGAGCTCGCGGATCTCGGCCGGGCCGCTCCAGTGGCAGTAGCGCACCGCCCGGCGATCGTCGCCCCAGGCGAGCAGATAGTCGCCGGCCTCGAGCTGATCCAGATCGATCGGGTCGCCGTGGGTGCGGTTGAACGACTCCCAGTCGACGAGGCGGCGCCGAAAGCGATCGAACTCCGCGAACTGCCAGAAGGCGACCACCAGCAGCCCGGTCGGCGCGGTCACCTCGACCAGATCGGCCACGAGCCGGCTTCGGAGGGTCAGGCTCGGAACATGGTGGAGCAGGCCGAACGCGACCACCAGATCGAAGCTGCGGCCGCCGACGCTCTCGCCGAGCGACCGAACACTCAGATCGACCTCGACCAGCCGGCTCACGACCCCGCTCAGAGGCTCGATTCGCGATCGAGCGAGCTCGACCAGTCGAGCGCTGGAATCGATGCCGGTGTAGTCGAATTCCCCGAGCTGTTCGTTCAGGTAGCTCGCGAAGCGGCCGTTGCCGCAACCGACGTCGAGTACCGACAACGGCCCGCGCGCGGCCGCCGGACGGACCTCCTCGACGACCCGCTCCCAGCCCTGCCAGGGCCGATCGCGCACCTGGTCCCACTCGGCGGCGTGCTCGCTGTAGAACTCGCGGTTGACGCGATTCAGGCGGTCGACCGTCTGCCGGTTCATTCGTTCGGCTCTCCCCCCTCACCCTCGATCCCCGTCCGGAGGGACACCTCCGCCCGAGATCTAAGCGGGAGTGGTTGCAGCTGAAAGGCGGTCATCTACAGGAGCGCCTGGAAGAGGATCATGGCGATCAGCGAGCCGCTCGCCAGCAGACCGACCGCCGGCCGACGCGCGTGCTCGAACGCCTCGGGCAGGAGCTCGACGAAGACCATGAACACCATCGCCCCGGCGGCGAAGCCGACGCCGTAGGGGAGCGCGGGCCGGAAGGCGTCGACGAACAGGAAGGCGGGCACCGCCATCAGCGGCTGCGGCAGCGACGAGAAGATGCTCCAGCCGGCGCAGGCGGCGATGGTCGCCCCCTGGGGGCGCAGAACCGCGCTGATCGCCAGACCCTCGGGAATGTTGTGGACCGCGATCGCCGCCGTGATCAGCGTCGCCAGGGTGAGACCACCGGCGAACGAAGAGCCGATCGCGACCCCTTCGGCGAACGAGTGCACCGTCATGACGATGACGATCAGGAGCATCCGCCGCGCCCCGGCGCCACGCAGCTGGCCGATCTCGAGATCGTGCTCGCCGAGCAGCCGCTGCGTGACCAGGATGAACGCGATGCCGAGCAGGGTGCCGAGGAAGGTCTGGACGCTGCCGCGCTCGCTCCCCTCGGCCACCAGACCGAAGCTGGCGCCAAGCATCAGGCCGGCGGCGATGGCGTTCGAGTAGGCGACCGCTCGTGGTGAGACCGAGCGGACGAAGACGAACGGCAGCGCGCCCAGGCCGGTCGCGACCGCGGTCAGCAAGCCGTACAGGAAGACGACGACCACCGGCTCGAGCTGCACCTAGGAGAGCCCTCCGTGCAACAGGATCAGGACTCCCATGGTCAACGAGGTGAGCACCGCGATGGTGGTCGGCCCCGCCTCGCGATAGGACTCGGGGATCAACTCGACCAGCACCAGGTAGACCAGGGTGCCGACGGCGAAGCCGATGACCGGCGGCACCGCCGCGGGCGCCGCCGACAGCACCGCGAAAACCGTCACCGCCAGCAGCACCTGACCGCTGTTCATCGCCATCGCCAGTCCGGCGGCGGTGCCCAGCCCGACACCGCGGCCGCGCAGCACCGCGCACAGGACGGTCGCCTCGGGAATGTTGTGCACCGCGATGGCGAGCGCCACGAAGATGCCGAACGGCAGGTTGATCACCATCGCGACGCCGATCGCGACCCCTTCGGAAGCGGAGTGGAGGAAGCTGGTCAAGAGCACCTTCGAGCCGTACGTCGGGTCGGTATCGGCGAGCCGGTTGAGATCGAGGTCTTCGGTATCGGACACTCGGTGGGTACCGTAGGTGAAAGCGACACCGAGCAACGCGCCGGCCGCCACCGAGAACGGGCCGAGCTCGACTCCGGCGCCCGACAGGGCATGGGCCGAGCCGAGCATCAACCCGCCGGCGATCGCGTTCGCCCAACCGATCCAGACCTTCGGCACCTGCGTCCGACCGACGAGAGGGAGCACGCCGAGCGCCGCCGCCGCTGCGGCCAGGGAAGAGTAGAGAAGCACGGTCAGCGTGGGATCCACGACCGGATGCTATGGCATGCGGCCGAGTCTGGTCTAAGCTCCTCTCTACAACCTGCAGTTCTGCCTGGGGGTGGCACCGAAGGAGGTTCCTATGTCCGGAAGGCCCCGGTTCCGTTTCGCGACGTCGCTACTGCTGTCGACCGGCGTGTGGCTACTGGCCGCTATCTCGGCCCTGCCGACCCGCGCCGATTTCAACGAGGTGCTGCAGATCATCTGCGACGAGGACTTGCCGATCGCCGGCGACTGCGACGCCACGGCCGACGGCCTGCGTTTCGTGAACACCGTCGCCGTCTCCTCGGACGACCAGCATGTCTACATCTGCAGCTCCCTGGCAGACGACGCTGGCTCGGAGCCGCTCCAAAACGAGAGCCTGTCCGCCTTGTCGCGCGGGATCGATGGAACGCTCACGCTGGTCGACCAGGAGATCGAGGGCTCGGGTGGGGTAAGCACCCTGGAGAGCTGCCGGGGTGTCGCGGTCAGCCCCGACGGTGGACACGTCTACACCGCGGCGCTCGTCGCTTCTGCCGTCACCTGGTTCTCGCGGACCGCCATGACCGGGGCGCTGACCTTCACGGCGGGGGACAGCGTGAGCGACGGAGAGCAGGGGAGCGAGCTGAGCGGCGCCACCGCGGTCGCGGTGAGCCCCGACGACGCCCACGTCTACGTGGTCGGACGGACAGGTGATTCGGTGGCCGCCTTCTCCCGCAATACCACGACCGGCGATCTCACCCTTCTCGCCAACTACATCGATGGCATCGCCTTGGTCGACGGTTTGGACGGTGCGGAAGAGATCGCGATCAGCCCGGACGGCAAGCACGTCTACATTGCGAGCATCGAGGACAACGCGGTGGCGGTGTTCGCCCGCGACGACGATTCCGGCAGCGGCACCTTCGGTGAGCTGACCTTTGTCGAGGCCCAGTTCGACGGGGTAGGTGGCGTGAACGGCCTGGAGAACGCCGTCTCCGTCGCGCTCGACATGGACGGCGAGAATGTCTACGTGGCCAGCGAGCGGGGGGTCACGGACGGTGACTGGCTGGCGGTCTTCTCACGGAACCCGGCGACCGGTGCACTGACCTTTCTCCAGGCGGTACAGAGCTCGCAGCTCGAAGTCAGCATCAACTGCAGCGGGGTCGGACCCAGCGACTCCTCGGTCGCTGTCAGTCCGAACGGTGTCTTCGTCGCGGTGTCCGAGCCGTTCAAGGGAGCGATCGCGACCTTCTCGCGCAGCGACACCGGTATCGTGAGCCTGGTCGAGTCGATCTGCGACGACCTTTTCGTGCTCGAGGACGGCATAGGTTCCGTGGTCGACCTGGCGATCAGCGGCGACGGACTGAATCTGTACGCCGCCGGTGGTGCAAACGAGTCTCTCGCGACCATCGACTACGAGTGCAGCACCATGGATATCGACCTGGAACTGATGAGCGAGAACGTCAGCACGGCCAAGACCGAGGACGCGTGCCGCTCGATCGCGGTGGGCTCGGGATACAACATCCTCGCCGCGGGCAGCGTCATCATGGAGTCTCCCTTCATCTCGGTGAGCAACGAGGTCAGCGTTGCCGGAGAACTGACGGTCCTGACCTCGGTACCGTGAGCGAGCCGCGGCCTGGCCTAGACTAGGTGCAGTGCCGCCCGAGTATCAGAGCTTTCGTCCCGAGGAGCACGAGCGGGATCTCGTCGGCGTGATCGTCGAGTTGCGGGCACTCGACTCCTGCGACGAGCGGTCGCTCAACCGCATCCTCCGGCGCCATCCGAAGAACGGCACGGGGCTCTTCTCGAAGAGCGAGCTGGTACGCGGCTTCCGGCATCTCAAGGAGCGCCATGGCTGGACCGAGGACGAGGAGAGCTTCCTCGAGCGGATCCGGATGAAGCCGATCCGGACCGCGAGCGGCGTCGCGCCGGTGACGGTTCTGAGCAAGCCCTATCCCTGTCCGGGCAAGTGCATCTTCTGTCCGAGCGACGTCCGCATGCCGAAGAGCTACCTCTCCGACGAGCCCGGCGCTCAGCGGGCCGACCAGCACCGCTTCGATCCATACGAGCAGACCCTGTCGCGCCTGCGGACCTACCACTACAACGGCCACCGGGTCGACAAGATCGAGCTGATCGTCCTGGGTGGCACCTGGTCGTTCTATCCGGAGGAGTACCAGGTCTGGTTCGTCAAGCGCTGCCTCGACGCACTCAACGACTGGGTGCCAGGCCTGCATGATGGAAGTCGGCCAGTGGGCCCAACTCGCATCTTGCAGGCCTGGCACCGTTTTTCGGTCGATGGGCGCTCCATGGAGCGGACCTACAACGAGGCGATGCTCGCCATCGAGCGCGCCGGCGCGATCGACTGGGTCGAGGGCGAAGCGGCCACCTGGCATGAGCTCGAAGCCGCCCAGCGCCGCAACGAGACCGCCGAAGCCCGCTGTGTCGGACTGTCGATCGAGACCCGGCCGGACCATCTCTCGGAAGACGAGATCCTGCGCATCCGGCGGCTCGGCGCCACCAAGGTGCAGATCGGCTTCCAGAGCTTGAGCGACGAGGTCCTGGAGCTGAACAAGCGCGGCCACGACGTCGCCGCGACCCGTCGGGCGATGAAGCTCCTGCGCGGTGCCGGGTTCAAGATCCACGCTCATTGGATGCCCAACCTCTACGGTTCGTCGCCCGAAGCCGACATCGAGGACTTCGGGCGGATGTTCGACGATCCCGACTTCCGTCCCGACGAGCTCAAGATCTACCCCTGTAGCCTGATCGAGAGCGCCGAGCTCATGCGGCACTACGAGGCCGGCGAGTGGCGCCCCTACAATCACGCGGAGCTGCTCGAGGTCCTGACCGCGACGATGCTACGGACGCCCGAGTACTGCCGGCTGACCCGGGTGATCCGCGACATCCCGGGGACGGACATCGTCGACGGCAACCGGCTGACCAACTTTCGAGAGCTCGCCGAAGCCGAGCTCGACGTGCGCGGCGAGCGGAGCCGCGACATCCGGGCGCGCGAGATCCGGCATCGACCGCTGAAGTCGAAGCGGCTCGAGCTTTCGGAGCTCGAGTACTCGACCTCGGTCGGTCGCGAGGTCTTCCTGCAGTACCTGGCGGGTGGGCGCCTGGCAGCGTTCCTGCGCCTCAGCCTGCCGGACAGGCCGGTGCGACCCGACGAGATCGCCGAGAGCGCGATGATCCGCGAAGTGCACGTCTACGGAGTGCTCACCGGCCTCGGCGAGAGCGGCAACGGCAGGTCGCAGCACGCCGGCCTCGGTCGGCGGCTGATCGGGCGCGCCGCCGAGATCGCGCGCGCGGCGGGCTTCGCCGATCTGGCCGTGATCTCGTCGATCGGTACCCGTGAGTACTACCGGAAGCTCGGCTTTCGAGACTCGGCGCTGTATCAGCACTTTCGGACAAGGGGAGAGCCCTCCACTTAGACTCCTCCGGTTGGAACTGAAGGCGGCTAAGGGGAGAGCCCTCCCTTTGAACCCCTCCTGTCGGAACTGAAGCCGGACGAGGAGAGAGCCTTCCCCTAAGACCCTTCCTGTCGAAACGGAAGCGGCCGGTCGTCGGGGGTTGACAGGCTGCAGTCGTGTGTGCATACTAGTTTGTATTGCAAACTAGATGCTGATGGGAACCAACCCGGATCGACGGTGGTCAAAGCCGAACGAAACGCCATGAATCGAGATCTACGCCACATAACGCAGATCTTCCCGACCTTCCTCGGATTGAGACTCGTACCGGCGGGCGCCTTCTTCCTGATCGTCGGCGGCGCTTCGCCACTGGTCGGCCCGGTACCGACAGCAGCTCAGGCCGTGCTGGCCGTCCTGGCGGTCGCGGCGATCTGGTGGATCCACCTCTGGTACCGGCGGGAGTTCGGCGTGGTCGAGCCCGCCCGGCTCGGCTGGAGTCGCAGTTGGATGTTCCTCCTCGGCCTGGGCGTGGCGGTGCTGGCGATGAGCCTCGGCGCCCGGAGCTTCGGCGGGACCACCACGCTCGTGCTGCTGGTAGTCCTGACCCTGTTCGCGACGGCGGTGCTCTACGCGTTGCCGCGCACCCTGGGCGGCGGCACCATGGCGGTGGCCCTGGTGGCGGCGGTAGTGCTGCTGGGCGCGATCGTCATCATGGCCATGGGCAGCGACCCGCTGCGCTTCAACTACCTGGGAGCGTTCTTCAGCTTGGCGATCGGCGTCGTTCTCTGCGCCGCGGGCGTGGCGGAACACCTGTCGATGAAGCAAGCGCTGCACGGAGCGGGAACGGGCGACGATGTCTGAGGTCTTCGAGAAGCTGAGCGGCCTCGATCGACTGGTGCACGAGCCGGCCCGCCTGGCGGTGCTGACGGCGCTCTCGGTCTGCAGGAAGGCCGACTTCATGTACCTTCTGCGGCTGACCGGCCTGACCAAGGGCAACCTGTCGACGCATCTAACCAAGCTCGAGGCCGGTGGCCTGATCCGGATCGAGAAGAAGTTCGTCGGCCGCAAGCCGAACACCATGCTCGCCCTGACGCGTAAGGGCAGAACCGCCGTCGAGAAGCACTGGCGGGAGCTCGACGAGCTGCGCGCGAGCTCGCGAGATTGGGATCCTACCGAAGAGTAACGACAGAAAAGGAGACGAAACGATGAACCTCCTGATGCAGGCTGGACCGTTGGTGTGGCTGGTTCTAGTCCTGGGCGTGGTCGCCCTGGTGGCGGCGATCCGCTACGCGAAGGAGCGGAACGAGCGCGACTCGTCGATGGCGATCAGTGCGACGATCGCGTCGGCGCTGGTGGCGATTCTGGCGACCGTGACCGGGTTCCAGAAATCGGTCGGCGGACTGCGCGACGTCGCCGCCGACGATCGTTGGATCTACCTCTGGGGCCTGAAGGAGTCGCTCAACAACATCGTGGTGGCCGGGATCTTCGCCTTCCTGGTCACACTGCTGTTGATGGTCGGCTCCTACCGGCGCGCGGCCGCATAAGCCGCGGCCGACTCGTGGGCGGGAAGGAAGGGGGGACGATCCGATCCCACCAGAACCGCGAAGCACAGGTTCCGGGCGGGGGCGTCCCTCTCCCCCCGTGAGGGAGGGAGAGGGGGGCGATCCGATCGAGCCCGCTCCGATCAACCGGGCTTCAGGACCGCGAACGACTCGGCGTCGTCGTCCATCTTGGAGCCCAGCGAGTTGCCGCAGACGCTGCACAGGTAGTCGTACTTGCTGCCCTGCGGCAGGACCAGGAGCAGCCGCTTGCGCACCGGCTGGGCGCGCCCGCACCGATTGCAGAAGAGCTCGGACGCCTCGAACTCGTCGTAGTGGGGTTGCCTAACCACCGGACGTCATCTCCCCGACCAGCCGCTGCTTGAGCTCCCACAGCTCTCGGGTGAGCGAGACGTGGTAGACGTGGGGGTTGACCAGACGACGGACTCCGGGATCGAGCCTGGCCAGGTCCGCCCGGCCCCGCTCCTGCATCTCGCGGATGGTCGCGGGCTCGAGCAGCCGCCGGCCCTCCTTCAGGGTGTCGACCAGCAGCGGCTCGACCGAGGAGATCTCGTCGCGCGTCAGCGTGCGGCTCGCGTCTTCTCGGACCGGGTGATGGAGCTCGAGCTCGGGCGCGCTCTCGATGTTCTCGGAGGCGGCGGCCAGAACGTCCACGGTCGCGGTCTCCCGGCGATCGTAAACCCGCCAGATCCGTTTGTTGCCGGGATTGAGGGTCTTGGCGGGGCTCTCGGACACCTTGAGCAGGGGTTGCCAGCCGTCCTCGCCCTCGACCGCTGCGGACTTGTAGACACCGTCGAGGTTGTCGGAGCCGGAGGTGACCAGCCTCGTGCCGACGCCGTAGACCAACCGGTTGATCAGAGCGTGGGGGTCGACGCCGTAGCGGGGCGCCTCCTCCTCGATCTGGGTCAGGATCTGCCAGATCGCCAGCTCGTCGAGGCTGCTCGAGAGGGTGATGACGGTGTCGGGGAAGCCCGCCTCGTCGAGCATCGCTGCCGCCTGGATCGCCAGATAGGCGAGGTCGCCCGAGTCGAGCCGGATGCCGAGCGCGCGATGCCCCTTGCGCTTCAGCTCTTCGAACACGCGGATCGCGTTCGGCACGCCGCTCTCGAGGGTGTCGACGGTGTCGACCAGCAGCAGACAGTCGTCCGGGTAGGCCTCGGCGAAGGCCCGAAACGCGCCGAGCTCGCCCTCGCCCATGGCGATGAACAGCTGCACCAGGCTGTGGCCGTGGGTGCCCTTGGGCGGGTAGCCGAGCAGGTGCGAGATGCCCTCGCTCGACGAGAAGTCGGCGCCGCCGATGAGGGCCGCCCGGGTGGCGGCGCTGGCGCCCCGCCCGGGCGCGCGCCTCAATCCGAACTCGAGCAGTGGACGATCGTGTCCGGCGCCCCGGATGCGCGCCGCCTTGGTGGCGATCAGGGTCTGATAGTTCAGGTGATTCAGGAGCGGCGACTCGAGGATCTGGGCCATCGCCACCGGGCCGCGGACGACCAGGATCGGGACGTTGGCGTGGACCACCCGTCCCTCCAACACGGCCTCGATGGAGATCGAGGAGAAGTTGCCGTCCGAGCGCAGCCACTCCAGGAAATCGTCGTCGAACAGACGATCGCCGGCGCTCGTGGTCTGGCCGCGCAGGTATTCGATTTCCCGGTCACCGGCGTGGGCGTCCTCCATCCAGTCGAGCAGCCACTCGACTCCGGCGAAGACGCAGAAGCCCGCCTGGTGATCGCCATAGTTGGGATAGCGGCGGAAGAAGAAGTCGAACTGCACCGGCCGCTCGTGCAAGCCGAGCCGGAAATAGAGTTGGGCCGAGGTCAGATGGTAGTGGTCGGTGAAGAGCAGGCCCTCGGCCACCTGGCGGTCACTCGGTTTCATCCGAAAGGAGACGATACCCTAGCTTCATGACCGCCTACGACCCCCGCACCGCTCTCATCGTCGTCGACGTCCAGAACGACTTCGCCGATCCGGAGGGCAGCCTCTACGTCGCGGGTGGGGAGACCATCCTCGGGGCGGTCAATCGGGAGATCGCCGCCGCGCGTGACGCCGGAGCGTTCGTCGTCTACACCCAGGACTGGCATCCGGAGTCGACGCCCCACTTCGCCAAGGACGGCGGGATCTGGCCGGTGCACTGCGTCGGCGATAGCTGGGGCGCCGAGTTCCATCGCGAGCTCGACGTCGACGGGCCGTCGGTCAAGAAAGGTACCGGCGGCGAGGACGGCTACTCTGGCTTCTCGACCCGCGACCCGGAAACCGGCGAGCAGTCGAAAACCGGACTCGCGGCGCTCCTGCGCGAGCGCGACATCGAACGGGTGGTCGTAGTCGGCCTGGCGCTCGACTACTGCGTCAAGGCGACGGTGCTCGACGCGCTCGGCGAGGGGCTGAGCACGGAGGTGCCCACCAGCGCGACCCGGGCCGTCGATCTCGAGCCCGGCGATGGCGAGCGAGCGATCGAGGAGCTGCGCGCGGCGGGCGCTCTAGTCGCCTGAGCCGCCGGACCGCGCCAGCTCCCAGCGGTCGATGCCGTCGAGGAAGCCGGGACAGTAGTGCTCGGCCGAGGCGCGACCGGAGAGTCGAGACCAGAGATCGGGAATCGCCCGCATCTCGCAGCCCGGGGTCGCGAGGGCCGCCGCGAGGATGAAGCTGATGCCCAGATGCAGGGACTCGTAGAGAAGCCAGAGGAGGATCGACCAGCCAAGCGCGGGGGTCCACAGGGACCCGTGGGCCACGAGCCCCCAGATCGACACTGCCGCCAGAATCACCGCCAGAGCGATCTGTGACCGGTTGCGCCAGCTCTTGCCGAAGCCGAGGTTGACGACGTGGGGGAGGATCCAGAAGAAGAACGCGACGACGGCCCAGAAGAAGAGCTGGGTCGGGAAGCGCCACGAGGTGAGTCCGCTGTCGCGCTCCATCAGGACCTCGAAGCGCACGAGGTCGACGAACAGCTTGAGGGTCAGGAGACCGATGGCGAGGCGGACCACGCGACCGATCCACCGGGGCCGGGGCAGGGTACCGCCTTCGACGAAGTGGGTGTCGTATTCAGCCAACGGCGGATGACTCCTTGCCGGACGTCTTCTCGAGCGCCTCGAGAATCGGACAGGCGCCGATCGGGTCCTGGGCAGCACATGTCGCGGCCAGCTCAGCCAATGCTCGCTTGATGTGATGCAGATCGGCGATCCGGTTCTCGATGTCCGTGATCTTCGCTTCGAGTCGACGACGAACATCCTCGCACTGGGTCGGAGTCTCCGCCCTCAGCTCCAATAGCTCGGCGATCTCACGCAACGAGAAACCGAGCTCCTTGGCTCGGCGAATGAAGCGCAGCTGTCGCACCGCGCCATCCGAGTACTGCCGGTAGCCGGAGGCCCGCCGGGGCGGCTCATCGAGCAGGCCTCGTCGCTCGTAGAACCGGATCGTCTCGACGCCCACGCCGGCGGCGCGGGCTACCTGCCCAATGGTCATTCCGTCCATGGCATCACCTCGTCCAAGACTAAACCCCGTACCTCGGTACGGAGTCAAGGGTCTGCTCTATGCTCCCCGGCTCCTCGGGCGGACAACAGGTGTGACGTTCTTGCCGACAGCGCCGGTCTCGGGCGTGGTTGCGGAGGCCGGTAGCAACGCCCCGGACCGACTCGACGAGGGGTCCTTCGAGCTGGTCGCCACGGCAGGCCCCTGGGCGAGCCGTCTCCAGGCTGATGAGCGTCGACTCCCTTGATACGCTGCGACGCTCGATGCTTCTGGAAGACAGAGTCGTGGTGATCACCGGCGCCGGCGGCGGCATGGGCCGCGGTATCGCGCGCGCGATCGCCGACGAGGGGGCTCGGGTGGTGGCGACCGACCTCGACCAGACGGCCGCGGCTTCGGTCGCCAGCGAGACGGGAGAGGACGCCGCGTTCCTGGCGCTGACACTCGACGTGACCGACGCCGCCAGCGTCGAGAGCGCGATCGCGCGGACGGTCGAGACCTGGGGCCGGATCGACGGCTGGGTGAACGGTGCCGGCGCGATCCGCATGGATGCGGCTCTCGACGTCGCTCCCGATGAGTGGGACCTGCAGTTCGAGGTCAACGTGAAAGGGCTCTTCCTGTGCAGCCAGCTGGCGGCGCGACGGATGATCGCGCAAGGCGAGGGTGGAGCGATCGTCAATATCGCCTCGAACGCCGGCAAGGTCGGCTATCCCAGGATGGTGGCCTACAACGCCTCGAAGGCCGCGGTCATCAGCATCACGCGCTCGCTCTCCGCGGAGTGGGCGGAGCACGGAATCAACGTCAATGCGATCTGTCCCGGCGGCGTCGATACGCCGATGCTCCGGAGCTGCGCCGAGTGGCTCACGGGCCGTGCCGGCGGCGATCCGGTAGAGCGGGTCCAGGAGATGGCTCCGGACCAGCTGGGGCGACATATCCAGCCTCACGAGGTCGGTCGGCTGGTGGCGTTTCTGCTCTCGGATCGCGCCCAGCTGATCCGCGGACAGTCGATCTCGGCCGACGGTGGCGATACTCCGTACTAGGGCCGTTGCGGCGTCGATCGCGACGGTCGCCACACTCCTGCTGGCGGCCGGCTGCGCATCGAGGCCGCAGCGGCCTCCGGTAACCCCGCCCGAGGCTCAGCCGGAGCCCCAGCCTGCGCCGGAGCCCCAGATTCCGGCGCCGCTCCGACCGCCGAGCCGGGCAACGATCGAAGCCGCTCCGTTTCCCTCCAGCCTGCCGATTCCGGTCGACGGCGTCGACCGCTCGGAGCTCGAGAGCACCTTCGATCATCCGCGCAGCGGCGGTCGCCGACACGAGGCGATCGACATCTTCGCGCCCCGCAATACCCCGGTCCGAGCGACCACGGCCGGCTACGTCTCGAGCCGTGGCGTGCGCAGCCTGGGTGGCAGGACGATCTCGGTGATCGGGCCGGGCGGCTACCGGCACTACTACGCCCACCTGGAGGTCTGGGCGGGGTTCGACCGTGGCGACTACGTCGAGCCCGGAGACATCCTGGCCTACGTCGGCAACTCGGGCAACGCCAGTGCTGGACCGACCCACCTCCACTACGCGATCTACCGGTCCGACGACGAGCCGCTCGATCCCTACCCGCTCCTCCGCCGTGGTCCCGGACCGTTCGAATAGGCCGCCAGACACAGAAGCGGTGGATCGCGCGTGCACTCCTGCATACGCCCCGGCCGGTCCCCGGCTTAGAATCCCCGTATGCACCGAGTGCTGGTCACCGGTGCGGCGGGGTTTATCGGTAGGCACAGCCTCGCCGCACTGGCGGGTCGAGCAGAGGAGACCCACGCGGTCTCGTCGCGGGTACCGACGCATCCGGAGGGTGGAGTCCACTGGCACCGGGCCGATCTCCTCTCGTCCGGCGGCGCGGCCGAGCTGCTGAGTGAAGTCGCTCCGAGTCACCTGCTCCATCTCGCCTGGTTCTCGGGCCATCGCGAGATCTACCAGTCGCCGGAGAACAACCGCTGGGTCCAGCCAAGCCTCGACCTCCTTCAGGCGTTCCGCGAGCATGGTGGAGAGCGGGCGGTGCTGGCGGGAAGTTGCGCCGAGTACGACTGGTCGGAAGGGCTCTGCTCCGAGCTCGCTACGCCGCTGCGACCGGTAACCACCTACGGCGCCGCCAAGGTCGCCCTCTTCCGGGCGTACGAGGAAGTGATCGCACGCACCGGCTTCAGCGGTGCCTGGGCGCGGATCTTCTTTCTGTTCGGACCGGGCGAGCCGGAAACTCGACTCCTCGCCTCGGTGATCCGCTCGCTGTTGGTCGGCGAGCCGGCCCGCTGTACCCACGGCGAGCAACTGCGCGACTATCTGTACGTCGGCGACGTGGCCGATGCCCTCGTCACGCTGCTGGCGAGCGACGTGACCGGCGCGATCAACATCGCCTCGGGGGAAGCGCCACCGATCAAAGAGCTGGTGCTGGCCGCGGCGCGCAAGCTCGACGCCGAGGACCGGGTCGAGCTGGGAGCGCTGCCGGCGCCCGCGAACGAGGCGCCGCGGGTCCAGGCCGAGATCGGCCGCCTGGTCGGCGAGGTCGGCTGGCACCTGCGCCACGGTCTCGACGCCGGCCTCGACCAGACGATCGAGTACTGGCGACGGGGACGCAACGCGTAGGTTGGGACCCTCGCGAGGGACGGTTCGCGCCGGTGATCCTAGCGACGGATCTGACGCCCGAGGACGCTGAGGGCCGCGGCCGCGGCCCTCTTGTGGTCCTTGCGCCACGGCCTTCCCGCCTCTCGACCGAACTGGACGAGGAGTGAGTCGACCTCGGCGGCGTCGGCACCCATGGCTGCGGCCGCCAGCACCCTCGGGTCGGACTTGCGAGGGTACCTCCGGACCTCCATGCCGAGCTCGGCCGCGGCTTCGGCCAGGGACTCGCGATACAGCATGCCGTCGGCGGCCAGGGTCAAAGGGGGTGAGCTGAGGATCTCCTCGAGCGAGTCGGGCAGCCGATCATAGGGACTCGCGGGCAGGATCAACACCCGGGCTCGATAGGTCTCCAGCAAGGCCTCGAGCGCGGCGCGCGCGTGTTTTGCCACCGATCGTCTGACGCGACTCACGAGCTCGGTCGCCGCACCGATATCCAGCTGCAACGCCTCGCGATGGTAGGGAGCGCTCGGGAGGTCCCGGTCGATCAGCTCGACGCGCCGCCGATCTAGGAAGACCGGGGCGGCGTTTTCGACCGTGAGGGTGACCAGCTCGGCCCGCCCGTAGTGGTCGGAGGCTCCGATGACGGCCTGGGCGACACTCATCCGAGGAGTCTAGGCCCTGGGGGGCTCGGGGATCGGAGTCCGTAGGCCGGCGAGGACACCGCGCAGCTTGGCGGTGACGGCGCCCTGGTTGCCCTTCGGTAGCTCGCGCAAGAACGCCAGGGGCAGAGCGGCGGACATGAAGAGAACGAACGTCAGCCACTGCCAGGCGCCCCCGTACTTGCGGACGAAAATCGCCGCGCTCCGCCCGGTGCGGAAGGTGCGTCCGGGGGTGTAGTCACCGGCGGTCTCGCCGACCATGTGCCAGAGGACGGCGCGGTGCGCGTACCAGCTTCGGTAGCCGAGCCGCTTCATCCGCATGCACCAGTCGGCGTCTTCCAGGGCGAGCTCGTAGACCGGATCCCAGAGGCCGACCTCGCGCATGACCCGGGTCGGCACCAACATGGCGCAGCCGTTGATGTAGGCGACCTCCTCGTCGCGGTCGTACTGACCGCGATCGATCTCACCCATGCCGCGCTCCTTGGAGGACGACTCCTTGAAACGGATGATGCCGCCCGCCGACCAGATCCGATCGCGATCCCAGTAGTAGTACGACTTCGGCCCGACACAGCCGATCGTCGGATCCGCCTCGCACACCTTCACCATCTCGGTGAGCATCCGGGGATCGGTCTCGATGTCGTTGTTGAGCAACAGCAGATAGTCGTAGTCGCGCTCGAGCGCCCACCGGAGCCCCAGGTTCATGCCGCCCGAGGCCATCAGGTTCTGCTCGGTCCGGATCTGAATGACGCTCGGAAACGCCTCGGCGATCGCCTCGTACGAGCCGTCGGTAGAGCCGTTGTCGACCACCAGCAGGTCGTAGTCGGGATAGTCGAGCCCGGTCAGGCTGCCGAGCGCCTCGAGGGTGACGTCGCGGCCGTTGTAGTTGAGGACGATGGCAGCGACTTTCGGATCGCCCCCCACACCCTCCTCCTCCACCCGGTACCCGATTCCCTCTCCCTCCCTCACGGGGGGAGAAGGACGCCCCCTCCCGCCATCTTCGTTGGTGGAGTCCGGGTCGGTCATGTCACCGCGTGCGCTGGAACCAGAGCGAGCCGTAGTGGGTGTCGAAGTCCATCGGGTCGAGCGGCTTGACCCCCGGGATCTCGCTCAGCTTGTCGACGCCCCGGCGCTGGTCATCGGCGCGGATGAGAGCGTTCGAGATCAGGATCTCGAAGCTGTCGTTGAAGGCGAAGAAGCCCTGTAGCAGCGCCGCCTCGGTCCACACCCAGGGGAAGAGTCGCTTTTCGAGGTAGCGCTCGGACGGGTAGGGATAGGTGTACGGAAAGTGGATGTCGTGTGCGTGCACGACGACCCCCGGCACGAGGCGCGGCACGACCTCCAGGTAGAGGAACCCGACCTCGCCGCCCACCTTCAGAACGTGACTGGTGTCGATGAACAGGACGTCGCCCGATTCGAGGCTGGTGAAGACCTCCATCGGCACGTCCTGGGCCTCCTTTACCAGAAGACCCTCCCCGACCAGGTCGCGCAGCCCCTGCCACGGATGCGGCTCGACGACCTGGTGAACGCATTCGCGGCCCTCCGACGCGTTCTTCGACAGCGCGGAGCTCGAGTAGTAGGTGCAGAAGCCCGAGCCGATCTCGACGAAGCGCTTCGGCTTGATGTCGCGGAGCATGAAGTAGAGCAGGAACGAGTCGAGGATGGTGAAGCCCTCGCCGAGCCCCTTCTGCTTGACCTCGTCGTAGCTGTCGAGCTCGTCGAGCTCGGCGCCGTAGGTCTCGACCAGCCGCTCCAACCGCTCGCGCATCGGTCCGGGATCACGGGCGACGCCCACCATCTCGCTCGGGTTCGCCCACTGGGCACGGTGCCGCTCGAGATCGTCGTAGCTCGGTAGCGGCGAGTAGAAGCCGTGCTCGTCCCGATAGATCTGGACGCCGGTCCGCCGATAGAACCAGTCGAGGCAGCGCTTCAGAAATCGCCGGGGGGGTTGGCTCATTTTTTGGGGTGAAGGTCCCGCGATCGGGGCGCGACCAAGTCATCCTATTTGAGCACCTGGGCCTTTTCAACCGAGCTAGCGGCCCCACAGGCGCGGCTGCTGCACTACCATTGAAACCGGTCGTGCCCACACCGAAGGCTCTCCTGGCGGCTGCGCTGGCAGCACTCACCGGCCTGTCCGCCGCGGCGCAAGTCGAGCTGTCCGCCGAGCTCCTGGTGCGACTGACGGGGGCCGAACCGACCGAAGACGCGACCTCCCCCGACCTCGTCGCATTGGAGGGATGGCTGGGCGAGGCTCGTGTGGTCGGTCTGGGGGAGAGCCGTCACGGTGTTCACGACTTCCGTCGCCTGGCCCACCGCATTTTCGCCCACCTCGTCGAGACCCAGGGCTTCGACGTATTCGCTCTCGAGGTAAGCCAGGCCCACGCCGTTCGGCTGAACGACTTCGTTCATGGGCGGCGCGACGACCTGGACGCCCTCATGAGGCAGCGCTGGTGGGTGGCCAAGGTCTGGTACGACCAGGCGTTGCGGGACCTGCTCCTCTGGATGCGCCGATACAACGAGACCGCGGAGCGCCCGGTCCACTTCGCGGGGTTCGATTTCAAGCAACCCTCGTTCGCGATGGCAGCCGTCGTCGACGGACTGAGACGCCTCGACCCGAAGGCCGCCGCGGAAGCAGAGAGGGAGTACCAGACGATCTCGAACCTGGGCGGACTCGGCGTCTTCCCGAACGTCTACGGGCTCACCGCATCGATGAGGGTCGCCTTGCCTGCGCGGACAGGTACGGAAACCCTGCAGGCCGAATTGATGGTTCGCGGTCGCGGTGTCTCTCACGGCTGGACCGGCCTCTCGCTCGAAGGTGCCTTCTCCGGAGACCCGATCGAGTCTCGATACGTGTCCCCGAACGACTTGAGCGAGACCTGGGCCACGCTTCAACTCGACGTTGCGGTCACCGATCGCGTCGACGAGGTCAGGCTGAAGGTCTTTCATCGCGGCAACGGCACCGTCTGGTTCGATGGTCTGCGGCTGGCTATCGACGGGCGCGAGATCGAGCTGCAAGAAGGCCTCGAGGCGATGGAGGTGCAGGCCCTGGCCATGCCGCTCGTGCAGGTGATGGATCACGAAGCGAGCCTCGATGATCAGGTCTCGTACGCCGGTGGCAGATCCCTGCGCGTGGACTGTGATCCGGCTCTCGACCGGGCGCTCCGAGCGGCTCGGAAAGTGGACGCTCTCGTCGACGAGACGCTCGCCGCCGAAACCGCACGCATTTCGAGCTCGCAAGCAGCGTGGTTGCGGCAGATGTCTCGGCTCGTTGGGCAGGCCACCGAGTGGCGAGCGCTGGTCGAGAGCAACCGGGACGTGTTCATGGCCGAGAACCTCGCCTGGCTACAGCAGCACGGGTTTCCAGAGAGCCGTGTTCTAGCGCTCGCCCACTCCAGTCATACGAATCGGAAGGCACGAGGCAAGGGAATGGGGCTCGTCCTCGCGGAGGAGTACGGTGATTCGTACGCGACCGTGACGATGCTGACTCTCTCGGGGCAGCTTCGCTACTTCGGAGATCCTCGAGCCACGGGCCGCGACGACGAGATGGTGCTGTCCTCCCTGAAGCGGGAAGACGCGGGTCCGCTCGAGCAGCGCCTCGCCGCGCTCGGCACGGGGGATTTGATGCTTTACCTCCGGGGCGCGGCAGAGTCTGGAACGGCTCGGAAGGCGATCGATCTCGAGAGCGTACCGGTCAAGCAGGTCGCGGATGTGGCCATTCTCCTCAGGGAAGTGGGGCCTCTGCGCCTCGATTGAATCCGACCGGAGCTTCGGAAAGCTCGCCTTGTCGTAGAACCGTCCGGGGCGTTCGAACGACTCTGGGTATAGAGAACGGCGATGAGAACCCGCGAAGACATCCTCGACGAGCTCCTGGTGCTGCGAACGCAGAGCGGCGACGTGGCGTCGCTGGAGATGCTCGCCAGTCGCTGGCATCCGAAGCTCCTGCGCCACGCGATCTATCTGACCGGCGAGCGCGAGGGTGGCGCGGACGTCGCGCAGGACGCGTGGGTGGCGATCGTGCGCGGTCTCAGGCGGCTCCAGGATCCGGCGCGCTTCCGGGCCTGGGCGTACAAGATCGTCACGCGCAAGTCGAGTGACTGGATTCGCTCGCGGGTGCGCCGGCGGCGCCTCAACGATCGGGCGGCCAGCGAGCCGACACCCACGACGACCGGGTCATCCGAGGTCACCGAGGCGATCGACCAGATCCGCTCGGTGATGGCCGAGCTGCCCGCCGACCGGCAGGCGCTCCTGGCGATGTTCTACGTCGAGGGGATGACGGTCGGTGAGATCTCGGAAGCCCTTTCGATACCTCGCGGGACGGTCAAGTCCCGCCTCTTTCACGCCCGTAACATCCTGCGGGCGAGTCTGGAGGAACAGTCATGAAGTTCAAGAGCGATCAGATCGACGACATGATTCGTGAGGCGCTCACCAAGGAGGAGGCCGAGATCTTCGATCAGGTCTTCGACGAGCCCTCGATCTTCGAGTTGGTGACCAGCATGTTCCGCGGCAAGATGCGCTATCTGGCGATGCTGGGGATCATCATGGGGTTCGTCTTCATGGCGATCGGCATCTTCAGCGCGCTGCGCTTCGTGGCCGTCGGCACCGTCCCCGAGATGTTGCGCTGGGGCGCCCTGATGTTCTTCGCGGTCTTCGGGATCACGCTCATGAAGATCTGGCACTGGATGGAGATCCAGCGCTACGCTCTCACCCGCGAGATCAAGCGCCTCGAGCTCCAGGTGGCGAACCTGGCCGCCGGACGCTCGACCTAGTCCGCAGAAGAAAAAAGCCCGGAGGCCGAGGCCTCCGGGCTGAGTTCGGCGGAAGCTGTGCCCGCCTAGTGGCAGACCGGACTCAAGCTCGTATCGAACTTGCCGAGGCCGCCCGTACCGTCACCGTTGACATACGCCTGCCATGTGGCGCGGAAGGTGTCGACCTGACGGATCGCCGACGTGTGCTGGCCTGGGTCGCCCGGCACCAGTAGGACGAACGCCATGGTCTTGACGTCGGTCGGACCGGCGCCGCAGTCGGGATTGGTCGCTGCATCATCCTCGTCGCCGATGGCGGGAGTCCGCGGACCGTTGCCCGGACCGAGACCGAACGCTCCGGCGATCGTGATGTCCGAGACGGTCAGGTCGATCCGCTTGCCGCAGAAGACGATGTCGTCCTGAGCCGCGAAACTGGCGACGCCTCCCAGGGAATTGCCGGAGAAGGCGCTCCTCGGATCGTCCGCATACCAGAAAGGACTGACGTCGGCGGCAGCGCGCAGACCCATGAAGTACTGATCCAGCTCGGTGAAGCCGTCGATCAGCTCGTTGGGCTCGGTGAGGAACGTGCTCTCGCCCGCCCCGGCGTCGCACGGCACCGGCAGGCCGGCGCTGGCGCCTGCTCCTAGATCGACGATCGCGTTACCTTCCATGCTCGAAGCACGCGGATCGCCGCCGAA
Source organism: Thermoanaerobaculia bacterium (assembly GCA_947259925.1). Classification (GTDB taxonomy): domain Bacteria; phylum Acidobacteriota; class Thermoanaerobaculia; order Multivoradales; family JAHEKO01; genus JAHEKO01. Next base: position 26,682 of record CAMYOG010000047.1, read on the forward strand.
CTGGCTGTCGGGTACGCGCACATTGTGGAAGAAGCTCCAGTGAGCGGCGCTCCTGCCGAGAAGATCGGCGCTGAAGAAGAACCCCGGGTGTAGGAACGCGGGGAACGCCAGCCACCGGTGGCCGGCCTCCTGGCCCATCAGCGACATCGCCGAGTTGAGTCCCAGCGTGTACGAGCCGTGGGCTCCGAAATCACCGTTCAGGGTTCCGAAGTGGCGGGCCCGCCGCGAGAACTGACTCGATCCCGGAGGTCCGTCGAGCGTGGCGCCGCCGCTGAAGCGGAACTTCTTTATCGGCGGATCGACCATGTTGTTCGCGGTCGGCCAGTAGAGTCCGATGCGGTTCATATTGAGCACCGACTCCAGCTCATCAATTGGACCGGTCTGGGCGTTCTCGAGCACGAAGGTGAAGTCGAACAGGCTGCTCGGGCCATTGCGGAAGAACCCGAGGCCCTCGGTCTGGTTCTGGATCCCCTGGTGGAACGCGAACGCCCCGAAACCGATGTCGACCACGAAGTCGGTAAAGATGACGATGAAGTCGAACTCATCGTTGTGTGTCTCGAGGAACCTCTGTGCGACCCCTAGGGTGTTCATCTGCGGGAACGCGTTGCCGATGACGAACTCCTCGAAGATGGCGCCGGCCGCGAAGGTGCCCGGCAGATCGGCGGTGTAGTCGATCTCCGTGAACGGCGTCTCGTTGTTACCCTCTGCCACACCGACCACTCCGATGGTGGCGGCGACCGAGCCGTAGTTGAGGTCGATCGAGCCGTCGGAGTGGAGAACGGCCTGCACGGAGTTGGAGTTGGCGACGCCGAACTCGGGTACACCGTCCCAGGTCACCACGACGGTGGTGGCATTGACCTCGGCGCGGATGTCACCGCCCGAGTCCGGGTTGAGATCGTTGAGGAAAGTGGAAACCCTCGGTGGCCCGCCGACGTGGCGAGCGGCGTCGCGTGCCGCGCTCGAGCCGTCGCCGGCGCCGAAGGTGATGTGCCCATCCGAGCCGACGAAGATCTCGTCGGTGCCGTAGGTGGTGCCGAAGAACGGGAAGCCGGCGAAAGTACCCGAGTCGACCGGCTCCACCTGGGTCGCCGAGTCATCGGTCAACCCGAGCGTGAAGCCGCCCGGATCGGCCACGATCCCACCGGCCGCGGAGCTGACCGAGAAATCTCCCGCTCCCGGGACGAAAGAGATGGTCGTTCCGGAGGGAATGTCGTACAGGTTCGGCGGCGTCGGCGGGATGATCAACGTGCCGTCGTCGACGATGACAGCGACGTCTCCCTCGTCTCGACTCTGCGGAGTGTTGGCGTTGGCGGTCAACTTGGCCGCTCGCGCCTGGAGCACCAGATTGTGGCTATCTCGATGTGGCCCGCTGCCGTCGACGTGCTCCCAGACCCCGGTGTTCTCCCACGGGATGCTCTTGGGCTCCTTTGCGGCCTGGGCCAGCGAGGGTGCCAGCAGCAGTGCGATGCCGGCCAGTGCGAATAATCGTTCTCTCATCGTGCCTCCATGTGATGGGTCGTTATGGTTCTCGAGTTGCGTCGTCCACAAGACGACTCGTGGCCGTATTCACTCACTTGGCGCAATCGAGTGTGCGCTCGGCTATACCGACAGCTCGAGGCACCCGGAGACTCAACGAACCGGAGCTCCCTCTGAGGAGGTCCACACCACCCCATCTCATGGCGGGACCCGACTAACGAAAAGACGCGTCAGTATATTGGAGCCTGAGCGCGACCGACAAATAGCCAGCTGTCTATGTGTGGCCGCCGCTCTCGACCGGGGTCGGGAGGCCCGTCAGCCCTTGCGCTGGGCCAGGGCTGCGAGGAGATCGTCCTGGTCCAGGACGCCCTTGGTCTCGAGCACCTCGATCACCGCCAGAACCAGGCTCCGAGTGTCGTCGCGGCGCTGATTCGTCGCGTCGCCGGACGCCGCCTCCGCGACGCCTTTCGACGGCCCGCTACCGGCCGGGTGGGGGTAGGTCGACCACCGCTCCTCTTCGGGCGTCTCCCCTCGGAAGAAGCCCCCCGGATCGACCCCCAGATGGTCCAGCACCTCGAGCAGCGATTCGAGCGACAGTCGCTTCTCGCCGCGCAGCGCGTCTCCCAGATAGCCACGGCTCCGCCCCATCTCCTTCTCGACCGCCGAGACAGACTTGTTCTGCAGATCGATCAGATAGCGGAGCCGCCTGACGATCCACTCCCGGAAGCTTGAGGAGCCGTCCATGACGGAAATCTTGGCATCGGAGCAGTCTGGTGGAGAGAAATGCAGGAATAATCGGACGCCAGCGAATTGACAGCGCGCCATTGGCAGCGATATGCTGCTGCTGACAGAAAAGAACTGCCGGCCCAGTCGAGGCAGGGACAGCATGAACGTCAGCCGCCGGAGCGCTACCGACCGCATCCCCGAGGGGGGGCAGGCCGTCGAGGTCTTGGCGCTCGGGCGGAGCGGTGGCTCGCTCTGCGGTCGGACCCGTGTCGGCGCGACCAAGGTCCTGGTGCGTCTCGGCCTGGCGCCGGTGCGTCCGGTTGCCGGCGAGCTCTTCACACTCGACGTCACCCGCCGCACCCGGGAGAACGGTCTCTGGATGCTCGAAGGCACGATCCGAGCACCGCGGCTCAGCCCGAGCACGCTCCGGCTCGAGCCGCTCGCCCTCATTCCTCGGCCGGAAGCCGGCGAGCGTCAGCACGAGCTCGAGACGATCATCCCGCGCATTCCCCGGTTCGATGCCAGCGGCTTCGCGGCGATCGAGGAGATCTCCGCCCTCTGGGAGGCGGGTGAGATGGAGCTGGCCGAACTGCTGGCGGGCGAGCTCCTGGCGCGCGACCTGCGTTGCCTGGAGGCCCATGCGTTGCTCGGCAGCTTCTTTCTCGACGGGCCGGTCGAGGAGCGCTGGACCGAACGGGCTCTGCGCCACTATCGGGTCGGCGTGACGATCGGCGAGCTGTCGCTCGGCGACGACTTCGAAGGCGTCCTGCCCTGGCGCTGGCGCGGCAACCGCGCCTTGCTGCGCTGTCTCGACGGCTATGGCCGCTGCCTGGAGCGGATCGGCGAGGCGAGATCCGCGCGGAACGTCTTCGAGCGCTCGTCGATGCTCGCGCCGGAAGCTCCGCTGGGAGTCGGCGGGCAAGAGCCGGCTTCGTAGGCGCGCACTCTCAGGAAGCTCTCTCCAGCCAGCCACCGAGGACCTGGCGGAGTGTCACCAGCTCCCCGGTCGACAGATCGCCTCCCAGCAAGACCTCGGCGTCTCGCGTCTTGAGCAGCAACAGGCCTCCCGGCGCCGCCGCGGACTGCCATCTCGAGCGCAGCTCCTGCTTGTCGAAGTAGACCGACTCCACCGCGCGACCTTCCGCCTCCTCGATGTACTCGATGCTGTCGCCGCGATCTACGAGACAGATCGTGTCCGCATCGGCCTTGCGGCCGACGCTGAGGGTCGCCAGGCCCGCCAGGGCGAAGCCGAGGCCGAGCGCCAGAACCATGACGGCATCCGACCTCGAAAGCTCGCTCCACCGTGTGGCCAGCAGGTAGCCGCTGACCGCCGCGAGGCCGAAGCAACCGGCAGCGAGTAGCAGCATCTGGATGCGAATCCGGGCCCGGGTGTGAAAGCGGATCTTCTCCGGTGGCCCTGGCTCGATCAGAAGAGCCGCCGAGCTCGGGGGTTTCCGTACGGGGCTCATACGGGTGCGTCAGAGGGCCTTGATACCGGTCACCCCGGCTGTCGTTGCAGCTCCTCCGCCACCCGCTCCACCTCGCGCCAAACCCGCATCACGTTGCCGCTGGCGATCTTCTCGATGTCGGCGTCCGAGTAGCGGCGCTCGAGCAGCTCGCGGAAGAGGTTGGGCAGATCGGCGGCGGACTTGAGGCCGATCGGCAGGTTGTCGCCGACGCCGTCGAAGTCGGAGCCGAGGCCGACGTGATCGATGCCGACCAGCCCCACCACGTGATCGATATGGTCGACGACGTCGGCCACCGTCGGCCACACCCGCTCGTGGTTCTTCCAGTACTCCGCGCGCCAGGTCTCCGCTTCCTCGCCCTCGACCCCGGCCGCCATGAACTCGTTCCAGAACGCGGTGCCCTGAGCGTTGGCGGCCTCGGTCAGGAACGAGTTGCCGAAATTGATCTGCACCACGCCGCCGCCTTCGGCGAGCCGCCGGATCATCTCGTCGCCGATGTTCCGCTCCCAGCCGGGGGTGAAGTGCCGGCACGACGAGTGCGACGCGATCGCCGGCGCCGCCGAGATCTCCATGATCCGCCAGAAGGCGTCGTCGGACAGGTGGGACACGTCGATCATGATCCCGAGCCGGTTCATCTCGGCGACCACCTGCTCGCCGAACGGGCTGATGCCGGCCCATTGCGGCTCGTCGGCGTAGGACGAGTCCGAGAGATGGTTGTTGGTGCCGTGGGTGAGGCCGATGTAGCGGATGCCGCGATCGTAGAAGTACTCGACGTTGGCGAGGTCGCCCTCGATCGGCTCGCCGTTCTCCATGCCCATCGGCAACGAGACGAGGCCCGCGGCGAACTGCGCCTCGACCTCATCGGGCGAACGGGCGATGGCGAACTTGTCGGGGTGATCGCTCTCGAGCGTCTCGATCATCTCGATCAGCTCGTCGGCGAGCTCCTTGGCGCCGCCGCTCTCCTGATACGACGAGGGGATGTAGATCGACATGAACGGTACGTTCAGACCGCCCTCCTTGGCCCGGACGTAGTCGAAGTGCCGATCCTCCGTACGCTCGCTGATATCAGCCGGGATCTCGCGCTGGCGGTAGGGGTAGTCGACGTGGGTGTCGACGATCAACAGGTCCTGCGCGAGGCGGTCGGCCCTGGCGCCCAGATCCTCCGCCATCGCCTCGGGGGCGGCCTCTTGGTCGGTCGATTCCATCGAGCAGGCGGCCATGGCCAGGGCGATTCCCACCGTCAGAAGTGCCTTATGGATCATCGCGCTAGCCGCCAGGTGCCAGCTTCTTGCGCATGGTCATCACCGTGCCGCCGTCGAACTGATACTCGACCGCATCCATGAAGCGGCGAGTCAGAAAGATGCCCCGGCCGCGGGGCTTCAGGAGGTTCTCCGGAGCGAGCGGATCGGCGACCCCGTCGGGGTCGAAGCCCGAGCCTTCATCGCGGACCTCGACGATCAGCTCCTCGGCTTCCATCCGGATCAAGATGTCGACTCTCTTCCCCGAGCCCTCGCCGTTACCGTGCTCGATCCCGTTCGCCGCCGCCTCGCGGATCGCCAGGGAGGTGTGCTCGAGGTGATCGTCGGGGATCTCGACATGTTTGAGCACCGCCTCGCAGACGGTGTCGACGAGGTCGAGATCCTCGAACCGGCTACCGATCGTCAGCCGGACCTCCGCGGGTTCCTTCAACATGGAGAGGCAGAGTCTAGCAGCCAGCGCGCGGGGTACTTTGCTATCGTGAGCCGATGGAGCACGACGTACCGGAGACCGAGTTTCAGGCGATCGAGCAGATGATCGCCAGCGACGACAGCCCGGTCGGTATCGACGCCAAGAAGACGCACGTCCTCATCCTGCACTCGCTGAGGAGCATCGAGCAGCGGCTGACCAGACTGGAGGCCGCGGTACATCGGGACGAGGGCGGCGAGAGCGGCGGATGAGGCGGGGCGGGGCCCCGCCTCGTAGCTCGCCAACCGCTCGCTACTCGCTGGGCTCGGGCCAGTAGCTGAGCTCGGGCCGCGCCTCGATCATCCAGTTGACCTGGCTCTCGGTCGCCTCGCCCAGAGCTTGCATGATCGCGGGACCCTCTTCGCCCATCGCCTCCATGAAGCTCACGTCGCCGGGAGCGAAGCCGGCCCAGTTGTCGCGCGGGATCACCACCGCGTAGGTCGGCGTGCGCCCGCCGTCCACCAGCGCGTACCAGTCGTACGGCGGCCAATCGTGCTTCGAGAGGTTGGCGTGGATCTTGACCACCGCCTGCTCGAACGTCCCCTGATGACCCGGGCGGACGTGGAACTCGATGATGCGCATGATCTGCCCCGGACCGTCGGCCGAGTTGCTGACCTCTTCCATCTTCGCCCAGATCATCGGCTCGGCCGACTCGATGTGCGGCGTGATGTGCATCGCCGAGTCGGCGTTGTCGGCCGCGGTGAACTCGTCGTCCAGGTCGAAGTCGGCCCAGCTGTGACCGAAGCTGCCGCGCCCGTACTGCCCGATGCGCGGACCGCTGATCACCTGCCAGGTCAAGAGGGGCGCCGGGTCGTTGTGATCGGCATGGATCTGGTTGTGGGCCTTGAGGCCGGCCTCGAAGGCCTCGGTGGCTCCATCCTCGATCGTCCAGTAGGTGATGGACGCCAGGTTGCCGTCGCTCTGGGCGGTGGCGGGGCCGGTGCCCACGACCATCAGCGCGGCGACGATGAAGAGACAGGCTCCAACGGCTCTCGACATACTTCCTCCTTCACGGCAAGGGCGCGCCCGCCTCGACGACGGTCGCTCCCGAACCGGGACGAGACACCCTGCCGTCTGACCAGGCGCTATCGGTTGTAAGAACCGGCCGATCCTATCGTAAGGAAGTTCGTGATACTAGATCGGCGGTGATCTGGTCGACGCGGGTCACGCCGCACATCGCCATCGCCGCGTCGAGCTCGGTCCGCAGGATCTCCAGCACCTGCTCGACGCCCACCCGCCCGTCGACGGCGAGGCCCCAGAGGATCGGCCGTCCGACCGCCACCGCGTCGGCGCCCAGGGCGAGCGCCTTGACGACGTCGGTACCGCGGCGCACGCCGCCGTCCACGTACACTTCGATGCCGCCATCGACCGCCTCGACGATCTCCGGCAGGGCGTCGAGCGTCGCCGGGGCGGTGTCGAGCTGTCGGCCACCGTGGTTGGAGACGAACACGGCGCCGGCGCCGTTCTCCGCCGCCAACCGGGCGTCGTCGGGATGGATGACCCCTTTGACCACCACCGGCAGGTCGCTCAACGATCGGAGCCAGCCGAGATCCTCCCAGGTGAGCGACGGATCGAACGTGCTGCCGACGTAAGCCGCAAGCGCCGAGCCGCTCAGCTCCTCGGGCAGTCCGTCCAGGTCGCTCGCGAGGTTCCCCAGGCCGAGCTCTTCCGGCAGTTGGAACCGGTTGCGCACATCGCGCTCGCGCCGGCCGAGACCGGGCACGTCGACGGTCACGACCAGCGCGCTGCAGCCGGCGTCCCGTGCCCGCTCGACCAGCCCCTTGGAGATGGCGCGGTCCTTGTAGACGTAGAGCTGAAACCAGACGTCGCCATTGGTCGCCGCAACGATCTCCTCGATCGGTCGGTTGGAGAGCGTCGAGGCGATCATCACTGTGCCGGTGGCGCCGGCGGCTGCGGCGGTCGCGCGCTCGCCGTCGGCGTGGGCCATGCCATGGAAAGCGGTGGGCGCGATCAGGATCGGCATCGAGACCCGACGGCCGAGCACCACCGCGGACGGATCCCGGTCGACGACGTCGCGCAGCACACGGTAGCGGAGCTCGAGCCGGTCGTAGGCGCGCTCGTTCCAGCCGAGCGTCAGCTCGTCCCAGGCGCCGCCGGCGTAGTAGTCGTAGACCATCCGCGGCAGGCGTTCGCGGGCAACCCGGTGGTAGTCGCCGACGTTGATCAGTGTCTCGGCGGTCACGATTGCGACAGCTCGCCCAACTGGCGCGCGTGGTGGGCGAAGTCGTCGATCAGCTCGCCGATCGTGCCGCTGACGGTGAGAGTCTCGTGCCCGTGGCGGACGCCGAAGTCCCTGTCCCAGTCCGCGGCATCGAGCCGGTGCAGGTAGCTGATCAGGTCGGTGGCTGCTTCGTGCAGCTCGCTCAGCAGCTTGGTCGGGTCCTTCGACGGGAAGTTGCGGACCAGCTGGGCGTTGACGTTGGAGTAGTCCTCGCCTGGATCAAGGTCGTAGGAAGGGAGCTCGCCGCGACGGATCTGTTCGCTGCCGGTCACCGCGTAGCGCGTCCAGCCGATCAGGTGCGCGACGACGTCGCGGGGCGACCAGGCGCCGAGGTGGCCGAGGAACTCACCCGGCCGCAGTGCCTCGACCTGGCTTTCGAACGACTCGATGCCGCGCTTCAGGCGATCGATCTCGAGCTCGATCTCGCTGCGCGAGGTGGACATCGGCTCAACCGCCGCGCGCCTGGTGGGCGTTGAGGAACGTCTGCGGCTCGCTGAACACCTTGGCGATGTTCATCCCCTTGCGAAGCGAGCTCAAGCTGACCTTGCCGGTCGCCAGGGCGGCGAGCATCCCGAGGTACGTCTGCGCCTTGCCGCGCTCGCGGTAGCGCACCTCGAGCGCCCATTTCCAGAGGTCCGAGAACTCCTGGTAGAACTCCTCGAGCGGCAGCTTGGTCGGCAGGACGGTGTGGATGATGTCGAACATCTCCCAGTCCTCGGCGACGACGTCGGCCGCGACCTCGTCCCAGAGATCGGTTCCAGGAAGCGGCGTCAGCACGGTGAAACCGCTGTTGTAGGTGCCCATCCGGGCGATCCACTCCTTGAGCTGCGTGAACTCGTCGCGATCCCAGTCGGGATCGACGATGAAATTGCAGGTGAAACCGACGCCGAGCTCCTTGAGGATCTCGATCGCGCGCACGTTGTTGGCCGCCTTGTTGCTCTTATTGACCGAAGCGAGGCCTTCGTCGTCGACCTTCTCGACCCCCAGGAAGATCGCCAGATCGCCACAGTCCTTCCACATCTCGATCAGATCGGGGAAGCGGCAGATGATGTCGGTTCGCGTCTGGACGGTGAAGTACTTCCTGATCCCCGAGGCCTTGATCTGCTTGGCGAGCTCGCGGCCGCGCTTGACGTTCATCCAGAAGATGTCGTCGGTGATGAAGACGTTCGGGGCCTCGATCTGACCGAGCTCTTCGACCACCCGCTCCGGGGACTTCTCGCGGAACGAAGACTCGTGGAATTTCCAGACCGAGCAGAAATTGCACTTGAACGGACAGCCGCGCGCGGTCTCCATCAGCGCCAGCGGCTTGCGGAAGTTGATGTAGTAGTGGGGCGCGTACTCTTTGATCAGGTGGCGTGCGGGCAGCGGTAGCTCGTCGATGTTGCGGCGTGCCGGCGCCGGTCCGGTCGGATGGAGGCCGTCGTCGGTGTTGACGAACAGGCCCGGCGCCCGCTTCAGATCGCCATGCTTCTCGAGCGCTTCGACGAGAGCGGAGACGACCTCCTCGCCGTCACCGACGGTGATCGCGTCGATCGAGGGGTCGGTGAACCACTCCGGATCGCGCGAGGCGTCGTGCCCACCGACGACCACGAACGCCCCCGGGAAGCGCTGTCGGATCTGGCGAGTCAGCTTGATCGTCCGATTGCGCTCGGTGGTGAAGTTGCACTGGACGCCGACCATCTGCGGCTCGAACGCGTCGAGCTTGGCCATGCCGCGCTCGTTCGAGTCGAGACGCAGGTCGACGATCAGGCACTCGTGTCCGTCTTCTTCGAGCGCAGCGGCGACGCACTCGAGCCCCAAAGGCTCGACGAAGGTCAGCATCTCCAGTCCCAGGATGCCGCCGATGGGTGGCTTGACGAACGCCGCCTTCATGACCGACCGATCACACTAGCATGCGGTCGATCAGCACCGGCTCGATCCACGTGTGGACCGCTACCGCCGAGGGGAAGCCCAGAGTGCTGGCCGCGACCGCCACCACTTGCAGGATCTCCTCCTCGGTCGCGCCGGCGTCGAGCGCCTTGCGCGTAGCGGACGTGACCGCCCCTTGCCGCATCGCGCCTACGGCGATCGCCAGCTTCATGAGTCGCAGCGCCTTCTCATCCGCGGGTCCTTGCCGCTCGACTTCGCGGACGCGGTCCCAGGCCTCGCCCAGCTCGGGAAAGCGCGCGACGAAACGGCTGTAGGCTTTCGGGGCTTTCGACTCTTCCGACATGGCCTGAGGATTCTATCCACGCTGGCCGCTGCGCGGCCTGATCCGGAGGGCCTGATCCGGTGACAGGATACTCAACTCGGGGAATGACAGGTTGCTCATTTGCCTTTGGCCAGACCGCGGCACGGGGGCAGATGAGTAACCTGTCACCGTATCTCGCCAGGCCGCGGAATGGGGGAGATGAGTATCCTGTCACCGGATCTTGGGGGGGGTGGCGAACCGCTCGAGCGCTTCCCGCAACTTGGTGGCTGCGGTCTCGCGCCCGAGCACGTTCACGAATCCGCCCAGGCGCGGGCCGCGCGCCTGTCGGATCAGAGCGATGTAGAGCAGCCGAAAGAGCCGGCCCGGCTTGATCTCGAGCTCCTTGGCGAGGGCGAAGATCTCCCCCTGGACGACCTCGTCCTCGGCGTCCCCGGCTTCCAGGAACGCGGCCAGGCGCTCGATCGCCAGGCTCTCGGCCACCGTGATCGTCTCACTCTCCGGTCCGATCTCGCTCTCGCGTGCCACCGCCTGGTAGTAGTCGAGCGCGCGGTCGATCTGATCCCGCGCTTCCGGCAGGCCGAGGGCCTCCGCGGCGTACTGATCGGTGCGCGCGAGATACTCGACGACCGCCTCGACCTCGGCACTCCCGGTACCGCCGATGATGTTGAGCAGCAGCCCGAGGTCGAGGCGCAGCGGCCGCTCGTCGGGCGGGTCGAAGAAGGTCAGGAACCGGTAGGTCGCGCGCGCGTTCTGGGTGATCTGATCGTCGGCGCCGTCCGAGTAGTAGACCTCCTCGATCGCCGCCAGGTCGCGCGAGTACTCCGGGATGCGCCCCAGGCTGACCCGCTTCGCCTGGGTGGGGTTGTCGAAGAAGAGCAGGCTGAGGGACTCCTGGGGCGCGAAGCGTAGCCACTCGGTCGGCGCCAGCACGTCGCCCTTCGACTTCGAGATCTTGGCGCCGCTCTCGTCCAGGAAGAGCTCGTAGAACATGTGCATCGGCGGCTCGGTCTCGAAGATCTCACGGCAGATCCGATCGCTGATCTCCGCCGATGGGATCAAGTCCTTACCGTAGAGCTCGTAGTCGATCCCGAGCGCGAACCAGCGCGCCGCCCAGTCGATCTTCCACGGAAACTTGCCGCCGCCACCGAGTAGCGACCGGGTCGCCCGCTTGCCGCACGGCTCGTTGGCGCCGACCGGCACCGAGCAGGTGTACTCGACCTCGGCGCTCTCGGCGTCGAAGCCGAGGACGCGCGTCGAGTAGATCCGTCCGCACTCCTCGCAGATGACCATGAACGGGAACCAGTCCTTCATGGTCTCGGCGGAGAGATCGGCGGCGAGGATCTCGCGCACCTGGTCCGCTCTCTTCAGGACCGCGCGGATCGCCTCGTCGAACGTACCCTTCCGGTATTCCTCGGACGCCGATCGGAAGTCGACGTCGACGCGGGTGAGCGCCGCCATCTCGTGTAAACGGCCGTTCATGTTGCCGGAGAACGAGTCGGCGGTGCCGAACGGATCGGGAATCGCCGACAGGGGCCGCCCGAGATGCTCTTCGAGCCCATCGGGAAAGCCGCTCGGCACCCGTCGGAGACCGTCCATGTCGTCGGAGAAGGCGATGATGGTTGGCTCGTAGCCGCGCCGCCTGATCGCCTCGGCGACGAACGCGGTGCGCACGATCTCCCCGAAGGTCCCCAGATGAGGCGGCCCGGACGGTCCGAAGCCGGTCTCGAGTCGCACCGTCTCGGCGTCCTTCAGACGCTTGGCGAGTCGCTTGGCCTCCTTGTTCGGCCAGAGCGGGTAGTTCTTCTGGGTACCGGCGCGCTTGCGGCCGGAAGGCTCCGACATAGCAGAGAAGTCTAGCGTCGGTTCGTCCGCTTTGCGACCGAGCATTCGGAGCTGGCGCGCACGGTCTCGGCCGAAGGCTAGGACGCCGCCGACCTACCTGGGTACGTCTTGCGTCGAGCCGGACGCGCCCGTAGCATCCGGCGGCGAAGATGAAGACGATTCTGGTCCTCGGTGCGGGCCACAGCTCACCGTACCTGATCCGCTACCTGCTCGATCGGGCCGAGGAGCGCGACTGGCGGGTCGTGGTCGGCGACCGCGACGTCGAGCAGGCCGGCGCGCGCGTGGCCAGCCATCCCCGCGGCGAGGTGCGGCAGATCGACGCCACCTCGCTGGAGGAGCTCGGGCGCGCGATCTCACCGGCGGAGGTGGTGGTCAATCTGATGCCCCCGAGCATGCAGCGCTCGATCGTGCACGAGTGCCTGCGCGCCCAGACCCACATGCTGTCGGTCTCGTACGCGACCCCCGATCTGCTGCGGCTGACCGACGAGGCGAGCGAGCTCGGTCTCTTGATGCTCTTCGAGCTGGGCGCCGATCCGGGCATCGACCACATGGCGACCATGTCGCTGCTCGACCGGGTGCGCTCGGAGGGCGGTCGGGTGGTCGGCTTCGAGTCCTACGGTGGCGGCCTGCCCGCGCCGGACTCGATCGACAACCCACTCGGCTATGCGGTCACCTGGAATCCCCGCGGCGTGGTGATGGCGGGTAGCGAAGGCGCGCTGTTCGTCAAGGACGGCAGGATCCGCGCGCTGACGCCGGCCAGGGTGTTCGAAGAGACGTGGCCGGTCAGGATCGAAGGCATCGGCGACCTGGTCGCCTATGCCAACCGGGACTCGCTCTCGTACCTCCAGGCGTTCGGGTTGGAGGAGGCGCGGACGGTGGTCCGGGGCACCCTGCGTCACCCCGGATGGTGCTCGACCTGGCTGCAGATCGCGCGCCTGGGAATGAACAGCGAGAGCCTGAAGATCTCGCGGATGGCTGGACGGAGCTTCGCCGATCTGGTGGAGATGTTCCTGCCGGCCGAGGTCAACGGCGAGAGCCTGGAAGAGCGGACCGCGAGCTTTCTCGAGCTGGCACCCGACGATCACGCGATCGCGAACCTGCGCTGGCTGGGGCTCTTCTCGCGCGCGCCGCTCGGATTCGAGCCACCGTCGGTGGCACACGCCCTGACCCACCTCCTGTCGAAGAAGCTGCCGCTGCCGGACGGCGGTAGGGACGTGGTGATCCTGCACCACGAGCTCGAGGTGGAGAGGCCGGGACGCGGCGAGGAGCGGATCCGCTCGACCGTGATCGAGTATGGTGACCCGCAGGGCTCGAGCGCTATGGCACGGGCGGTCGGCTTGCCGACCGGCATCGCCGCGCGCCTGCTCCTCGACGGCGAGCTGGAGCTCGCCGGCTGCCACCTGCCGACCGAGCGCGCGGTCTACCGTCCGGTGCTCGAGGAGCTGGCTCGCGAGGGCCTGGAGTTCAGGGAAGAGAGGATCAGATGAGCCGCTTCGAGTTGGGAATTGCAGGTAGCTCGCGGAAGGAGAACGAGTCACGCGTGGCGATTCACCCGCTACATCTGGAGCGCCTGTCGTCGTCGGTTCGGGGTCGCCTGACGTTCGAGCACGGCTACGGCGACGCCTTCGGCTACGACGACGAGGCGCTCGGGGGGCTGGGGGTCGGCCTGGCCGAGCGGCGAGAGCTGCTCGGCTCGAGCGAGATCGTCCTGCTGCCGAAGCCGATGGCGGACGACTTGCGCGAGCTGGGGGAAGGGGCCGTCCTGTGGGGGTGGCCGCACTGCGTCCAGCAGTCCGAGATCACCCAGACGGCGATCGACCGGCGGCTGACCCTGATCGCGTTCGAGGCGATGTATCACTGGGGTCGGGCCGGCGACCGCCAGCTCCACACCTTCTACAAGAACAACGAGCTGGCGGGCTACTGCAGCGTTCTGCACGCCCTCGAGCTGCGCGGCATCGACGGCTTCTACGGCCCGCGCCGACGCGCCGTGGTGCTCGGGTTCGGCTCGGTCAGCCGGGGGGCGATCTACGCTCTCCGTGGGCGTGGGATCACCGCGATCGAGGTCTACACCCAGCGGCCGCCCCATCTGGTGCGGGACCAGATCTTCGGTTGTGCCTTCGGCCGGATGATCCCGGCGAGCGCGGGCGGGAGGATGAGGGCGGAGCGGCCCGACGGCTCGACCACCGATCTGATCGAGGTGCTGGCCGACGCCGATCTGATCGTCAACGGCACTCTCCAGGACACCGACGTTCCCCTCATGTATCTGCAGCCCGGAGAGGAGTCGAGTCTCAGGCCGGGCTCGCTGATCGTCGACGTCAGCTGCGACGAAGGGATGGGCTTCGACTTCGCTCGGCCGACGTCGTTCGAACAGCCGATCTTCCCTGTCGGCACGGCGGTCCACTACTACGCCGTGGACCACTCACCGACCTATCTCTGGAACAGCTCCTCCTGGGAGATCTCGCAGGCGCTTCTGCCCTATCTGGAGACCGTGCTCGGCGGGTCGGATGCGTGGGCGCGTAGTTCCACCATCGAGCGCGCGATCGAGATCCGCGACGGCGTGATCAAGAACGAGAAGATCCTCTCGTTCCAGAACCGCTCCTCCGAGTTCCCGCACGTGGTGTCGTAGAGACGAGACGCGGCTTCCGAGCCGGGTCTCAGTCTTCGCTCAGGCCGAACTCGAGACAGGCGGACCTGGAGACCCGGGTTCCGGCGATCGCCGCGTTCACCGCGACGCCGTCGAGCGTCGCCAGCACGGTCGCGGCGATCGAGTTGCCGGTGCCGGCCCTCTCGGTGACGCCGCGCAGCGCGGCCTTGACGTTCGTACCGTCCTCGTTGACGAACTCGAGGGTGCCGCGCCACTCGTTCTGATGGCCACGCTTGGCCACGAACTCCCAGGTGCCGCAGTCGTCGAACTCGGTGCACATCTCGCCTCCTCGGGTGAAGCTTAGGCAGGCGGGAGAGGCGTCGATCTCGCCGGTCTCCGGGTCAACCATGACCAGCATCGAGGCGTAGTGCTTGCCCTTCGGTGGAGCCGCGAGGGCCGGGGCCACGACCAGCGCGAAGGCCGCGGCGACGAGCAGAACGAATCCCAGCCGTTTCATGATGTTCCTCCTTGCAGAGATGCCCTCAGTGGAGAGCGGTTCTGGGATCCCTCTTATCCGAACGGCGCGCACGACGAAACCCCCGGTCGAGCGGTCGGCGCAACGCCTCGTCGGGCGGTAGGCACAGCAGCTGACTGCCACCCGGCGATGCGGGTGTGTGGTAGAGGAGGCTGTCACCGATCGCGACCCGCGCCTCCTCGACCACGAACTGCCAGCCGCGATCGGTCGGCCTCGCCGGGTAGAGGTAGCGACCCGAGATCAGTGCGAACGCACCGTAGCCGCCGACCATGCCGGCGGACATCGCGGCGGTCGACGCGGTGGAGAGGAAGCTGCGGCGGTCCGAGCCCCGCCGGTCTCTCTCTTCTTCAGCCATCTTCCTTCCCGCCCGAAGCGCGTTGGCCGTGCAGGTCTATTGTAGAGGCCGGGTCTGCTCAGAAGGAATAGCCGGCCCAGGCAAAGAGCTTGTCGGTATCGGTCGACAACTGATCGGCGTCGTAGAGCGCGGCCTTGAGGCCGAGCGCGATCTCCCAGGG
The DNA here is from genome assembly GCA_947259925.1 of Thermoanaerobaculia bacterium. Taxonomy (GTDB): domain Bacteria; phylum Acidobacteriota; class Thermoanaerobaculia; order Multivoradales; family JAHEKO01; genus JAHEKO01. Next base: position 41,984 of record CAMYOG010000047.1, read on the forward strand.
TGTTTTGTAGAGGAGCTGGAGATCGATCTCGCTGCCGAAGTCGGCATCACCGGTGTCGGCGCTGAAGTCGTGATAGCGCGCCAGCCAGCTGAGCGCGCCCGCCTTGCCGGTCAGCGTCAGGTGGAGGTCTGCGAGGCCGGTGGCCGGCGTCGCCACGAACTTGTCGGCCCAGCCGTTCCACTTGTGTAGCGTGGCGAGCGGCGTCCGGAAGCTGCCGTCGCCGGGGCTCCCTCCGAGCACCTCCCAGCCGAGCTTGACGGTCACCAGCGGTATCGAGGCCCCGACCACGACGAAGATGTAGTCCGCATCGATCTGATTCGGGTTGTCGGCGGAGTCGCGCTGTTGCGCGTACTCGAGCTCGTAGAGCCAGGAGAGGCCATTGCGCATCTCCTGCTTGCCGGTGAGCTCGATGCCGTAGGTGGCGGTCGAGGCGCCGGCCGCACCCGGATCGCGGTAGTTGAGCAGATAGCCGTAGAGGGTCAGCTTGCCCAGCCGGCCGGTATCGACGATGGCGTTGATGAGGTGGCTGGAGTGATCCTGGCTGTCGCCGAAGATCCGGTTCACCTGGTCGACAAAGGAGTAGCTGAAGGTGACCTGCTCGAGCGACTGGTTCTCGATCCGCACGGCGTCGAACGACTGGTGGTTCTGGCGCCAGCCGACGTTGCCGACGTAGCGGGCGTCTCCCAGGATGATCTCGTGCCGCCCGAGCGTCACCTTCCAATCCTCGTTCTGGTAGCGCAGACCGGTCTGGTTGATCTCGGTGAGCGCCGGATCGGCTACCACCGGCCGGTCGGTGATGCCGTTGGCGAGACTGCCCGCACCGCGGTTGTTGTAGAGCTCGTTGCCGACCACGGTGACGTTCTCGGCCTCGCCGAAGACGCTGAAGCCCTTGTAGTCGGCCGAGGTATAGCCGATCACGGTGCGCAGGGTGGAGGCGGTCGCGTCCTTGGCAAACGCGTCCTCCGAGACGGTCTCGAGCCGGTAGCGGAGGTTGATCGAGGGCTTACCCTTCTTCAGAGCGTCGGCCACCGACGTGGCATCTTCCGCTAGCCCGGCGGTGGCCCAGGCGAGGGCGACCACGAGGCCCAAGGCGAGGGTGCGAAGGGGTCTGAGGGCGTCGTTTCGGTTCATAACCGATGGGCAGAATAGCCGTCCATTCGGCTAGAGTTACATACCCCGCCAGGTGGGCGATTCTCCTAGAATCCTCCGGGTATGAGCGAGCCCCCAGGCCCCCGCGGTCGCGGGGCCTCCAGGAACCCGGCCGGCCGGTTCGAGCGCCTGGAGGTCGAGTCGGAGCTGCCACCGCCACACCGGGTCGAAACCGAGTTTCTGCGCGATGGCAGTCGGACGGTGCTGGCTCGGAACGACAGCCCGGACGTGCCCTTCGAGGTCTCGCTCAACCCCTACCGCGGCTGCGAGCACGGCTGCGCCTACTGCTACGCGCGGCCGACCCACGAGTATCTCGGATTCTCCGCCGGCCTCGACTTCGAGAGCCGCATCCTGGTCAAGGAAGACGCAGCGCCCCTCCTCGAGCGGGAGCTCGCCTCGCCGTCGTGGCGACCGCAGGTGATCGGCCTCAGCGGAGTGACCGACCCGTACCAGCCGATCGACCGCCAGCTCGGGCTAACCCGGCAGTGTCTCGAGGTGCTCGCCGAGTGCCGCAATCCGGTGGTGGTGATCACCAAGAACTCCCTGGTCGAGCGCGACGCCGACCTGCTCGCCGCGATGGCGGCAGAGCGCACGGCGGCGGTCTACCTGTCGATCACCACCCTCGATGCCGAGCTCGCACGCCGGATGGAGCCGCGAACCTCGCATCCCCGCCGCCGGCTCGAGACGATCGCCAAGCTGGTCGAGCGCGGCATCCCGTGCGGTCTCCTGATGGCACCGGTGGTGCCCGGCCTGACCGATCACGAAATCCCGGCGGTGGTCGCGGCGGCGTCGGAGGCAGGCGTCAGCTGGGCGCGTTACATCGCTCTCCGACTGCCGGGCGCGGTGGCCGGCCTGTTCGAGAACTGGCTCGGCGAGCACTACCCGGGCCGGAAGGGCAAGGTACTCGCGCGAGTCGTGTCGATGCGCGGCGGTCGCCTGAACGATCCCCGCTTCGGCAGCCGGATGCGCGGCGAAGGCGCGTTCGCGGATCAGATCGCCGCGCTCTTCGAGAGCGCCCGCAAGCGCCAGGGCCTATCGACGGCCGGATCTGGTCTGACCACCGCGCTCTTCCGACGCCCCGGCGGGCACCAGATCGACCTCTTCTGAGTCGCAGGGGGCGGCGAAGGCGTCGAGGCCCTGCTCGAAGAGGACCCGCAGCGCTCCAGCGACCACCACCGGCTGCTCTTCCATCGGCATGTGTCCGGCCTCTTCGATCAGCACGAAGCGGCAGTCCTGGATCTCGGCGGCTTCGGAGCGCGCGAAGTCGACCGGGATCAGGATGTCGTCGGCTCCCCACAGAGCGAGCGTCGGGACCGTCAGCTGTCGCAGCTCGACCATGCCCTGAGGGTCGGACATCGGTACGGTCAGGCCCCAGAACGCCCGACCGGTCCCTTCGATCGCGAGCCGACGCTGGTACTCGCCGACCAGCTCCTCGGTCGCCAGCTCGTCGTTGGTGAAGGAGCGCTTGAGCGATTTCTCGATGTTGCCGTGGCGAATCGACTTGGTGCGCACGAACGCATAGGTGAGCGGCCTGAGCGAGGCGAACACGCTGCGCCGTAGCTGCGGGTAGGCCGGTCCGGCGGCGTTCAAGAGGGTCAGGGTCTCGATCCGCTCGGGGCTGCGCACCGCGAGGGCGGCGGCGATCGCGCCGCCGTAGGAGTGCCCGACCAGATGCGTGCGCTCGAGCCCGAGCTCGTCCATCAGGCCGAGCAGCAGCTCTCCCTGCGCGAAGCGGGTGTAGGCGGTCTTCTCGTGCGGCCGCTCGGTGAACCCGAACCCGGAGAGGTCGGGCGCGATGACCAGGTAGTCGGACTCGAGCTCGGCCATCACCCCGCGCCAGGAGTAGGCGGAGCCACCGAAGCCGTGGACCAGCAGCACCGGCTCGCCCGCGCCCCGCGTCTCGACGTAGACCTGCTGGTCGTCGACGGCCACCAGGCTGCCGGGCGGTAGCTCGGCGACGACCCGCTCGTAGGGCGTCAGAGAGACGCAACCACCGAGCCAGAGTGTCGCGAGTGTGATCAGCAGGGTACGCATCGGACCGAATCCATCGTCGAGAGAAGCAACCCTTATGCCGATGTCTACGGAGTCGAGCCCGAGCCGGACGTCTTCGTTACCCGGCGTCGCTCAGGGCGCGGTCGAACGCGCCCAGAAAGAGCTCGGCATCGGTCCGGTCGAAGACCATCGGCGGCTTGAACTTGAGCACGTTGTGGTCGGGGCCATCAGCGCTCAGCAGGAGCCCGGCGGAGCGCATCGCCTCGATCGCGGCGGCGAGGGTGGCGGCGTCCGGCTCGCGGGTCTCCCGGTCGTGGACGATCTCGGCGCCGAGATAGAAGCCCTGGCCGCGCACGTCGCCGATCGACGGGTGGCGCCCGGCCAGCTCGCGCAGGCCGTCGAGCAGGAAGGCGCCCACCTGTGAGGCGTTGTCGCGAAGACCCTCCCGCTCGATGACGTCGAGCACCTCGAGGCCGATCGCGCACGACACCGGGTTGCCGCCGAAGGTGGCGAAGAACTCCATGCCGTTGTCGAACGCCGCGGCGATCTCGCGCGTGGTGACCACCGCGGCCAGCGGGTGGCCGTTGCCGAACGGCTTGCCGACGGTCACGATGTCGGGCACCGCCTCCTGCGCTTCGAAGCCCCACCAGTGGCTGCCGACCCGACCGAGGCCGATCTGGACCTCGTCGGCGATCGCCAGCCCGCCGGCTGCGCGCACCTGATCGAAGGTGGCCTTCAGATAGCCGTCGGGCGGCACCACCTGGCCGCCGCAGCCGACGATCGGCTCGGCGATCATCCCGGCGATCTCGTGGCCCTGGGCGCGCGCGCGAGCGATCGCCTCGGCGACGGTCGCGGCGTAGGCAGGGCCGCTGTCGTGACCCCGATGGACCCCCCGGTACGAATCGGGACAGGGCACGACGTGCACCCAATCGGGCGCCCCCCGGCCGCCGGGGCCGGCGTGCTTGTAGGAGCTCAGGTCGATCAGCGACGAGGTGTGGCCGTGGTAGCCGTGCTCCACCGCCAGCATGTGTCGGCGCCCGGTCACGGTCTGCGCCAGCCGCAGGGCGAGCTCGTTCGCCTCGCTGCCCGAGTTGACGAAGAAACAGACCTCGAGCGGATCAGGCAAAAGCGCGGTCAGACGCTCCGCCAGGCGTCCGAGGTTCTGATGCAGGTAGCGGGTGTTGGTGTTCAGCTCGGCGATCTGGCGCTGGGCGGCGTCGACCACCGCGGGATGGCAGTGGCCGACGTGGCAGACGTTGTTGACACAGTCCAGATAGCCGCGGCCGTGGCGATCGAAGAGGAACTGACCGCGGCCGCGCACGATCTCGAGCGGCTGCCGGTACGACAGGCTGAGGGACGGTGCGACGTGGATTCTGCGCAGGCGCTCGACCTCGCCGGAGTCGATCGCCTCGATCGCCGGCTCCGAGCGGCTGGCCGCGCGCCGGAAGGCGGCCAGCGCATCCGCCGGCGGGATCTCGACCAGCCGCTCGAGAGCTTGCCACGCCGCCGCCTCCGAAGTCCGGATGTAGTCGTTTTCCGGCTCGAGTGCCGCGTCCTGGCTGGAGACCACGACACTCACCGCGAGCCGCATGCACGCGGCCGGGAAAAGCACCGCGAGCTCGAGCTCTTCGAGCGGCACGAGGCGGGTATAGCCGGCCACCAGGCGGCTCATCCGGTCGAGCGGCTCGGGCTGGCCGAGGGCGGCGTACGCCATCGCCACCGCCGGCTCGAAGGCGCGCGCCGTCCACATCACGTCGCCGAAGTCGAAGAAGCCGCGGACGCGGCAGCTCTCGTCGCCCGCCTCGACCACCACGTTGTGGTCATTGGCGTCGTTGTAGATCATCGCTTGCGGCAGCCGGTCGAGCCGGCGGTGGACGTCGGCCAGGAACTGGACCACGACCCGCTCCAACAAGCGGCGGCCGGCGGGGTCGGGGAGCGCTCGGATCCTGGAGACGATCCACGGCGCCCGCGCCAGATCCCAGCGCAGCTCACGCCGCATCGACGGGTGATCGAACTCTTCGAGGGCGCGGTCGAGCCGGGCCAGCTTTTCACCCAGGTCTTCCCAGGTCGACCCGGTCACGTTCGGCGCCTCGGCCAGAACTGTGCCGGGGAGGAACGAGACCATGCGGGCGAAGTGCAACGTGCCGTTCGCCTCGATCCGCTCGGTCGCTCGGTCCTCGAGCGAGTGCCTGACCGTCGGTGCCAGGCCGGGCTCGGCGGCGGCGACGGTCTCCATCACCCGGTTCTGCAGATCGAGCGTGCCCTCGTCGTCGTAGGCGTTGGCGACCTTCAGAATCCATTGGTCGTCGAACAGGAAGTTCTGATCGATGTAGGAGGGGAGGACCGTCACCCGGCCCTCGACCCCGAACCGCTCCCGAGCGATGCGCTCCGCATCGGCAACCGTCAGCGTCGGTGCCTTCGCCCGGGCCATAGATCCGGTGACAGGATACTCAACTCCCCGCCATGAATTCGGTGTGAATTCGGTGACAGGATACTCAACTGCCCCGTCAGCGGGTGCGGGCAGCGGTGAGAGATGCGTTGCTGTTATCGGGCCTTTCGGGAGAGATCGGTATCCTGTCACCGGATCTCTATGGTCAAATCGCGCGATGAGTGGCATGCGAGAGGTCGGTCGTCCGGTCATCCATCCCTGGCACTGTGACCAGTACGGTCACATGAACGTGCGCTGGTACGCGCACTTCTTCGATGACGCCAACTTCAGCCTCTGGCACGACAGCAGCCTGGATCTACGCGCGATGCAGGAGGGCGGTCTACACACGGTGGTCGCCGAGACCCGGACCCGGTTCGTGCGCGAATGCCTGGCGGGCGAGGGCTACGTCGTCACCGGGGCGTTCACCCACCTGGGCGCGAAGAGCGTCCACTCACGTTTCGAGATGCACCACCTGACGACCGGTGACCTACATGCCGAGCAGGAGGTCTTCGAGGTCTTCTTCGATGCCGAGAGCCGTGGCTCGGTGACGGCACCGGACGACGTACGAGCGGTGCTCGAGCCGCTGGTGATCTCGGACGGCGGCTAACAGGTTCGCGCTCGCCCTATTCGAGGCGCACGTGGGCGTCGCCGATGCCGAGCTTGACCGCGATGTGGGAATCGCCCGGTCCCTCGTCCCACTTCACCTTGGCGCCGATCAACATCTTGCGCCTGCCGTCGCGGTGTCCCTCCCCGGTCGCGAGCGAGGCGTCGCCGATGCGAGTCGAGATGCCGACCGAGCCGATGTCGTCCCGCGGAGCGGTGACCACCAGCGCGCCGATCGACATGCCGACCTGGAGGCTCTCCGGTCCGGCGTCGATCTCGAGGTCGCCGATCCCCATGTTGACGATCAGCGGCGCCCGCTCGGGGACGACGATGGTCGCCTCGACGCCGAGCTTCTTCATCTCCCGGCGTGACATCCCCTTGAGCTCGACCCGGATCCGATCGTCCAGCTCGCGGGTGCGGAGCTCCAGCCGTCCGACCCGCTTCTGGCAGTACTCCTGCGAGACCTCCTTGCAGGTGGCGTGGACCTCGAGGCGTGCCTCGTAGACCGGGCGGGCCTCGATATCGAGGGCTCCGACCTCGAACGCGACCTCGAACGCCTTCCCTTCGGGGATCGGGACGAGATAGATCGGCTCGCCGATGACCACGATCGAGTCGGCGAACGGCACCGTCGGCTCTTCGGCGGTATCGGCCACCAGCGGGCCGGCGAGCAGCAGCGAGACCAGCGAAGTCAGCAAGATTGTCTGGCGCATGTCATAGAGGAGTACGCGCGCGGACGCCGGCTTGTTACAGCGCGATCCGCGCCGGGCGCCTCGGAGGCGACTGTTAGAATCCGCGCATCGGTCACAAGGAGTCGGAGCCCCGCGGCTCGAAGGAGGTTCGATGGTATTTGTCATGAGCTTCTGGCTGCCCATCCTCTGCGCGACGGTAGCGGTGTTTCTCGCCAGCTGGATCGTCTGGATGCTCCTGCCGCATCACAAGGGCGACTGGGCGAAGTTCAAGAACGAAGAGGCGCTGATCGGTGCGGTCCGCGACGGGATCGACGGACCCGGCCAGTATCAGTTCCCCTACGTCGACCCGAAAGAGATGAAGGACCCCGAGCTCATCGCCAAGTGCGACGACGGGCCGGTCGGCACCGTGGTGGTCTGGCGGGGCAACCCCCTGAAGATGGGCAAGAGCCTCTCGCTCCACTTCGTCCACACGTTGGTCCTGGCGACCCTGGTCACCTTCGCCTGCTACCGCATCCTCGGCTTCGGCACCGTCTACTACTCGGTGATGAAGATGGCCGGCTTCTTCGCCCTGCTCGCCTACGCCGGCGCGGCCCCGACCCAGGCGATCTGGTTCGGTCGGCCGTGGAGCGTCATCCTGAAGGAGATGGCGGACGGATTTCTCTACGCCCTGGTGATGGGCAGCGTCATCGCCTTCTTCTGGCCGTACAAGGGCTAGAGCTCTTTTCGCGACCGGACGGCGTCGCCCAGGCGGCGGCGCTCGTCGCCGGTCAGAAATGCGATCTCCAAGGCGTTGGCCTGGGCCTGGCGGATCTGGGCCGCGCTCAGTCCGGCCGCCGGAGCGGCGGTCTCGTATTCGTCCCGCAGCTCGCCGTCGATCACGATCGGGTTGTCGGTGTTGATCGTCGCCAGCACGCCACGCTCGAGAAACGTCCGTAACGGGTGCGCGGCGAGGGTCGGCACCGTGCTGGTCTGGAGGTTGCTCGTCAGGTTGATCTCGAGACCGATCCGGCGCTCGACCAGCGTCTCCAGGAGCCGCTCGTCGTCGATCGAGCGGACGCCGTGCCCGATACGGGTGGCACCCAGTCGATCGATCGCCGCCCATACACTCGCCGCGCCGCCCGCTTCACCCGCGTGCACCGTGATCTCCCAGCCCGCATCGCGGCCGCGCTCGAAGTGCCGCACGAACAGCTCCGCCGGCCAGCTGTTCTCGTCGCCGGCGAGGTCGAGGGCGGTGATCCGCTCGCGGTGCGCCAGCAGAGCCTCGAGCTCGATCATGCACTCCTCCGGACCATACGTGCGGCTCAGGATGCCGATCAAGTTGACCGGCAGGCCGGTGGCGTCGCTCCCCTCGGCGGCTCCCTCGATCACCGCCTCGGTCACCGCGACCGGGTCGAGGCCGTGCGGCCGCGCCATGTAGAGTGGGCTGAACCGGAGCTCGACGTAATCGAGCCCGGCGGCGAGCGCGTCCTCGACGTTCTCGCGCGCGATCCGCCGGCAGGCGTCATAGTCGCCGAGCACGCGGATCATCCACAGGAGGCGCTGGAGCCAGCTCACCAGATCGGGCTCGACGGAGGTCACGACCACGTGCGGCCGGAGCGATTCGACGTCGTAGCCGGGCAGCTCGACGCCGAACCGCCGTCCGAGCTCGACGATGGTCGCCAGCCGGACGTTGCCGTCCAGGTGGCGGTGGAGATCGATGACGGGCAGGTCGGGAGCGAGCATCTCGGAATCAGACGTTCCCCGACACCGGGTGGGCGAACCACCTGGCGCCGAGGAGGATGACCGCCACCAGCAGATAGGCGAGCGCGAATCGCCAGGCCGGGAAGAGGGCCGCCCAGTCGCCCTCGAAGCCGCCGTTCAGAAGCTCGAGCAACGGCAGGTCGACCAGCGTGTCGCCCTCGGTGAACTTGAAGGCGTGCAGGAGACCGCTCACGCTGAGCAGCGCCGCCGCCAGGATCAGCAGCTGGACGAGGTTGTTGACGAACGCGGCGATGAAGCCCTCGAAATCGCCGGCGGTGATGATCATCGGTGCGAGCGGACCGCGTCCGTGCCGACTCAAGCTCTCCGCCCCGCGGTACTATCCTGCGATCGAGACCGGGGGGAATCGAGGACGCACACCAGGGGAGGAGGAGCATGGGCACCCTCGACAAGGCAAGCTACACGGTTGGCAAGCGGCAGTATCACGTTCATCTGGAGCCGGGTGACGTCGGCAAGTACGTTCTGCTGCCCGGCGATCCCGATCGTGTGCTGAGGATCGCCAAGTATCTCGACGACGCGCGCGAGATCGCGTTCCATCGAGAGCATCGAACCGTAACCGGTAGCTACAAGGGTATCGTGGTGAGCGCCACCTCGACCGGTATGGGCTGTCCGTCGGCGGCGATCGCGGTCGAGGAGCTGGCCAACATCGGCGCCACGCACTTCATCCGAGTGGGCAGCACCGGGGCGCTCCAGGAGCACCTGAACCTCGGCGATCTGGTGATCAGCACCGGCTCGATGCGCAACGAGGGCACCACCGGCTTCTACGTGCGCAAGGGCTTTCCCGCAGTGCCGGACCACTACCTGACCCACGCGCTGATCGAGAGCGCCCGGTCGCTCGCCGAGGACGACTCTTCGGTCAAGGTACACGTCGGCCTGAACGCGACCGACGACGCGTTCTACGGCGAAAGCCCCGAGCACATCGAGATGCTGCGGGCTCACGGACTGTTGAACGTCGAGATGGAGAGCGCGGCGATCTTCGTGATCGCGTCGAAGCGCAACCTGCGGGCCGCCATGGTCTCGGCAGTCTCGGGCAATCTGGTCACCGGCGAGGTCGTCTTCGAGGGGGTGAACGAGCGCCTGGTCGAGGGCTGGGAGCGAGCGATCCAGGTGTCGCTCGAAGCGATCGTGCGCTACGAGGGCGAAGGGTACGAGGCGCGCGGCTAACCGCCACCCAGCGCGGCTCATCGAGGAAGTCGCGCGGGAATCAGCTCCTCCTCGGCCAGATGCTCGAGGATCGTCCTGGCCGCCAGCCGGTGTGCTAGCGGGCTCGGGTGGGCGTCGGTGAAGGGCTCGACCACCAGCTGCCGGCGGTCGATGCCGTCGTAGATCGGAAGCAGGTCCACAGATCTGATCCCCAGCTCGCGGGTGGTGTCGAGCAGCAGCTCGTGAAGCTGCCGGTAGGCGTAGCCGTCTTCGAGGTCGAAGATCGGGAAGAGCACGACCACCAGAGGGATGTCAAGCTGGTCGGCGGCGCTCTGCAGGCTCTCGAGGCCGAGTCGTGCCCGGGACCACCCCTCCTCTCGATAGAGAGCGTGGTAGTACGCGGTCAGCTCGCGGCGCAACCGGCGGTTCTCGAGCGCGTCGTAGAGTCGTCGGGCGAGCAGGCTCCGCCGGTAGAGAGCGGCGCCGACGCCGGCTTCGGGGGTCTGTCGCACGAGTTCGGTCCGTCGCCGGGCGCGCTCCTCCAGGTCGGTCGGCTCGGCGTCGTTGAGGACGTAGCCGAGGACGAGCAGATCGGGGCTCCACTCGTCGAGGCGGTCGCGGATCGAGATCCACTCCTCCCAGGTATTCCACCCCGGGCGGCTCCAGTTGACGACCTCGAAGTGCTCGCCCGACTCGAGCTGGCGCAGCCAACGGGCGAGCTTGGTCACCCAGGTGAGCTCGGGACGAACTCCCCAGCCCCAGGCGAAGGAGTCGCCGAGCACCAGCACGCGAAACCTGTCGGGCTTCTTCTCCGGTTTCGGCACCCACTTGCGGAAGTGCGGGTCGACGGAGGTCGTCGGCTCGAGCAGGCCGATCGACGGTGGCGGATCGCGATCCTCGGCGAGGGCTCTCAGCCCGAGCTCGGCGATCCCGAGGGCGAGCGCGATCCCGATCGCGACCGCCAGCGCCCGGAGGCTCAGAGACCTCATGCCGGCTAGGACTTGCGCTCGAACGCTTCGAGGTCGAGCCGCTCGTGCAGGGCGGCGCGAAAATCGTCCGCCGACATGGCTCCGACCGGCCTGCCGGTCTCCCGCTCCAGCTCGAGGATCAGCTCCCACCAGATCTTCTCGCGCCGCGAGATCTCGTCCGGGTCACGCACCTTGCCGTAGTCCTGGACGTAGCGGTTGTGCCGGCAGAGCATCCGGAAGGCGTGCTCGGCGTTCGGTCGGTCCTCGGATAGACCCAGGATACGCACGTCCCTGCCGACCTGATGCACCGGCTGCCCCCACTCCGAGTAGCCGGCAAAGATCGTGCCCAGCTTCTCCATGGCGTAGGCGACCTTCGGCTGCTTGAGCCGCCGGAGCACCCCGGTCAGGAGCGGCAGGGTGACCGTCCGGTGGATGGTCGGCTCGGCCAGGGTCACCCTGGCGCCGACCTCCTGGTTGACGATGTCGCGGATCTGTTCCGAGGTGATCCGGTGCTCCGACGCCAGATGGATCCGCTCGCCCACGGCCCGAGGGCGGATCAGCGCGGCGATCATCCCCTCGGCGACCCGATCGACCGGGATCAGGTTGATCTGGGCCGAAGGGTCGGCGGGGAAGATGCACGCCAGCCGGGCGAGAGCGTTGATCTTGGAGCGCTCGAACCGGTTGCTGCCCCTTCCCCGCGCCTGGTTGGCGCGGCCGAAGAGGTTGATCGGCGCGTTGACCACCTTGGTGTCGCCGCGGTTGTTGCCGGCGCGCGACTCACCAATGACGATCGCCGGGCAGAGCTGAACGACCCGCAGCCCCTTGTCGAGCATGAACCGCTCGGTCTCGATCGAGGCCATCGCTTTGGTCAGCTCGTAGTAGTTGTTGTAGAACTTGCGCGGGAAGACGATCTCGTCCTCGCGCGCCGGCGTCCGGATCCGGCGCCCGTGGATGTAGGAGGTCTCGATGCTGATGTGCGCCACGAAGGGGCTGCCCTCGGCCTCCTGCAGGGCGTGCGAGAAGCGGAGGGCGTTCAGGGTGCCGGTGACGTTGGCCCGGAAGGAGACGTCGTAGGGGTCGTCGAACGCGACGCTCGCGGCGCAGTGGATGACGTGGGTGAGGCTGCTCGCCAGCCCCGCCAGCTCGTCCTCGGAGATTCCCAGGTCGGGCTCTTCGACGTCGCCTGCGACGAACCGGAACTTGCGCTCGGCGTCGGTCCCCTCCAGCCAGAGGCGTCGCAGCAGATCGCTCCCGCGCTGCTCGGGGGTGAGCACCTCGAGCAGCTCCTCGGTCTTGCGGTCCCGGATCTCCTTCGGGCGGATCACCACCACGACCTCGGCGATCTCGTCGCGGTGGGCAGCTTGCCAGAGGAACTCCTGGCCGACGAAGCCGGTGCCGCCCGTCAGTAGCACCCGCACCGCGGGCTTACCGTCGCGGCTCGCTGCGGCGAGCTGCTCGGCCGCCTCCTCCTTGAGCACGCCGATGGAGGCCTCGACCTCCTCCTTGGTGTGCGGGTGGCGCTTGTAGCGGAAGAAGTACTCGCGCTTCTTGAGGCCGAAGAGCGCCTTGGAGATCTTCTCCGGGTCCTTCTGGCCGATCGCCCTGGCCAGGACCTCGGACGTGCGATGCCCCAGCCGGCGCATCCGCTTCATCTTTTCGTAGGCCCAGTTCTCGTCGCCGGTCGCCTTGACGACACGCCCCATCATGTAGTGCGCGTACGAGTCGACGATGTGGTAGTCGCGATGGTGATGGACGAGCAGCTGGCGCGGCAGGATCTCCTCGTCGAGCGCCTCGTCGTTGCCGAGACTCACCTTCTCGACATACCGGTTCGGAGAGATCTCCGAAGGGATCTGCGCCTCACGTTTCATGATCGAGGACAGAAAGCTACCCTGTCGCTCGCCCGGCGGTCAAACGGCGCTCGGCGGGAACCACCAGCGCCAGCCAGAGGAGCCCGCAGACGATCTCGACGCCGGCGAAGACCAGGATGCCGGTGCGTAGGCCGAGCCCGCCGACCTCCAGCAGCAGCGCCGCCGCCAGGATCGAGAGACTGTCGGTGGTGGTCAGGAGCAGCCACTGGGTCGCCATTACCCGGCCGCGAAAGCGATCGCTCGTCCGGCGCTGGAGCAGGATGGTCGAGAAGACCCAGTTGATACCGCTCGGGGCGTGGGCTATCCCGACCAAGGGCGCGATCCACCACCAGCCCCAGGGCAGGACGGCGATCACCAGATAGAACAGACCGCAGATCAGCACCGTCGAGCCGAGCAGCGCCGGCCAGCGCCGCTCGTCGGGCACGAAATGACGCCCCGCGACCGGGCCGACGCCGGTGCCGATCCCCCGGAACGAATAGAGGATGCCGATCCCCAGGCCGGGCGCCGCCGGGAAGAGCCGCTCGCCCAGGATCGCCAGCATGAAGACCAGCCCGCCGCCGCCGACCGCCCAGAGCGCCTTGGCGAAGGCGATCCGGCCGATATGCGGGTGCTCGACCATGTGCCTCCAGCCGGCGACGATGTCGCGCACCGCGGAGCCGAGTTTGGCGCCTGGCTCCAGCGGGTCGGTCTCCTGGGAGATGACCGCACGATAGAGGAACCAGGCCGAGACGACGAAAGTGACGCTGTCGAGCACGAACACCGCGTCGGTACCGAGCGTGTCGGTGGCGAAGCCGCCGAGCGCCGCGCCGACCGCCAGGATCACCGACCAGGTGGCGGCCGACAGCGCGTTGGCGACCGGCAGCTCTTCGGCCGAGGTGATGTTCGGGATCGACGAGACCCGGGCGGTGATGAAGATCGCCGAGAGCAGGACCTGGATCGCGATCAGGGCGTAGAGCAGCGGCAGCTCCTCGGGCCGATCGACGAGCAGGAAGCCGAGCACGATCACCGCCCGCGCCAGGTCGGCGCCGATCATCAGTCGCCGCCGGTTGAACCGGTCGGTCAGCAGGCCGGCGAGTGGCGAGGCAACCGCGAACGGCAGCATCTTGGTGATGAATACCGCGCCCAACGCCAGCGGCGATCCGGTCAGCTCCTGCACGATGACGTACAGTGCGATGGTGTTGAACCAGTCGCCGAAGAACGAGGCGATCGCGCCGCTCCAGAGGAGGCGGTAGTTCCGGTTGGTCCGGACGAGAGCGAGGTACTCGTTCTGCACGCCGGTGCCGGATCATGTCACCGGGTGGAACCCAGCGAGCGCTGGCTCCGTAGTGGAGGTAGGAGGTACCAAGATGAGCGTCTATCGAGTCGGCCTGTTGGGCCTGTGTCTTCTCCTGTCCGCGGCCGGCCTGTCCGCCGAAATGGTCGAGCGGGACTTCCAGCGGACCTTCGACGTCAAGGCGGGCGATCGCCTGCATCTTGACCATGGCGACGGCGACGTGGTGATCGAGGCCTGGGATCAGGACAAGCTCGACGTCGCGGTGCGCTACCGGGTCGAGTACAAGCGCGTCGGCGTCGGCAGCGAGCTCGACTTCGAGGTCGACTTCCGGCAGAGCGGCTCGACCGTGCACGTGGTCGGGCGCGAGAGTAGCCAGTGGTCGTTCGGCTTCTTCAGTCAGAACGACATCGAGCACCTGTACACGGTCCGCGCTCCGTCCTATCTGCTGCTCGATATCGAGGGCGAGGACGGCGACGTCGAGCTCTCCGACTGGCAGGGAGAGATCGACATCCGCACCGAGGACGGCGACCTCGATCTGGTCGGGATCACCTCGCCGCGGACCGACCTGGCCGCCGAGGACGGCGACATCACCATCGAGCGGCTGAGTGGCAAGCTGACGGTGGTGACCGAAGACGGCTATCTGCGGGTCTCCGATTGCACGGTGACCGACGGCCGCATCCGGCTCGAGGACGGGGACGCGACCTTCGCGCGCTGCGAAGGAAGCGCTCGCTTCGATCTCGACGACGGCGACCTGGCGCTGGAGCGCTTCCGCCCCGACGGCATCGGCATCCGGACCGAGGACGGCGACGTCGAGCTCGACTTGCTGGCCAGCGCCGCGATGGACGTCGAGGTGCGCACCGGCGACGGCGACATCACCGTCGACCTCGCCGAGGGGACCTCGGCGCGCTTCACGATCGACACCGACGACGGCGGCATCCGACTCGACACCCCGGGTGCGGTGGACGTGTCGGAGAACCGGAGCAGCGTCTCCGGCCGTCTGGGTGAAGGCGAAGGCCGCCTACGGATCGAGAGCGGCGACGGCCGCGTCGTCCTGCGCAGCGGCGAGTAGCCAGCGGCGGCCGGCGCGCGGGCGGACAGGTCGTCCACATCGAACTGTTTGTCTATGGCGATTTGCGTCGCTGTAGTGCACGCCACAGAGCTTTCGGGCCGGCAGGCGGAAAATGTGGGCTGGCCGGAGCCGGCGCTCGTTCCGGTGAGGGCATCCACCGGTGTCGCCGGCCGGCACGACCGCGCATCGCCGCAAGGAGTGGTTCCACGAAGTACATGAGCGCTCTGTTCCTGCTGGGGCTGACGATCTGCCTCGTCGGCTGCGAGGAGGGCACCGAGATCAGAATGCCGCCGGAGCTGGTGGGCTCGTGGCGGACCTCGACCGAGGCCTATCAGGATCGCTATCTCATGATGACGCCACTCGAGGTCCGTTTCGGGGCGGACGGCGGGGACTCGGCCATCCACCCGGTTGCGGAGGTGCGCGAGATTCTCGAGCAGGACAAGAAGATCTACCGGATCGCCTATCTATCCAACGACGCCGGCGACGAGCGGGAGTACTGGTTGTCGGTCGAGTACCGGTCGCACGACCGCACCCTCCTCCTGGTCAATCAACCCGGGATGGTCTGGGAGCGAGCGCTCTCCTTCGACTGATGAATCGACGCTGCCTTCGCCATCGCGGACTGACGCTCATCGAGCTGCTCCTGATCCTGGCGCTCATCGGCTCGATCGCAGCGATCGTCCTCCCGGCGATGATAGGAGCGTTGCACAAAGCGAAGATCAACAAGGCGATCGGCGACATCGCCACGATCTCCTCGCACGTGAACCGATTCCAGCGCGACAACGAGCGCTGGCCGACCGACCTCGGCGAGCTCGGTCCGGTACCGAGAGTCGATCCCTGGGGCTTCGACTACGTCTACCGCTCCTCCGATGCCGCGGACTGGAACGGCAGACGTCGGCGTGATCGCTGGATGAACCCCCTCAACTGGGACTTCGACGTCTTCAGCATCGGTCCCGACGGCGACAGCAGGCCGCCTCTGCCGCCCCCGGTCAGCCACGACGACATCGTGCGGGCCAACGGCGGCTCCTACATCGGCGAAGCCTGGAAGTTCTGAGAATGCGGTGCCTGCCGTGATCGAGCTCGCGGCTCTGCGCAGCAGGTTCGGCCGCCGGCTGCTACTGCTCTTCGTGACTCTGGCCCTGGTGCCGATCCTCACGCTCGCGTTCATCACCTACCGATCGGTGACGCTGGAGCTGGCCGCCCTGAGCGAGCAGCGCTTGCGGAGCCAGACCAAGGCTCACGCGATGTCGATTCTCGAGCGGCTGGCCCTGCTCGACGGTGAGCTGGCTCTGCTGGCGGTCGGATCGACGTCGGCGCCACCGACGGCGATTCCTCTTGATCTCGAGCAGCCGATCGCGGTGCGCTTCAAGCGGTTGTCGTGGGTCGTCGGAGAAGAGGAGGGATCGATTCACGGAGGTCTCGTCCGCCGGCCCGCCCTGAGCCTCGAGCAGCGTCTCCATCTGGCGAGAGAGCGTGCGCTCCTCGTGCTGGCCGATGCCGCCGACACTCCGCGGCTCCTGCTCGCGCGGACGTTTGCCACCGACCAGCGCGGTGTCGAGGGAGAGCTCTGGAGCGAGATCGACCCGAGCTATCTCTGGTGGGGCCGCTACCGAGAGAATCACCTGCCGGCGATGACCGAGCTGTGCGCCGTCCAGCCGACGCTCGATCGGACGCTGATGTGCTCTTCGGAGCAGCCGGCCGATCTGACCGCCGACATCCGGCTGCGGATGAGAACCGAAGCGTTCGGCGAGTTCGGCTGGTCGCGCGCCGGAGAGCGTCATCAGGCGCAATACCGGACCCTGAAGCTGGACGATCTCTACGGTCACACCGGTTTCACGGTGGTCCTGAGCGAGTCGGTTGCTCTACTGGGTGGCCCTCTGCGTGACTTCCGAGTCTCCTTTCTGCCGATCGTGCTGACGACGCTCTGGGTCGTGCTGCTCTTGAGCATTCGACAGATCCGTCGCGGTCTGAAGCCTCTGGAGATGCTGCGCGAGGGCACCGCCGCGATCGCCGAGCGCGAGTTCTCGACCCGCGTCCAGATCGCCAGCGGCGACGAGTTCGAGGATCTGGCGGGCTCGTTCAACCTTATGGCTCAGCGACTCGGCACCCAGTTCGAAGCTCTGGGAGCCCTGACGGAGATCCAGAGCTCGGTGCTGTCGGCCGACGGTCGTGCGGAGATCGCGGCGGCGGTGCTCACCAGGCTCGGGCGGCTTCTTCCCTCCCGGGTCGCTCAGCTCGCAGTATTGGACCCGGCCGCTCCCCAGCAGATAGAGCTCTACAGCTTGTTGCCGGGAGGTCGGCTCGCGACCGAGGAGCATCTGATTCACGCCGAGGACACCTGGTGGCTGCAGGAGAGCTCCGAGATCCGGATCGTCGATCGATCCGAGCGGCTCCCCGGCTTCCTCTCGAGTCTCAGATCGGGCGGCGAGGAGAGCGTCGCGGTGGTCCCGATCGTGCTCGAGTCGAGGATCGCGGGCGTCCTGGCGGCCAGCCTCGAGCCAGGCAAGGCCCTGAGCGAGGATGATTTCGGTCCGATGCGCCAGCTCGGCGACCAGATCGCGCAGGCGCTGTCCAAGGCGGCTTTGATCGCGGAGCTCGAAGAGCTCGGCCTGGGCACGCTGCAGGCGCTGGCGAGGACGATCGATGCGAACTCCAGGTGGACGCTGGGTCACTCGGAGCGAGTAGCCGAGCTGGCGACCCGCCTGGGTAGGAAGATGCGCCTGTCGAAATCGGATCTCGACCTCCTGGCGCGCGGAGCGCTGTTGCACGACATCGGCAAGCTCGGCGTTCCCGCGAGCATCCTCGACAAGCCGTCGAAGCTCACCTTCGAGGAGCGCCAGATGATCCAGCGGCACGTGGAGATCGGCGTGCGGATTCTGGAGCCGGTGCCGAGCCTCGCCGACGTCCTACCGCTGGTGCGGCAGCACCACGAATGGTGGGACGGCCGCGGCTACCTGGAGGGGCTCAGCGGCGAGGAGATTCATCCGCTGGCCCGGCTGCTCGCCGTCGTCGACGTCTTCGACGCGCTGCGCTCGCCCCGACCGTATCGGGACGCGCTCGACCAAGCGGAGATCAGGACCCACTTGCGGGAACAGGCCGGCAAGCAGTTCGATCCGGTGATCGTCGGTGCCTTTCTCGAGCTGCTCGGCGAGGTCGGCGCGCAGGAGCTCCCGAATATCGCCGACGGCGCCGGAGCCCCTCCCGGCTAGCCGGGAGGTGTCTTCGTCTCCGAGCCGTCGTCCGCCTCGTAGGTCCGTCCGAAGCCGGTCAGCGCGGCGATCAGCATCACGCCAGCCAGGAACCAACCGTGCAGCACGAACGGCCAGACGTCGGTGGGCGAGACCGCGGTCACGAAGTCGTACTGCGACTCGAGGTTGCGGATCGTCTGGTAGCCGATCAAGACGCCACCGCCCCACGGGAAGATGTAGCCGAGCGCCGAGGTGACCGCGTCGAGAAAGTTGGCGCGGCGGTACGGATGGAGCTTGAAGCGCTTGCCGAGGCGCGAGACCACCGGCGCGGCGGTGATCTCGGCGGCGGTATTGATGGTGATGAAGACGTTGAGCGAGAAGACGATGCCCCAGATGACCGCCTCCGCTCTGGCGACCGAGCTCTTGATCACCGAGACCAGCGATGCGATCAGCGAGTCCATCGCGCCGCCCAGGCGCATGATGTGACTGCCGGCGATGATCAGCAGGATCAGGATCGACATCGCCAGATAGCCGGCGATGCCGTCGACCAGCGCGCCGCCGACCAGCTTCTGCTCGAGATCGAAGTAGATGACGTCCGCGGGCTCGAGGAGTCCCAGCGGGATGCCGATGGCGGTCGACACGAGGATGCCCCAGGTCAGGGTCACCAGGATGTGGTGCCCCGAGAGCGCGAGGAAGATCACCAGCGCGAATGGCGCTAGGAGTGCCAATCCGGCCGGCGAGGCCGACTCGGCGAGCAGCCCCGCGGCCCGCGAGCGGTCGACGTCGCCGCCTCCGCCGAGAGATGTCAGAAGAACGAGAGCCGGGATTGCCGCGACGATCGCGTACTTGAACCGCGAGCGGACGACGCCCGGGATGTCGGTCTCCTGGGTGGTCGCCGAGACCACCGTGGTGTCCGAGACCGGCGCCAGGTTGTCGCCGAACGCGGCGCCCGAGAGGATCGCCGCGAACAGCCAGACAGGATCGGCGCCCATGATCAGCCCGGCGGGGAACATCAGCGTGCAGAAGGCGACGGTAGTGCCGTAACCGGTGCCGACCGCCGACGAGAAGACCGCCGCGAGCAGGAAGGTGGCGCCCACGAAGAGACCCCCGGTGGCGTTCGAGGCGCCGCCCAGCCAGACCAGCCCGTCCACCAGCCCGCCGGCGCGCAGCACCTGGGCGAACATCCCCGCCCAGAACCAGGCGATGATCGTCACCGCGGCGATCGGGTTGGCCATCCCGTTCATCACTTCCTTGGCGTAGAGCTCCCACTTGTCGCGGCAGAGGAACATGCCGAGGACGATGCCGATCACGGCGCCCAGGATCAGACCCTTCTCGTCGGGAGTGCCGCCGACGCAGATGTAGATCGCCCAGCCGATGAAGAAGAGCAACGGCAACGCCGACGAGAACTTGCCGCCGTGAAAGCTCAGGGTGGGCGCGGGGGTTTCGGGCATGAAAGCTCCTCCGAAAGCGGCCCGAGCTTACAGGAGGCCCTTTGCCCGCTGGGGCGAGTGGTGATCTCCGGCGCCCGCTCAGAAAGGCCAGATCTGCGGGATCAGGAGCGACGCCAGGATCCAGAAGATCAGATTGAGCGGACCGTCCAGTCGCAGGTAGTCCGAGAACCGGTCGCGATCACCGCCTTGTTGCTGAAGCCGGCGAGCGCCTGGTCGACCTCGACAGTGCCGGTGATCAGCGGGACCCAGCAGGCCGAGCGCGCTCACCTCGATCGGGAAGCTCTCGCGGACAAAGGCGACCAGTGCCAGCACCGGCAGTGCCAGCATGAACAGGATCTCGCCGGTCATGGCTCAGCCGCCGCTGCCCAGGCCGCTGAGAGTGACCGTGCCGTCGGCGCCGGCGTTGTGGCGGATGCGCAGGGTGGCTCGCCGGCTGCCGTTGGCGGCGGCGGTGAACCGCACCCCGATCGTGCAGCTCCCCCTGGGGGCCACGTAGGGAGCGCCCTCGCAGGTGCCGGGGACCAGCCTGAACTCGCTCGCCTGCGCACCCTCGATCGCTATCTGACGGAGCTCCAGCCGTCCGTCGCCCGGATTGCTGACGGTGAGGGTCTCGACCGAGCTGCGCGAGCCGACCTGCCGGGTGCCGAAGTCGATCGAGCGGGTGGAGAGCCTGAAGCCCGGAATGGCCGGCATCGCAGTGCCGAGCAGCGCGACCTCTCGCGACGGGCCGTCGCCGTCGTGCTGGATCACCAGCCGTGCGGCACGCGCGCCGTCCGCGCGGGGGACGAAGCGAACGGTCGCCTGGCAGGAGGCGCCCGGGGCGATACCGCTCTCGCCACAACCGATGGCCGAGACCACGAAATCGGCAGCCGCACCGCCGGTGACCGACATCCGCTGGATCCGGAGCCGCGTGCTGCCGTCGTTGCGCAGGGTCAGGGTCTGGTTGGCCGATCCGGGTCGTCGCACCGAGCCGAAATCGAGCCGCTGGCGATCGAGCGAGAGCTCGGCGCTGGTGCCGCGCCCGACCAGGGTGATCGTCTGACGGCCTCCCGCCGCGTCGCTCTGGACGTCGAGCGCGGCCTGCAGCTCTCCCTTCCGGCTCGGCCGGAAGACGACCTCGATCGTGCAGGTCCGGCCGGGCTCGAGGGAGAATCCGGAGCAGCCGTCCTTGCCCTTGCTATAGGAGGACCGCGCCGGACCGCCGAGGGTGGCGTCGCCGAACGCCAGGGTAGTGGTGCCGGAGTTGCTCAGCACCGCCCGCCGCCGTTGCTCGAAGCCGACTCGAAGGTCCCCGAAGTCGAGCGAGCTCTTCTCGACGCTCAGGCGAGGCTCGACACCGACCCCGGCCAGCTCGACGGTGGTCTCGAGGCCGGCCGCGGTGAGCACCGCGACCGTCGCCGTCGTCTTGCCCTCGTTCGGCGGCCGGAACCGGAGCGCGACGCCACACTCCTTGCCTGCGGTTAGGGTGGTCTGACGGCAATCCTGGCTGTCGATCGTGAATCCCGAATCGCCGGCGTCGAGCCGCACGTCGCCGACCTCGACCGGCTGACTTGTGCGATTGATGAACGCGACACGGCGCGGCTCGCTCGCCCGGCCACGGCGCTGGCGACCGAAGTCGAGCTCGGGCGGCGCGGCGTCGAGTGGCTGACCGCTCCAGACGCCGGACCCCTTGAGGGCGATCGCCGCCGCCTGTCGAGCGCCGTCGCTCTCGATCTGGAGAGAGGCGACGCGCTCGCCCGCCGCTCGCGGGGTGAAGCCGATGCGCAGGGTGCAGCTGTCGCCCGGCGGCAGCTCGTCCGACCCGCACCGCTCGCCGATCGAGAAGTCGCTGGCGTGCTCGCCGACCACCGAGACCGCCGATACCTGCATCGGCGTAGCGCCCTCGTTGCTCAGGGTGAGCGTGCGGCTGGCCGAGCGACCGTCCACCGGCTGAGGCCCGAAATCGATCTCGGTGCGATCGGCGGTCAGGACCGGCGCCGCCCCGGTACCGGCGACCGCGAGGCGGCCGATGGCATTCCCCTCCAGGTCGAGCCACGCCGATCTCGGACCGTTGGCCGCGGGCTCGAACCGTATCTCGACGGAACAGCTCTCGCCCGGCCCGAGCGTCGAGCCGCTGCACTCGTCGCCGGCTACCGCGAACTCGTCGTCGGCGTCGCCGGTGAAGCGGACGCCGGTGAGGCTCATCGCCCGTGAGCCGCCATTGGTCACCGTCACACCGAGCGGCTCGCTCACGCCGCCGACCACCTGCTCGCCGAACGCCAGGCTCTCGACCGAGAACGTGGCGGCCGGGGTGGTGAATCGGTAGAGCGCGAAGATCGCAGCGGCCACGGCCAGGAGCAGCACCAGGAAGAGCGGCCAGCGGCGCTTCTTCTCCCGGCGTCGACGGCCCCGGCGGCGGTCGTGGGGTCGGGCCGGCGCGGCGGGCGGCCGGCGATCCGCCGGCGGCTCGGACGGCTCAGCCGGGCGATCGAGGGGCAGCTCGGCCTGCTTCTCGTCCCCTCGGAGGGGGAGATCGAGCATGCTCCGTTTGTGGGTGGTGCGTCTCCTGGCCAACTCGGTCGCCCCTCGCGGGCCGAGTCTATCCGCCGCGGAAAGAAACTGGGCTCGACTTTTGTTCTAGGTTTCGGGACGGTGGCATGAGCGATCAGCTATTCAAGAATCAGCCCGAGACCGGTCTCCGGAGCGCGCCCGCGGGTCGCCCATCCGCGGAGATCGCGGAGTGCCTTCTGGGCGTCTCGACGGCCCTCAACACGGCCTCGGATCTGGAGTCCGGGCTGCACGAGGTCGCCCGCCTGCTCAAGGGCTACATCGACTACGAGACGTTGGCGATCCTGCTGCTGGACGAGCTCGGGCACGAGCTCCGCTTCGAGATCGCGGTCGGATTCGACTCCGAGGTGGTCAAGCACTGGCGCTTCGGTCTCGGCCAGGGGATCGTCGGCACCGCCGCCCAGCGCGGCGAGGTCGTGGTGGCCAACGACGTCGCCTGCGACTCGCGATACATCAACGCCTCCGCCGACGTCCGGTCCGAGATCGCCGTGCCCCTGATCAGCAAGGGCCACACGATCGGAGTGCTCGAGGTCGGCGGCTCGCGGCGGGACTTCTTCTCGGCCGAGCGGCAGCGGCTGCTGTCGTTCCTGGGCGACCACCTGGCCGCGGCGATCGAGAGCGCGCGCCTGTACCAGAACATGAGCGAGCAGGCGCGCACGCTCTCGCTCCTGCATCAGGTCAGCAGGGAGCTGACCTCGATTCTCGATCGGCGCCAGCTCGTGCAACGCGTTGCCGAGATGGTCAAGCACCTGGTCAACTACGACATCTTCACCCTCTTCCTTTGGGACGAGCAGCAGCAGCTCCTCGTACCGTCGCTGTCGATCCGCGGTGACGGTCCGTGGACCGGCCAGAAGATGACCATGGAGATCGGTCGCGGGATCAGCGGCACCGCGGCCGCCCTCCGCCAGCCGATCCGGGTGCCGAACGTGCACCGCGAGCCGCGCTACGTCTCCTGCAGCCACGACTTCGACGTCAAGTCGGAGCTGGCGGTGCCGATGATCTTCAAGGGGAATCTGATCGGCGTGCTCGATCTAGAGAGCGGCAGCTACGACGCCTTCAGCAACAGGGACCAGCAGCTGCTGTCGACGCTGGCGTCGTCGATGGCGATCGCGCTCGAGAACGCGCGTCTCTACGAGCAGCTCCAGGAAGACGAGAAGCGGCTGGAGAAGGACCTCTCGACCGCACGCGAGGTGCAGAAACAGCTGCTGCCCACCTCCACGCCCTGGGTCCAGGGAGTCGAGATCGGGTTCGCCTACGATCCGGCCCGGCACCTGGGCGGTGACTTCTACGATTTTCTGCCGTTCGGCGACGGCCGGATCGCGATCGCGGTCGGCGACGTCGCGGGCAAGGCGACGTCCGCGGCGCTCTACGGCTCGCTGGCGGTCGGCACGCTGCGGGAGTACGCGGCGGGCCATTCGGGCTTCGGGCCGGGTCGCATCCTGACCGACATGAACCAGAAGCTCTGCCAGCTCGGCTTCGACAATCGCTTCGTCGCGCTCGGCTTCGGTGTCTACGACAGCCACCGGCGCCAGCTGACGCTGGCGAACTCGGGACTGCCCTTCCCCTATCTGCTCCGTGGCCGCACGCTCCAGAGGATCGAGGTCGGGGGCGTGCCGCTAGGTCTGTTGTCGGGGCGGCAATACGACGAAGTGACCATCGACCTCCACGAAGGGGACGCCGTGGTCCTGATCTCGGACGGGGTCGAGGACAGTCTGAATTCCTCCGAGGAGGAGTTCGGCCGCGAGCGTCTCGAGGGCACGCTGCAGCGCCTGGCCAGCGGCTCCGCGCGCGAGATTGCGCGCGGCCTGCTCGCCGCGACCCACATGCACGCGGAGCAGGCCGAGACCTACGACGACCGCACCGTCCTGGTGCTCAAGGTCGCCGGCGAGTGAGCGCGCAGGTCCGGTCCGAGCCTCGGCTCGGGTGGGCTGTGCATGTATTCACTCTTGCCAATTTGACCATCAAAACCGCCGTCCGTACTCTCTTTTCATCGACCACGACAAGGGCAACCTCGGCGTGAGCCGGGGACGCAAAGCCAGGGGCCCGCACACGGGCTAGCCGAGCCGCCGAACGGTCTTTCCCGGTCGGACTGGAATACCTGCGGGCCGGGGGGAGGTGACCTGACCTCTCGTGACTGGGGTGTTGAGACCGTGAGAAACGGCGGCAACTACGAATACTCGAGGCGGACAGTGTCCGGGTGGTCGAGGAGCGCCACCAACCGGGGGGAAGAAGAGTGTTGATCTGAGTCGACACTTCGTCGACTTGTCTCTCGTCGAGCGGCTCTCCGGAGCCGCTCCTTTTTCTTGGCGCCGGGGCTCAGTCGGAGGCGAGGCCGCGGCGATAGAAGACCGAGCCGATGTCGTCGCCGAGGATCTCCAACTCGGTACTCTCCCGCCTCCGGTTCGGCCCGAACGAGTAGACGTAGTGGAAGCGACGCTCGCCGTCCCGGGTGCACTGCACCCAGTAGGGTGAGTTCCAGGGATCGAGAAAGAAGCGGGCCCGGTCTTCGGGCAGGCCCTGGGCGACCAACGCCGCGAACCGGCCTTCGTAGAGCTCGTCCTGGTCGTACTTCTCGACGTAGGAATAGACGCGCTTGTTCAGGTGGCGCTTGCTCAGGCAGATCTCGTTCAGACCGAGAAAGTCGAGTCGCAGAGCGCCGGCTTCGCTCTTGGCGGCCTCGATCAGCTCCGGGCGCCCGGCCCGCAGCCGTTCCGATCCGAAGGCGAGCAGGGCACCGCCGAGAACGACCACCAGCCACCAGGCCGCGACCTGCACTCGCTGGCGGCCGGCGCTCGACCGGGCCGCGGTCCGCCATCGGGCGAGGGGCGGCAACGCCGCGAACAGGAATCCGAGCCCCATCATCAGCTCCACCCATTCGCCGGTGAACTCCCAGGCGTAGCTCGAATACATGAGGTAGGAGACCAGGAAGATCGGGGTCAGCCAGGGGGAGGGTGCCTTGATCGACCAGGAGTCGAACAGGCGCCGCACCGGCCGGAAGAGGTAGAGCAGCGGCAGGACGACGCCGTAGCCGAGCAGGACCACTTTCACCGCGAGCTTGCGATAGTCGCTGTCGACCACGTTGTGAACGTTGAGCTCCTGCTGGAAGTTGTGCTCGAGGAAATAGGCCGGCGGGCGATAGGCGAAGACCCGCTGCGCCCAGGAGATCTCCTCCATCGCCACGAAGAAGCAGAAGAGCGAGACGCCGGTGAAGAACCAGGGGATCGCGCCGGTCGCACGTCGCTCACGGGCGGCCGCGACCGCGAACAGCCCGGCCGCGACCAGAAAGGCGAGGAAGCTGGCCCACTCGAGCGCCTGGTCTTCCTGGACGCTCCGATAGTAGAGATCGGCGTCGGAGCGCAGCAGGTACCAGGCCCAGGCGAGCGTTGCCAGAGTCAGCAGATTGGCGAGGATCGCCGCGCCAGCCTCGAAGGTCTCGACGCTCGCACTCTGGTTCCGGGCCGAGGCCATCGAAGAATTCTACCGGCAGATCGCGAGCCGCTTGGTGAACTATGAGTTTGACAACCCGGGGGTTGATCCTGGAACATCTGGACAGCTTCGCATCCGCATGCTTCGTTCGCCGGAGTAGTGCGGCGGTTTCGAGGGTTTGGGCGGCCCGAGGAACCGGGCGGGGTGGGGCCCGCCAAATGGGGTACGCCCAGAAGGGAGGTGATCCAGTGGTATCTGATATACGCGGTTTAGTGGAGGTGGCGTCCTCTTAGGGGCTCTCCACAGCGTCCGTGGCGCTATCACTGGAGGCACCCCTCAAGGGGTACCCCACGCCACCGAGACAAACCCGAGGCCTCGGCTCCCAGGAGTCGAGGCCTTTCTAGTTCGATGAGAATCGAGTTCGACCGCGAGGCGGGCGAGGTAACCCTCGGCTTCGACGACCGCGAGGAAGTGCGGAGCTTCTTCGAGCGCGCCGTCTCCGAGGGCGGCGTCCTGGTCGAGCTCTCCGACCAGCCGGCGTTCCGCCAGGAGGTGACGATCCAGGCGCGCTCGGACGACGGGGTCGACTTCGCCTGCCGGGCGGAGGTGAGCGGTGTGTCGAAGACCGCGGCGGGGAAGTACGCCACCGCTCTGCTCCTCGGCGGCTGGGGCGCCGCCGAGACCGAGCGGCTCAAGCTGGCGCTGGCGACCGCGAGCAGTCCGCGCCGGAGTACGACGGCCGCCGACGCCGACCTCGAGGAGGAGGCGGGCGAGACCCGAGGCACCTCGCCGATTCATCGGATCCGGGCGATGAACCCGAACCAGCGCACCATTCTGGCGCGCAAGGCGGATCGGGTCGAACGGCAGATCCTGTTGAAGGACAGCTCGCCGCAGGTGCTGCAAGCGCTACTGCTCAACCCCCGGGTCGAGGGGAAGGACGTCGTCCGCGTGGTCAAATCGACCCACACGACGGGGGCGCTGCTCAAGCGGATCGTCGAGGACGGCCGCTGGGGGAAGAACCAGGAGGTCCTCGGCCTGGTGGCGAAGAACCCGAAGACGCCGTCGCCCGTGGCGCTGCGGCTGATCGAGAAGCTCCGGACGTCCGACCTGCGCTTCATGGCCAAGATCTCGTCCGGAGTTCGTGACAACATCCGGCGCGCCGCCCTACGCGAGTACATGCGGCGGACGGGCAGGTAGAAGATCGTGCGGAGGTAGCGCCAGATGTCCGGTTCCAGACTGTCTCTCTTGCTGATCGCCATCGCACTCGGCGGTTGTGCGGGCGGCGCCGCCCCGGTCGCCGTGCCCGAATCGCCGCCCTCGGCGGTCGAGACCAGCTACGAGATCCTCTGGGTGCGCGACTCGGCGGAGTACGAGGCGGCGCTGGTCCAGACCTACCGCCTGGCGGCCGCACGGGTCGAGCAGACGGCCAGGGAGCTGGAGCCCGGCACCTGGGTGGTGGTGATGGATGCCGACGAGACGGTCCTGAGCAATCTCGACTACTCGGTGGAGCGGGCGGCGGTAGGCGGGCGCTGGACCGCGGAGACCTGGCGAGAGTGGGTGTCGCGCAAGCAGGCGCCGCCGATTCCGGGCGCGATCGATTTCATCGAGACTGTCTACCGATTGGGAGGCAGGGTAGCGATCGTCACCAATCGTTCCGAAGAGCTCTGCCCGGCGACGCGCGACAACCTGGAGGCGGTGGGCGTCCCGTTCGACCATCTGCGCTGCAAGCGCGAGGGCGAGGACCGCAAGGAGTCGCGCTGGCAGGAGGTCCGGTCGGGCGACGGCACCGACCTCGGTCCGCTCGAGATCGTGATGTGGATCGGCGACAACATTCGCGACTTCCCGGACCTGGATCAGTCGGTGCGCGAGGCGGGGACTTCCGCCTACGACGAGTTCGGGGTGCGCTACTTCGTGCTTCCGAACCCGCTCTATGGCTCGTGGGAAGAAGACTGACGCCAGCGAGGCCGGTCAGACCGCGCCGTAGGCGACCATCGCGTCGGCGACCTTCACGAACGCCGCCAGGTTGGCACCGACGACGTAGTTGACCGAGCCGTCAGGCTGTTCGCCGTGGGCGACGCACTTGGCGTGGATGGTGCGCATGATCGAGCGCAGCCGGGTGTCGACCTCCTCACGGGTCCACGGCATGCGCTGGGCGTTCTGGCTCTGCTCGAGCCCCGACGCGATCACGCCGCCGGCGTTCGCCGCCTTGCCGGGCCCGTAGAGCGTACGGGCGTCGATCAGCCGGTGAACGGCGCGGGGCGCGCACGACATGTTGGAGCCCTCGGCGATCGCCAGGACGTCGTTGGCGACGAGGGAGCGGGCGTCTTCGTCCGCGATCTCGTTGTGGGTCGCGCAAGGCAGGGCAATGTCCACCGACACCGCCCAGGGCCGCTTGCCAGAATGGAACGTCGCCCGGTCATAGCGCTGGGCATACTCCTCGATCCGGCCGCGGCGCGCTCCCTTGAGCTCCTTGAGCCACTCGAGCTTGTCGGCGTCGATGCCGTCGGGGTCGTGGATGAAGCCGGTGCTGTCGGAGACGGTCACCGCCTTGCCGCCGAGCTGCGTCAGCTTCTCGATCGCGTACAGGGCGACGTTGCCCGAGCCGGACACCGAGCAGGTCATCCCCTCGATCTCCCGGCCGACCCGCTCGAGCATGTTCTGGGTGAAGTAGACGACGCCGTAGCCGGCCGACTCGGTATGCACCAGACTGCCGCCGTGGCTGATCCCCTTGCCGGTCAGCACGCCCTCGAAGCGGTTGGCGAGCCGTTTGTATTGACCGAACATGAAACTGATCTCACGCTGGCCGACGCCGACGTCGCCGGCCGGCACGTCGATGTCGTCGCCGATGTGGCGATACATCTCGACCATCAGCGAGTGGCAGAAGCGCATCACCTCGCTCTCGCTCTTCCCCTTCGGATTGAAGTTGGCGCCACCCTTGGCGCCGCCGAGCGGCAGGCCGGTCAGGCTGTTCTTGAAGACCTGCTCGAACGCCAGGAACTTGAGGACGCTCAGGTTGCAGTCGGGGTGGAACCGGAGCCCGCCCTTGTACGGCCCGATCGAGTTGTTGAACTGGACGCGCCAGGCACGGTTGGCGCGCACGTTGCCCCGGTCGTCCTCCCAGGAGACCCGGAAGATGATGATCCGATCGGGCTCCGTCAGTCGCTCGGCGATCTGGGCGTGCCGGTAGCCCTGGTTGTCGAGGATGTACGGAGTAATGCTCTCCGCCACGCCGCGCACCGCCTGGTGGAACTCCGGCTCCTCCGGATTGCGCCGGACCAGGCCGCGCATGAAGCGCTCGATGACGACTCGGGCAGCATCCGACATCGGATTCGCCACCAGATTACTCGAAAATCGCTCCCTCGGTGCCAGGCCTGCAAGATGCAAGTTGAGCTCTTCGCCGCTAAGTAGATGAGCTTGCATCTTGCAGGCCTGGCACCGGCTAGCCTGGCACCGGCTAGCGGCCGCTGGCCCAGCGCTCGATCAACGCCTGCTTCGCCTCGGGATTGCGCATCGAGAAGTCGCGGTCGTAGCGCCAGTCGCCCGGGATCCATTTCCACCAGAACATCCCGCGGATGCTCGGCACGCTCTCGATGCGCGCGAGCGCCACGTCCATCAGGCGCTGGCGCAACGCACGGCTCTCGGGGGAGTCGCTCATCTCGTGCTTCCAGGGCATGCGCGCGGCGTCGTGCGATCGGTTGTAGCCGATCTCGGCGAAGACGATCGGCTTGCCGCCGTGGCGTCGCGTCAGCGCCTCCAGGCGGGCGAGCGGTTCGTCCCAGCCCCGCCAGATCTCGTCCCGGTTCGGATCGCTCTGCTGGCTGAGCGGGAAATAGGCGTGAACGCCGATCATGTCGACCGAGCCCCAGAATGGCACCGACTCCAGCGAATCCCAGTTGGCGGCGTAGGTGATCGTGCCGTCGTAGACCGAGCGCACCCGCTCGATGATGCGCAGCCAGCGATCGGCGTGGTAGGTCGTGGCCTCGAGCTCGACTCCGATGGCGAACAGCTCCGCGCCCGACCTCTGTGCGAACTTTGCCTGGTCGACGATGAACAGCTCGTAGCGGTCGAAGAACCTGTCCCACGCCTCCTGGTCGTCGCCGAAGTCGATCGCGCCGCGCCACTCGAAGCTCCCCCAGTAGGCGAGATGCGGCTTCCAGAAGAGCTTCATCCCCTGGGCGCGCACGATCTCGACCGCCCGCTCGAGGTAGCCGGTCTCGACCGCCGGCCAGTGGCGCACCTCGCCGGTCCGGCGGACGCCGGCGTAGGGGTGGATCGAAACCCACTCGACCCCGAGCCCGGCCAGCTCGCGCAGGCTCTCGGTCATCTCGGGCGAGCCCCAGACCTCTCCGAAACGCGGACAGGAGACGATCATCCCGCGCATGAAGCGGGGAGACTGCCGCTCGGCCTCGGCGGCGAGTGCGTCGCCAGCCGTCCAGCCGGAGAGCAGTGTGACGACCAAAAACAGCGCGATTCGAGCCATCGTCAGCGGGACCCTATCCGAATACGACCCCCAACCGGAGTAGGTTCTCGTAGAATGGCTAGATGGTCAGGCAAAGAGCTTCGGAGAGCGCTCGGCGCGAGCAGATACTGGAAGCGGCGTTCCGCGTCGCTGCCAGGGATCGCCTCGAAAGCCTGACCGGGCGTCGAGTCGCCGAGGAGGCCGGTCTCAGCAGCGGGCTGGTCTTCTTCTACTTCAAGAGCAAGGACGCGCTGCTCGTTGCGCTGCTCGACTGGCTGCTGGAGCGGACGGTGATCATGCGCACCGACGAAGGCGTCCTGAGCTTGCCGACCGCCCGCGAGCGCTTCCTGGCGCGTCTGCGCAAGGCGATCGACAGCGTCGGGCGGGAGCGGGTCCAGGTCGAGCTCTTCTTCGACTACTGGGTGATGGGAACGCGTCATCCGGAAGTGCGCGAGAAGCTGCGCTCGGCGCTCGATCGCTACCGCGAGGTCTTCCGCCCGCTGCTGGTCGAAGTGTTGAGCGAGGACGGCACCCCGCCGGGAGTGACCGCCGAGAGCCTGGCCGCGGTCTGTGTCAGCTTCGTCGAAGGCTGCGCCGTGCAGGCGATCATGGACCCCGATCAATTCGACGTGGAGAGTTTCATGGCCTGTGTGGAGGCGTTGATAACGCCGTCGATGGCACTCGCCTAGGCTGGAGAAAGCATGGCATCCATTTCTTCTCGCATTCACAACGACGACATCATCTACCCCAGCGCGGTGGCTTTCGTGCTCGTGCATCTCGCCTGCCTGGCAGTCTTCTGGACCGGTTTCCGCACCGTCGACGTCGTCGTCTGCCTGGCTCTCTACTTCGTGCGCATGTTCGCGATCACGGCCGGTCTCCATCGCTACTTCTCGCACAAGTCGTTCAAGACCAGCCGGTTCTTCCAGTTCGTTCTCGCCCTGGTCGCCGGCACCTCGGCGCAGAAGGGCGCCATCTGGTGGGCGGCCAAGCATCGAGAGCATCACAAGTACTCCGACACCCCGAACGACGTCCACTCGCCGGCCCAGAGCGGCTTCTGGATGGCGCACCTCGGGTGGATCTTCACCCACTCGAAGGGCGATGCCGACCTGAGCACAGTCAAGGACCTGACGCGCTATCCCGAGCTGGTCTGGCTCGACAAGCACGATCGGCTCCCGGCGGTGGTGCTGGCTCTGCTGGTACTGCTCACTCTCGGCTGGTCCGGCCTGGTCGTCGGGTTCTTCGTCAGCACCGTCCTGGTCTATCACTGCACCTTCGCCATCAACTCGTTGGCGCACGTCTACGGCAAGCAGCGCTACATCACCGGCGACGACTCCCGCAACAACTGGCTGCTCGCGCTGCTGACGATGGGTGAGGGCTGGCACAACAATCACCACCACTACCAGGCGTCGACTCGGCAGGGATTCCGCTGGTGGGAGATCGACGTCACCTTCTACCTCTTGAAGCTGCTCTCGTGGCTCGGCGTCGTCTGGGACCTCAGGTCGCCGCCGCGAGCGGTCGTCCAGGGCGTCAAACCGCTCCGCCCGCCGGTGATCGAGAAGGTCGCCCGGGAGCTGGCGCTCAGTTTCTCGATCGAGACCATCACCGCCGAGATCCGGGCGAAGTGGGAGCAGATGCCCGACCTGGACGCTCTGCGCGAGCGGACGCGGTTGACCCGGGCCCGGGCCGAGGCCTACCTATCGGACTGGCATCTGCCTGAGCTGCCCAGCTTCGAGGAGCTGCGAGCTCGAGCGCTCGAGAAGTACGCCCAGAGCCCATCGCTAGACGACATAGCTGGTCGTGCGCGACAGATCCTGCTCGAGGCGCTCTGTGACGAGCTCCTTCAGCCGGTACCGGTACCCTCGACGCCGAGGTAGGCGTCGACCCCACCCAGGAGGTCGTTCGATGTTCTGTCCAGAATGTGGAGCCGAATTCCGCGACGGCGTCTACCAATGCGCCGATTGCGAGGTGAGCCTGGTGCCGACCCCGCCGGAGGAGCCTTCCCACGAGGCCGAGCCGTCGGTCGAGGTTCTGCGCTCGGCGGACGCGGCGCTCTTGCCGGTGGTCAAGTCCCTGTTCGCCTCGGCCGATATTCCGTACACGGTGCAGGGCGACGAATCGTCGGGTCTGTTCCCGTTCGGCCCGACCGCGATGGTCCCCGAAGGACGGCGTTTCGGAGCGGTCATTCGAGTACCCGAGAGCCGGGCCGAGGAAGCGAAGGCACTCCTCGAGTCGACGGCGCCGGTCGAAGGAGAGAGCTCATGAGCGAGTACGCGATCGAGCGAGTCGCGGTCATCGGTGCTGGCAAGATGGGTACCACCCTGGTCCACGCGTTCTTGCAGGACGGCGACGTCGGCCCCGAGAACATCATCGCCACCCGTCGCAAGGAAGAGCCCTTGAGCCGGCTGGCGGCGGCCGAAGGGGTCCAGACCACCACCGACAACCGCGAGGCGGCCGCAGCCGCCGACATGATCCTCTTGTGCGTCAAGCCCCAGGGGGTGAGCGAGGTACTGGAGGAGATCGCCGGCGAATTCGGCGGCGGCAAGGTGCTGGTCTCGATCGCCGCCGGCGCCACGACGGCGATGCTCGAGGAATCGCTTCCCGAGGGGACTCCCGTCGTGCGCGCCATGCCGAACACGCCGAGCCTGATCGGTCAGGGGATGACCGCCATCTGCGGCGGTCGGTGGGCCGAGCCGGATCACGTCGAGGTGACGCGCAAGATCTTCGCCGGTATGGGGCGCACCGTGGTGCTGGACGAGAGCTACTTCAACGCGGTCACCGGTCTGGCGGCGAGCGGCCCGGCCTTCGTCTACATCATCATCGAGTCGCTCGCCGAGGGCGGCGTGAAGGTCGGCCTGCCGCGCCACATCGCCACCGAGTGCGCGGCCCAGGCGTGCCTCGGTGCGGCGAGCATGGTACTCGAGACCCAGAGCGCGCCGGCGCTACTCAAGGACGACGTGACGACGCCCGCCGGCTGCACCATGGACGGCATCCTCAAGCTGGAGGAAGGCGGTCTGCGGGTGACCCTGATCAAAGCGGTGGTCGAGGCCACCAAGCGGGCGGGCGAGCTGGTCGAGTAGCTTCGAGAGCAGGGAGATCTTCCCCTTTCAATCCCTTCTATGGGGTGGCAGTGCGGTGAGGGGAGCGGCCTGGAACGGCAGCCTATGACTCGTAGCCGGCCAGCTTGACGTAGAGCGCCAGCCAACCCATCAGCGACATGGGGCTGATGAGTGCGGTGATCAGTATCGCGCGCAGCGCGTTTCCGGCGCTTCGGGGCGCCGGGCCGGTGAGAGCCCAGAGATTCGCCAGGAACGACAACGGAACCGAAGCGCCGAGGATGACCAGTGCGACAGTACCGCTCGACGTCAGGTTGTCTTCGACGAGATCGAGAGACAGGTAGGTGACGAGATAGAGAGCGAGATGTGTGGCGACCACCTTGACGACCGTCATTCGCTCGCCCCCATCTCACCGGCGCTCAGCCGGGCGTGTCGAGACGCAGCGTTACCGCCTCGCCGAGGCTCACCTCCGCGGCCGCTTCCAGATTGCCCGGATCGCGGGTCGAGACGCTACCGTCGACGTCGAGGCGGGCGGTCAGCTGGCCGGTCTCGGGGATCGGCGCCCCCATCATGCTGTCGGCCTGGGTCAGCGTCAGGGTCATCGGAAACCTCGGGGTCTCGATACGCTTGACGGCGACCGGGGGTCCGCTGCCCTCGCCGCGCAGGATCACGTAGAGAATCGACCCGGGGACGGGATTCGCTCCCGGTGCCAACCCGACCGAGACCGTGATGGCATCCGGTGCGGTGGCCTGCGGCTCGGGAGCCACCGCCGGCTCGGTCCGCGCTTCAGCGGGGGGCGGCTCGGCGGGGGGCGGTGTCATGCCGAGAATCTCCTCCGGCGGCCGGCCTTCCTCGGCGAGCCTGATCAATCGCTCGATCATCTCGTTGCTGCCGCCGATCGCCGCGAGTCCACGCTTCCAGATGGCGATCGCAGTCGGGTAGTCACCTCTCTGGAGGCTGATGATGCCGGTCGCGGTGAGCGAGTCGACGTGGTCGGGATCCGCCGCCAGAGCACGGTTGAGGAGCTCCTCGGCGATCTGCGCCTGACCCATGGTCAGGCGTACCAGGCCTTGCATGTAGAGGCCGTCTGGGTCCTCGGGTCGGCGGGCGAGGATCTCTTCGGCCACCCGGTACCCTTCGACGAAGCGCGAAGCGCCGAGGTAGGCGTAGCCGAGGTCCTTGCGGGCATCCAGATCGTCGGGGGCGCGCTCGAGATGAGCGATGATCGAAGCGATCCGGTTCGCCGCCTCGGGTGGCAGATCGGAGAGGTCCGGATGCACCGGATCGCCGGCCGCCGGCGCGGACATCGGTGCGGTCGTGTCTTGCCGCGGCTGGGCATCTCGCACCGCCCAGTAGATCAGCCCGCCGACCAGGATCAGCAGGCCGGCGCCGTAGGCGAAGCCGGTCAGGAAATGGCGCGCGGGCGCGCGGGCCGGCGTCGCCTCGGCCGGCGCCTCGGTCTCCTCTTCACGTGCGAGCCTGGGCTCCTTCTCTACGAGGTCGCCTCCCAGCCGGTCGAGATCGCGCAGGGTCCGGGCCGCCGCCAGCTCGAGAGATTCGCGGTCCGCCGCGGGTGCGAGCCCGCGGTTGATCTCCCGCAGCCGTGTGTAGAGCTCGTCGCGACGTGCCTCCAGATCGGCGATCCGGAGCTCGCGGCCGGTGGCCGGCGTCTTCCGCCTGGCGCTGCCCTTGAAGGCCCTGGCCAGCAGCAGGCCTCCCGCCAGACCCACGATCAGGACCACCAGTCCGGGTAGCCAGCTCAACTGCCGACCTCTCGGCGGACGATCTCCAGGTAGGGCTCGAGCTCCGGGTCCGATTCGACGCTCGTCTCCTCGGTAGCCGATCGGGGAGTGCGGACACGCGTCGCCACCAGCCAGACTCCGACCAGGACCGCCAGGATCGGCGCCAGCCAGACGAGCAGATTGAACCCCTCTGCCCTGGGTGAGAGCCGGATGAACTCACCGTAGGAGCGCTCGAAGTAGCTGAGAATCTGGTCCTCGGAGTAGCCCGCCGCGATCAGTTGGCGTGCCTCGGCCTTCATCGCCAACGCCAGGTCGGTCGGCGAGTCGGCGACCGACAGACCCTGACAGACCGGACAACGGATCAGGCTGGTGATCTCCTCGGTGCGGCGGTCGAGCTCGTCCCCCTCGAGCGGCGTTTCCGCGGGCGGCTCGTCCAGCTTCGGGGAGTCGAGACCGAGCGGCGGCCGGAGGCCGAGCGCGTCGTACGCCGGGTCCTGCGCCGTTCCGGTGCCGGCCACGGCGACCGACAGAAGCAGAACGAGCACGGCGATCGGATGGCGCGGGCGCATCGCGGCTACAGCAGACCTCCCAGAATCTGCTCGAGTGCCTGCGGCGTGACCACTCCGGTGATCCGCTCGACGATCGTGCCGTCGGTGGAGACGACGAACGTCTCCGGAGCACCGTAGACACCGTAGGCGATCGCCACCTCCGAGCCGGGGTCGAGCAGGGACGGGCCCCAGGCGCCGCGCTGGGCGACGAACTCGCGGATCAGCTGTGGCTTGTCCTGGTAGACGATGCCGAGGAAGTCGACGCGACCGGCGTAGCGGCGCGCGCCGGCCAGCAGCACGGGATGCTCGACGATGCACGGCTGGCACCAGGTGGCCCAGAAGTTGATCACCACCGGCCGCGCGGGCGACTCGGGGAGCTGATAGACGTGACCGTCGAGATCGGCGAGAGAGAAGGTGGGTGCCGCCTTTCCGACCAGCGGCGAGTCGATCGCTCGCGGGTCGTAGCGGAACGAGATCGCGAGGAAGATCAGGAGCGGCAGAACGAGCAGGGCTCCGAGGATCAGGGCGACGCGATTCATGCCGCCGCCTTCTTCGGCGCCACCGGCGAGACCAGGCAGAGGCCGATGCCGGCGCTCATGATCAGCACGCCGATCCAGATCCACAGGACCGCCGGGGTGACGATCGCCCGGATGCCGACGCGGCCGTCCGGCAAGACCTCCATCATCGTCAGATAGAGATCGTGCGTGAGCGAAGTGCGGACCGCGGGCGTGCCGATCGGCTCCTGCATGGTCGGGTAATGGTTCATCGCCGGCTGCAGGGTGCCGAGGTCACGCCCGGAGTTGTTGACGGCCAGGGTCGCCTTGCGCGCGACCCGATGGGGCTCCTGCTCGACCCGAACCTCCTTGAAGGTGAGCGAGTAGTCGGCGATCGCGAACTCCTGGCCGGGCGCCAGTACCGCTTCCTCGCTGGTCTGGAACGTCGACGAGACCGCGATCGAGACGAAGGTGACGATCACTCCGAAGTGGACCACGTACGCGCCGAGCAACCGCGGGCTCCTGAGCAGGCTCTTCCTGGCGACGTCGCCGGGCGAGTCGCCTCGCGCCCGGCGCCGGCGCATCGCCTCGGTTCCCCGGGCTCCGGTCACCCAGAGCGCATAGCCGGCCATCGCTCCGGTCAGCAGGATGCCGAGGTCACGGCCGCCCAGAAGCGCCGTCAGACCGACCGCGAGCAGCGCCGCCGGCACCGGGGTCAGGAGAGCTCGACGGATCTCGGCAGCGCTCGCCCTGCCCCAGGGCAGGGCCGGGCCGATGCCCATCAGCATCAGCAGTCCGAAGCAGATCGGCACCGCCATGCGGTTGAAGTAGGGCTCGCCGACGCTCACCTTCACGTCCCGCACCGCCTCGGCGACGATCGGAAAGATAGTGCCGATCAGCACGGTGAACGTGAACGCCACCAGCAGCAGGTTGTTCAGCAGAAACGCTCCCTCGCGCGCGAACAACGCGTCCTCGGACGGTTCGGATACCAAGGTGTCGACCCGCAGCGCCAGCAGGATCACGACGCCGAAGAGACAGATGCCGAGGAAGGTCAGAAAGAGTGGGCCGATCGGGCTCTGGGTGAAGGAGTGGACCGAGTTGACGACGCCCGAGCGGGTCAGGAACGTCCCGAGGATCGTCAACAGGAAGGTGATCATGACCAGGATCGTCGTCCACGCCTTGAGCGAGCCGCGCCGCTGCATGACGATCGCCGAGTGCAGCGCCGCGATCGCCGTCAGCCAGGGGAGAAACGAGGCGTTCTCGACCGGGTCCCAGGCCCAGTACCCGCCCCAGCCCAGCACCTCGTACGACCACCAGCCGCCGAGCATGATGCCCAGGGTCAGGAAGCCGGTCGGCACCAGCAGCCAGTTGCGGAGCGGCTTGAGCCAGGTCGCTCCGAGCTGCCCGCGCAGGAGCGCGGCGACCGCCATCGCGAACGGTACGCTCATCCCGACGTAGCCCAGATAGAGCATCGGCGGGTGGACGATCATCAGGATGTGGTTCTGGAGAAGCGCGTTGGGTCCCGGGCCGTCGGTCGGCACCGGCGGCGGAGTCGGCGCGAACGGATTGGCCGGGCCGGCGATCAGATAGCTGAAGAAGAGCCCGATCGCGAACAGCGTGCCGAGCGAGTAGCCGAGATAGTGCTCATGGCCCTGCCGCTGGAGGTAGGCGAAGGCAGCGGTGAAGAGGCCGAGGACGAACCCCCAGAAGAGGATCGAGCCCTCGAGCGACGACCAGAGTGAGACGATGGTGATGACCAGAGGCGTCGCCCGCGAGCCGACCTGGGCGACGTACGAGACCGAGAAGTCGTGTGCGACCAGCGCGTAGACCATCACCAGGTTGGCGAGGACCATCAGCCCTCCGAACAGGTAGGCCAGGCGCTTCGAGAGCTCCAGTCCGCGCAGCGAGCGGCGCGCACCGGCACCGTAGGCGACCGGTATACCGATCGCGCACACCAGCAGCGACAGCAGGACCAGGCCCGATCCTAGGTTCGAGATCACGTGTCCGACTCTTCGAACTGCATCGACTTCATCAGCTCTTTAATGTCGAGGTCCTGCATCTCACCGGGCGGCTGGTACTCGTTGTCGTGCTTGACCATCAGGCGGCGGGTCTCGAACCAGCCGTCCGACCGCATCGTGCCCTCGACCACGACGCCGATGCCCTCGCGAAACATCGCCGGCGGTACGGTCTCGGCCGAAACCGGGACCGAAGCCTCGCCGTCGGTGACTGCGAAGCGGAGGGTCAGGCCGTCCTGCTCACGCTCGATCGAGCCGGGCTCGACCAGCCCTCCCAAGCGAATGTTCGCTCCGACCGCTTGGTCGCCCGACGCCTTGAGCTCGGTCGGGCTCCAGTAGTAGACCAGGTTCTCGCCGATTCCGCCGAAGCCGAGGTAGGCGAGCACGCCGACACTGACGAGCAGTGCGGCCAGGGTGATGAAAACACGTCGTCGTCGTTCGCTCATCCATTGCTCCTCGCATCCCGATCGGATGCCTTGCGGCGACGCCAGAGGCTCCAGGCGTAGGTGATGAAGACCAGGGCGGTGAGCCCGTAGCCGCCGATCACGAAGTTCCACGCCCCAACGATGACACCTTCGGGCATGGCTGTCTCAGACATTGTCAACCCCCTGCGGCGTACCCGGGATCTCGGCCGTGCGGGGTGCACGCTTCGGTGGCAGGGCGACGCTCTCTCCGCGCCGGCGGGCCATCTCCAGGCGCGCGCGCTGGGCGATGCACCAGATAGCGATGAACAGGATCGCGAACGAGTTGATTCGCAACGGCACGACCATAGAGGAAGCTACGGTCTCGGGCGACGACTGGATCTGATGCAGGCTGCGCCACCAGCGCACGCAGAAGTAGACCAGCGGCACGTCGACGTAGCCGACGATCACCGCGACCGCGCTCCAGGTGGCTCGCCGCTCGGGGTCGTCGACGAACGAGCGCAGCACCAGGATGCCCGCGTACAGAACCACCATGATCAGGGTCGTGGTCAGGCGGACGTCCCAGTCCCACCAGACACCCCAGGTGGGTTTGGCCCAGATCATTCCCTGGGCTGTGAGCAGGGCTCCGAAAACCACGCCTACTTCGGTCGCGCCGGTCATCGCTGCATCCCATTTCGGCTTGCCGGTCCAGATGGATGCGATTGCGAAGACGAAGGCCGCGGTCAGAACCAGCATCGAGATCCAGGCGGTCGGCACGTGGACGTACATCAGACGCTGGACCTCGCCCATGTGCCGATCGGGAGGCGCCAGGAAGAGACCGATGTAGCTGCCCACCAGGAGCAACAGCACCCCCAGCAGGCCCAGAATCGCATCCCATCGCAGTCGTTTCATCTACACCCCTTCCTCGACGACGTACGTGAATAGCACACCGCAGAGGCTCCAGTAAATCACATCGAAACCTGCCAATAACATGGTCCACGAGCCGAGCTGCTGCATCGGGTCGCCGGTCAGAACCAGATCGATCGCCTTGACCGACCCGAGCATCACCGGTACCACCAGCGGAAAGAGCAGCAGCGGCAAGAGGACGTCCTGACTGCGCAGCCGGCTGGTCATGGCCGCGAACAGGGTGCCCGGAGCGGAGAGGCCGGCGGCCGCCAGCCCCCAGAG
This sequence comes from Thermoanaerobaculia bacterium, assembly GCA_947259925.1. GTDB lineage: Bacteria > Acidobacteriota > Thermoanaerobaculia > Multivoradales > JAHEKO01 > JAHEKO01. Next base: position 81,433 of record CAMYOG010000047.1, read on the forward strand.
TCCGATCACCTCGGCCAGGTCGAGCAAGCTGATCTCGACCGCGTAGAGCACCACCGCCACCGGCGTCAGGATCGGTGCCAGCAGCAGGAGAAAGAGCGTGTTGCTGAGCGCCTTGCCGTAGTAGAGCGCCACCGGCTCGACCGGAGCCAGCAGCAGGCCCTCGAGCGCGTGATTCTCGTGCTCGAGGCGGAAGCTCTCGGAGAGCGCCAGGGTCGAGCTGAGCAGCAGCGCCAGCACCAGGAAACCGGCGGCGCCGGTCTGCAGGGCGGCGGTGTCGGGCCCGACCGCGAACGAGAACAGTAGCAGGGTAACGACCCCGAACAGGACCACCGAGAGCCCGCGGGTCCGGCCGCGCCACTCGAGCAGCAGGTCCTTGCGCACCAGAGCGACGATCTGGCCGACCGTCCTCATCCCTGCCGCTCCAGCTGCGCCGGCAGGCCGGCCGCGGGCCCCTCCCAGGCGATCTGACCGTCCTCCAGAAGGAGAGCGCGTTTGCAGATGCGGCTCATGCGCGGGATCGCGTGGGAGGCGACCACCACCGTGGTTCCGCGTGCGACCTCGCGCTCGATCCAGGCTTCCACGAGGTCCATTCCGGCGGTGTCGAGCGCCGCCAGCGGCTCGTCGAGCAACAGGATGTCGGGGTTCTCGATGCGCGTTCGCAGAAAGGTGAGTCGCTTACGCATCCCGGAAGAAAAGCCGCCCACGGCCAGGTCGCGGTGGTCGATCAGCGCGACTTCCTCGAGCAGGCCATCCAGCTCCGCGTCGGAGATGCTCCGCTCACACAACCGAGCCCAGACCCGCAGCATCTCGATCGCGGTCAGCCCGTCGTAGAGGTAGGCCCGGTGGGAGACCATCGAGAGCGAGCGGCGGCAGGTGAGCCGCTCCGAGTGCGGGTCGCTCCCGAGGATGCGAACGCTGCCGGCGCTCGGCCGGGACAGGCCGGCCAGGACGCGCAGGAGCGTGGTCTTGCCGGAGCCGTTGGCCCCCGCCAACAGCAGGCTTTCGGCGCGCTCGACGGTCAGGTCGACGTGCGCCAGAACCCATCGGCGGCCGAAACGGCGGCCGAGGCTCTCGCAATGGATCGCTGGCCCTGCCTCTCCCATCGCCTCGTAAGCCTAGCTGGTCGGGGAGGGCTCTGCCCCATCCTTTTGGGGTTGGCGACGAACCACCCCACGGGTGGTTGAAGTCAGGGCCGTCGCCTCCGGGGGATGAAGCGAGGGACCTTCTGCGAGTACTCGACGTAGGCGTCGCCGAACCGCTCGCGCAGCTCGCGCTCTTCGAGCAGCACCAGGCCGTAGATCAGGGGCAGGAGGGCGAGCAGCAGGAGATAGGTGCCCCGGTAGTTCACGAACAGAGTGAAGCCCGCCGTGCCGAACAGGAGCGACATGTAGCGCGGGTGCCGGATGCGGCTGTAGATGCCCTGATCGAGCAGCTTGCCGGGGTTGTCTCTGGAGAGCTCGGGCGCGCCCGCCAGAATGTAGAACTTGAGGTGCTTGCGGCACTGGAGCTCGACGTAGATGGCGATCAGGTAGAGGATCAGGCCCAACGCGCTCAGCCACGGATTGAAGCCGTAGTCGACTCCCAGGAGCGGATCGCGGATCTGCCAGAGGCCGTAGCCTATCGCCACGCAGAGACCGATGACGATCAGGTAGGCCGGCAACCGCCCGAGCCGGCGCCAGGCGGAAGCGAACGGGTGGATGACGTACCAGTAAAGAACCGCCGGCGGCATCGAGATGATCGTGAGAACCGCCAGCCAGTAGCGGACCGTGTCCAGCATGGGGCCACTCTATCGCTCGCTTCCAATAGAATCGGGTCGAGCTAGGGTTTATTGTCTCGTGGGAGGTGCTCTTGGCTGAGACTCGGGGGAGTCACAGCGCGAAGCGACGTGGTCCGGGTGCCACCGCCGAGGTCGGAGAGACCGACCTCGGCCGATCGCTGCTGGAGTTGATCGGCTCGACCGAGCTCGGCGGGCGTGAGTTCCAGATCGGCCTCGAGGCGCTTCGGTCCGAGTACGGCCTGCTGGCCTACACGCACCTGCTCGCGCTTCTCTGCCACCTCCGATTCGAGCCGGAAGAGGCGCGGCGCCGCTGGGGCGAGCTGCTCGAGCACCGACAGCGGCTCGAGGAGCGGTGGGGAGCTCCGGTCGATCTACGGGTGGCGCTCGCGAGCTTCTTCCTGCACGTCGAGCGGCGGCTCGAGAATCCGACGCTGATCGAGATGCATCAGCTCGAGCAGACCCAGGCGTTCGCCTACCGAGATCAGCTGACCGGGCTGCGCAACTACCGCTTCTTCGAGCTCTACATGGCCCACGAGCTCCAGCGGAGCGCTCAGTACGGCTGGCCGCTGTCGCTGATCCTGCTCGACATCGACAACTTCAAGCCCTACAACGATCGTCATGGGCACACCGCGGGCAATCAGGTTCTGGCCGAGTTCGGTCGGCTGCTCGCCGCCGCGTGCCGCAAGGTCGACATCTCGGCGCGCTACGGCGGCGAAGAGTTCGCGATCATCGCGCCGTCGACTCCGAAGCTCGGAGCCGAGCAGGTCGCCGAGCGCGCGCGCCACGCGATCGCGGCGCACGACTGGGGACCCGATCACCTGACCGTGAGCGCCGGCGTCGCCACCTATCCGGGCGACGCCACGGACGTCGGGGAGCTGGTCCGCCGTGCCGACGAGGCACTTTATCTGGCGAAGGCCAGGGGCAAGAACCAGGTACAGCTCTACGGCGGTAACCGCCGGTCGCATCGGCGCGTCCAGGTGGAGCTCGAGGGCCTGATGCTGGCGCCCGCCCTGCAGCCCCATCCGGTCACGACCGTCGACGTCTCCGAAGCGGGACTCCGCTTCACCTGCGACGTCGAGCTGCCGGAGGGTACCCTGGTCGACATCCGGCTCGATCTCCCGGGCAGCTCGGGCGGCATCACGGTCGCGGGTCGCGTAGTGCAGTCGAACCGTGAAGCGGCGGTGAGCGGTGCGGCGATCCGGGTGGTCGATCTGTCGGCGGAGGACCGCCGGCTGCTGGCCGAGTACCTGAGCGAAGCGGCGCTCATGGACGACGACGGTAGAGCTTGACGCCGGTCGGGTCGCCGAGAACGCGCAGGCGGTGCTCCTCGTCCTCCGGGCGGCTCTTGAACCGTTTGTAGCTCCATAGATACTGCTCGGGACGCTCCAGCACGCAGCGCTCGACCTCTCGATTGAGAGCGGTGGCGGCGATCGCCGGGTCGGGATCGCCGAGCGCGGTCGAGGCGACTCGGAAGTGGAGGATGAAACAACCGTCCGACTCGCGTGTCGCCCAACCCACCAGGGCCGGAGAGCCGAACTTGCGCAGCAGCCTGGCGACCAGCGTCATGGTCAGGGCGGGAACGCCGAAGAACGGCGCGAAGACGCCGCTCGAGCGAATCGGCTCCTGGTCGGGCAGGATCAGGACGAGCTTGCCCGAGGCGAGCTCGCGGTAGAGCTGACGGAGGCCACGCGGCGTCGTTGGCACCATCGTGCAGCCGGTGCGTTGACGTGCGGCGAGCAGGAAGCTGTCGAGCTCGTCGACCCGTGGCGGGCGGTAGAGCGCCACGAACGGGTGTCGCGCCATCAGGTATGGATTGAACAGCTCCCAGTTGCCGAGGTGGGGCAGCAGGAGCACCGCGCCCTTGCCGGCGGCGAGCGCCTGGTCGAGCAGCTCGGCACCGTCGGTGGCGCCGACCAGCCGCTCGAGCCTCTCGGCCGGCCAGGTGAGCAGCGCGCCACCCTCGGCGTAGAACTTGCCGGTTTCGATCAGGCTGCGCCGGACCATCCGGCGGTGCTTTTCGGCCGGCCAGTCGGGGAAGCACCAGCGCAGATTGAGCCGGGTGAACCGGCGCAGACGGTTCGGCAGGATCGAGCAGAGGATGCCGAGCCCGGTGCCCAGCCCGCGCGCCAGGCCGATCGGTAGGGCCGCGATCGCGCCGATCGCGAGGCGTGCCGCGCCCGCCAGGAAAGGCGACGAGCGGCTGAGCTTCTTCTTCGCCATCGGCGGCGGCTCAGATCGCCGCTGGCAGCTCCTCGCCGGGGTTGACGAACAGATTCCGCTCGAACTGGTGCTGCTTGTCGTACAGATCCTTGTAGCGGCCGTCGGCGGCCAGCAGCTCCTCGTGCGAGCCGCGCTCGACGACCCGCCCCTCCTCCATCACCAGGATCAGATCGGCGTTACGGATCGTCGACAGTCGATGGGCGATGACGAGGCTGGTCCGACCCCGCTTGAGCTCCGCCAGGCCCTGCTGGATCAGCGCCTCGTTCTCGCTGTCGAGGCTCGAAGTGGCCTCGTCGAGGATCAAGATGCGGGGGTCGGCAAGGATCGCGCGCGCGATCGCCAGCCGCTGGCGCTGGCCGCCCGAGAGCTTGATGCCGCGCTCGCCGATCACCGTGTCGTAGCCGTCGTTGAATCCGAGAACGAACTCCTCGCAGCGGGCGAGCCGGCCGGCGACCTCCATCTCCTCGCGGCTGGCCCCGGGTCGGCTGTAGAGAATGTTCTCGGCGATCGTGCCGTCGAACAGGAAGTCGTCCTGCAGCACGACCGCGAACTGCTGGCGGTAGTCGCGCAGCTTGACGTTGTTCAGATCGTGACCATCCACCAGGATGCGTCCCGACTGCGGCCGCCGGAACGCCATGATCAGGTTGATGACGGTCGTCTTGCCGGCGCCACTCGAGCCGACCAGGGCGGTGGTGGTGCCGGCGGGAGCCGTGAAGCTGACCCCCGAGAGGACCGGCAGGCCCTCGGTGTACGAGAACGTCACGTCCTCGAACCCAACCGCTCCCTCCAGTCGTGGCAGGGGTTGCCGGTCTTCGTCGTCGGCGTCTTCGGTCGGTTGCGAAAGGATGTCGCGGATCCGGTCGAGGCCGGCGAACGCCTCGGTGATCTGGGTGCCGATGGCGCTCATCTGGATCAGCGGCGTCACCATCAAGCCGGTGAACATCACGAACATGAAGATGTCGCCGATGGTCATCCGGTCGGCGAGCACTTCGCGCGCTCCGAAGATGCTCATCGCAATGCCGACCATGCCGAAGAGCAGCGCCGACAGGCTGGTGATGCCGGAGACGCCGCGCATGGTACCGATGATGTTGCGCAGGAGCTTGTGAGCGTGGTGGGCGAAGATGCGCTCTTCGCGCTTCTCGGCGGTGTACGCCTTGACCACCTTGACGCCGCCGAGGGCTTCGGCCAGCCGGCCGGTCAGGTCGGCGTTCAGCTTGCTGCGCTTGCGGAAGAGAGGGCGCAGCCGGCTGAAGCCGACCACCATGATCGCCGCGAAGCCGAGCAGCAGCACGACGGTGACCGCGGTCAGACGCCAGTTGAGCCAGAAGAGCACTCCGAGGGCCAGACCCGAGGTCAGGAGGCCCCCGATCAGCTGCACGAAGCCGGTACCGACCAGATTCCGCACCCCTTCGGCATCGTGCATGACGCGCGAGATCAACTCACCCGACTTGTTCTCCTCGAAGAACTTGATCGGTAGCCGCAGCACGTGCTGATGGACCTTGATCCGGAGGTCGTTGATCGAGCGCTGTGCCGTGATGCCAAGGATCAGCGACAGCAGGTAGGAAGTACCGGCCTGGATCAGGGTCGCCGTTCCCGCGGCCAGGGCGATCCACTTGAGCAGATCGGCCCGCTGCTGGCCGATCACGTCGTCGATCAGCACCTTGGTGGTCGCCGGCAGGACCATCGCCGAAAGCCGGCTGATCAGAAGCAGCGCGAAGCCGACCCCGAGGCGCTTACGACGCGCCCAGATGATCTCCTTCGATTCCCTCCAGACGATGCCGAGGGTGATCTTCTTCTTCTGATCCTCGGGCGGCGACATCGAGAAAGCCTATCGCAGGAGAGCACGCGCCACCTGTGCAGGAATGCAGGAAGGTGCCAGGCCTGCAAGATGCAAGTTGAACTCCTCACCCCGAGCCGATGCAACATGCATCTTGCAGGCCTGGCAACAAGATATCCTCGAGCCGTCCGATGAACGAGTTCCGTGCCGCCTACTTCCCGCGTGACTTCGAGGCGACGCTCGCCTTCTACCGAGACGGCCTCGAGCTGCCGCTGGTCGAGAGCTGGGACCGCGGTCCGGGCGATCGGGGAGCGGTGTTCGAGGCCGCCGCCGGCAGGATCGAGATCCTCAGCCTGCCCAAAGAGACGAGCGCGGGCTCGGCCTGGGACTACCGCAGCCCGGCCGGCGTCTTTCTGGTGATCGAGGTCGACGACGTCGACGGCTACTATCGCCAGATCACCGCGCGCGGCCTGGAGCTCAGAGAGAACCTGAAGACCCAGTCCTGGGGCCACCGGAGCTTCATCGTCAACGACCCCGACGGCGTCGGCGTCTACTTCTTCACCGATCAGGAAGACCGGTAACAGATTACTTATTTCCGCTCGCGGCGATCAGGAGGATCCGCGAGATAAGTAAGCTGTCACCGGAACTCCGCGGGGTATTCTCTGTCGCTAGATGCCGACCGCCGAGCCCGCCTGGCAGCCGACCGCCTGCAATCTCTGTAGCCTCAACTGCGGCATCGAGATCCAGGTCGACGACGGTCGTTTCGCCCGCATCCGCGGTGACCGGAGTCACCCGTCGTCCGAGGGCTACCTCTGCCAGAAGGCGTCGCGGCTCGACTACTACCAGAACCACGGCGCGCGTCTGACGCATCCGCTGCGCAGGCGCCCGGACGGCAGCTTCGAGCGGATCGATTGGGAGACCGCGATCCGCGAGGTAGCTACGAGGCTGTCCGAGATCCGCGAGCGCCATGGTGGACATGCCATCGCCTACTACGGCGGCGGCGGCCAGGGGAATCACCTGGGCGGCGCTTACGGCGTGCCGTTCCGCGCCGCCCTCGGTACGCCCTACCTCTACAACTCGCTGGCGCAGGAGAAGACCGGCGACTTCTGGGTCAACGGCGAGCTGTTCGGCCGGCAGACCTGTCACCTGACCGAGGGGATCGAAGAGAGCGCCTACGTGATCATCATCGGCGCCAACCCCTGGCAGGCGCACGGCTTCCCGCAGGCGCGCAAGGTGATCCGCGAGCTGTCGAAGGATGCTGGCCGGACGCTGGTGGTGGTCGACCCGCGGCGCACGCGCACCGCCGAGCTGGCGGACATCCACCTGCAGGTGCGCCCGGGGACCGACGCCTTCCTGATGCTGGCGATGCTCGCCACCATCGTCCAGGAGGGACTCGAGAACCACGAGTTCCTCGCCACCCGGACGACCGGACACGAAGAGGTGCGCGAGGCGCTGCGTCGGGTGCCGGTCGACGACTACGCGCGGCGAGCGGGGATCGACCCCGAGCTCACGCGACGGGTGGCCCGCGGTTTCGCCAGCGCCGAGTCCGCCTGCACGCGCCACGATCTGGGGATCGAGCACAGCCTGCACTCGACGCTCAACACCTATCTCGAGAAGCTCTTCTCGATGCTGACCGGCAACCTCGGCGTCGAGGGTGGCAACAACCTCCATACCCAGTTCGTGCCGCTGATCGGCCACTCCAAGAGCCCCGAAGAGGGCGGCCCGACCACGCGGGTCACCGGCATGCGCGAGATCAGCAAGTTCTTCCCGCCCAACATCCTGCCGCTCGAGATCAATACCGATCACCCGGAGCGGCTACGGGCGCTGATCGTCGACAGCTCGAATCCGATGCAGACCGCGGCCGACACCCGGGCCTACCACGAGGCGATGGAGCGGCTGGAGCTGGTGGTCGCGATCGACGTCGCCGACACCGAGACCGTGCGCTGTGCCGATTACGTCCTACCAGCGTCGTCGCAGTACGAGAAGTGGGAAGCGACCTTCTTCACGCTCAGCTTTCCGACCAACTATTTCCACCTGCGGCGACCGATCGTCGAGCCGCGAGGAGACACCCTGCCGGAGCCCGAGATCTACCGCCGGCTGATGGTGGCGATGGGAGATCTGCCCGACCGCTTCCCATGGCTCGAGCGGATCGCCCGGATCCATCTCCGGCTTCCGCGGCTCGGGCTGCTGCAGAAGGCTCTGGCGATCACCCTCGGCCGCAAGCCGGAGCTCCGCAAGCTCGCCAGCATGGTGCTCTACTCGTCGCTCGGGCGAGCACTCCCGGATGGAGCCGCTTCGGCGGCGGTGATCTGGGGAACGTGCCAGTTCTACTTTCGACGCTACGCCAAACAGGGGCGGCGCGCCGGCCACGCCGACGCCGAGGCGCTCTTCCGCGCGATCCTCGAGAGCCGCACCGCGGTGCCGCTCTCGACCCACACCTACGACGAGATGTGGCAGCTCGTGCGCACCGACGATGGCCGTATCCGCCTGGCGATCCCGGAGATGCTGCGCGAGATCGACGAGGTCCGGAGCGAGAGCGAGCGGCCGCAGGCCGACGACGACTTCCCGTTCATCTTGAGCACCGGTGAGCGACGGTCGTACAACGCCAACCAGATCTTTCGCGACCCCGAATGGCGGCGCTCGGATCCCGAGGGCGCGCTCCGCGTCCACCCCGACGACGCGGCCCGGCTCGGCCTCGAGGAGGGCGGAGCGGCGCTCTGCGAGTCGCGCGCCGGAGCGATCGAGGTGCGCATTGCCTACGACGACTCGGTGCAGCCGGGCTGCCTGTCGATCCCCCATGGCTATGGCCAGACCGAGCCGGCCGCCGAGGGCTCAGAGCCCCGTCAGACCGGACCCCGGATCAATTTTCTGACCTCGTCGGATCACTGCGATCCGCTCGCCAAGACGCCGTACCACAAGTACGTGCCGGTCCGGCTACGACCCGCCTGACCAGAGCGCGGCGGCCTCCGGCCAGTCGCGACAGCGCTCGATCCGGGCGACGGTCGTCTCGGGCAGCTTCGAGACGTCTCGGTTCCACGGCCGGTCGAAGAGCAGGACCCGCGCCGTCGTCGCCTCGGCGAGATACGAGGCGGTCTTCAGACTGTCCTCGATCACCAGATCGTAGGCGTCGCCGTGGAGCTCGCTCATCCGCAGCACCCGTCCGTGCCCCTCCCAGGCGGCCTCGTCGTAGCGCGCGTACTTGTCGACGAAGTAGAGGCGCCGGTGGGGGACCCGATGGCGACTCAGCCACTCGCGGGAGACGTCGCTGGAGGACGGCGGTCGGCCGGTCAAGACGTCGATCTCACAGCCATCCGCGTGCCAGGCGGAGAGCACGTCGACGGCGCCCTCCATCGGCTCGACCTCGATCAGCCGCTCCGGTCGGTGCGCCTCGACCATGAAGCGGTCGATCTCCTCCTGGGTCAGATCGAACGACTTGCTGAGATCGAACGAGTGGATCTCCTCGAGGGCGACCCGCTTGCCGAAGGTCTCTTCGAGCAGATGCGTGAAGGCCAGCGCGGTCTTGGCCAGGACGTCGTCGAAGTCGACGTAGATGCGAGTCATTCGTCCACTGGGCGAGCGGCTGCAATCGAGAGCGGGCAGAGCATCACTGAGGGCCAGGGTACTGCGAAGCGCCGGTCACCCGCAAAAGAGCTCGAGCAGCTCGCCGAGCGGAAAGAAGAGCCAGTAGTCGTCGATGACGTTGATCGCCACCCACCACGAGATCACCCCGACCGCCACCGTAATCCCGACCCGGAGACTACTCGTCAGCCAGCCGCGGCTGTCGGCGATGGCGATTGCCAGGAGAACGAAGGTGACGACCAGCGTCAGAAGCCCGATCGACCACGAGCCGAGGAAGCTGCCGAGCCACGAGGTGAGCACCGCGGGCCAGAGGTGGCGCCGCGACCTGGAGAGCGCCAGCCCGATGAACAGGGCGGTGGCGATGAACGAGGCGAGGAGCAGAAAGGTCGGCCAGAGCACCAGGATCGATTCCACCGTCTTGCCAGCATATGCGGTACGGCGACGGAGGCCCTCGAGGCCGGTATCATCCGTCGACATGACCGAGGAGAGACGGATCCGCTGGTGGCCGCTGCTCGTGATCGGGGTGCTGGTGGCGGGCCTGCTGGTCTGGATCTGGGGGCTCTGGGGCGAGATTCGTCAGCACAAGGTGATGTCGACCGTCGCCACCCTAATGCTCGGCCTCCTGCTGAGCACACTCTGGTTCCTGCTCCTGTCGCGCCTGCGCTGGAAGGTACGCCTACTGGGCGTCGGCGGACTGGCCCTGGTGATCTACGCGCTGGTCCAGATGGTCGAGATCCGGGGCGTGACCGGCGACCTGCGCCCGATCCTGAGCTGGAAGTGGGGCCGTACCGAAGCGGGCAAGGTGACCGCTCGAGGAAGTACGGCGGAGGTGCTGGCATCCGAGCACGACTTCCCGCAGTTCCTCGGTCCGAGCCGCAACGGCGAGATCGACGGCGTGCTTCTGGCCCGGGACTGGCGGGCCGAGCCGCCGCGCGAGCTCTGGCGCACGGAGGTCGGGGCGGGCTGGGCCTCGTTCGCGGTCTGGGGCGACCTGGCGATCACCCAGGAGCAGCGGCAGAACGAGGAGCAGGTGGTCGCCTACGACCTGAAGAGCGGAGAGGTGCGCTGGGTCCATGCCGACCGGGCTCGCTTCGACAAGACGATCGCCGGCGTCGGTCCCCGCGCGACGCCCGCGATCGACGGTGCGCGCGTCTACACCATGGGCGCCACCGGCATCGTCAACGCGCTCGATCTCGCCTCCGGCGGGAGGGTCTGGTCGCGCGATCTGGTCGCCGAGTACGGAGCGGTTCTGCCAGAGTGGGGCAAGAGCGGCTCGCCGCTGCTGGTAGACGGTCTCGTGGTGGTCCCCGCCGGCGGGCAGCCGGGCAGCTCGCTGGTCGCCTTTCGGGCCGAGACCGGCGAGGAGGCGTGGACCGGCGGTGACGACCGGCCGAGCTACTCGTCGCCGCTCGTGGCGACCCTGGCCGGTGTCCGGCAGATCGTGATCCTGAACGGCGGCAGCGTCGCCGGCCACGACCCGGCCGACGGCCGGCTCCTCTGGGAGCACCCGTGGCCGCACGAGCAGCCGAACGTCGCCCAGCCGCTCCCCCTCGGCGACGACCGGCTGCTGGTCTCCTCCGGCTACGGCGTCGGCGCCAAGCTGCTCGAGATCACCCGCTCGCCCGAGGCTGGGCTCCGGGCCGCGATCGTCTGGGAGAGCCCCCGACTCAAGGCCAAGTTCGCGCACTACGTCGAGTTCGAGGGCCATATCTACGGCCTCGACGACGGCGTCCTGATCTGCCTCGATCCGGCCACCGGCGAGCGCTGCTGGAAACGGGGCCGCTACGGCCACGGTCAGCTGCTGCTGGTCGACGACCTGCTGGTCCTCCAGGCCGAGAACGGCGACGTCGTCCTGATCGATCCGAATCCCGAAGGGCTGGTCGAGCTCGATCGGTTCACTGCCTTCGACCGCAAGACCTGGAACGTCCCGACCCTCACCGGTCCCTACCTGCTGGTACGCAACGATCGCGAGGCGGCGCTGTTCGAGCTGCCGCTGGCGGGCGCCTAGGCCTGGCACCGGGCGCTGTATCCCGTATCATCCGCCTCATGTCCAGGCAGATCTCCCTGTTGGTGGTGACGACGACTCTCGTGCTGGCAGCGTTCGGCTGTGGTGCGCCGTCCGGCGACGTCGAACGAGCGGCTCCCGAGCGGCGGTTTCTGAGCATCGGTACGGCGCCCCCCGGCGGCGCCTTCTTCGTGGTCGGCGGCGCCCTCGGGGAGGTGATGAGCCAGTTCGGTGGCGAATACGGTTGGCAGGTGACCGCCGAGGCGACGAAGGGGACCCAGGAGAACATTCGGCGCTTGACGGCGGGTGAGCTCGATTTCGCGCTCGCCAACTCGGCGATCAGCTACTTCGCGGTGCGTGGCGAGGGCGCCTGGAAGGAGCCACACGCGATGCGGACGGTCATGACGCTGGCGCCCAACGTCGCGCTGTTCATCGCGCCACGCGGTTCGGGCGTCGAGACGATGTCCGACCTGGCGGGCCGCCGGGTCGTGATCGGGCCGGCCGGCGCCGGCTTCGAGTTCTTCGTCCGGCCGATCGTCGAAGCGCACGGCGTGGTCTACGACGACATCGACGTTCTGCACGATACCCAGGCGGGAGCGGTCGGACTGCTCGCGGACGGCTCGGCTGCCGCGGCGTTTCTGGGTGGCGCGATTCCGACCGCCTCGGTCACCCAGGCGGCGTCCTCGCAGGACATCCACTTCGTTCCGTTCGAGGCCGAGATGGTCGATGAGCTGATCGAGCGCTACGCGTTCTTCGATCGGGCGACGATCCAGGCGGGCACCTACCGCAACCAGGACGCGGACTTCGCCGGCATGAACGTCGGCTCGATGCACTTCATAACGTCCGCGTCGCAGGACGAAGAGCTGGTCTATCGGGTGACTCGCACGATCTACGAGAACCGCGAAGCGGTCGTGGAGAAGCACCCCGCAGGTCGCGCGATCAACCCGAAGGTAGTGGTACGCGACACCGGTACCGAGTTCCACCCGGGAGCGGTGCGGTACTACCGAGAGATCGGAATCTGGCCTACGGACGAGTAGGGCCGCTGTCGGTTTGACCGATCGAGCCGGGGCTCCCGACCGCATCGAGCGCACGCGCGCGGGTCTGGCTTTCGCCTGTGCGCTCGCGCTGCCGATCTTCACCCTGGCGGAGGCGAACTACCCGCACATGGCACCGCAGGCCCAGCTCGGCGTGTTCGCGATGCTCGGTCTAGCCCTCGCCTTTCTGAGGGAGAGACCGGGTGCGCGTCCGTCCGTCCGGCTGGCGGACATCGGCCTCGGCCTGCTCGCCGCGCTGGTCTGCGGCTACGTGGTCGTCCAGAGCGACCCGTTCTTCACCCGACTCTGGATCGACGGTCAGTCCCTGGGGGACCGCGCGGGCATCGAGACCGCGCTCGACATCGCGGTCGGGGTGCTTGGCCTCCTGCTGGTGCTCGAGGCGACTCGGCGGACCATCGGTTGGGCGCTGCCGGCTCTGGCACTCACGTTCGTCGCCTACGCGAGGTTCGGTGCGGCACTGCCTGATTGGCTCATGCCGCATCGGGGCTACGGCCTGGAGCGCATCGTCGGCCAGGCCTTCCTCCACAGTCAGGGGGTCTTCGGCGTCGCCCTCAAGGTGATGTTCACCTACGTCTTCCTGTTCGTCGTCTTCGGAGCGCTGCTCGAGGCGACCGGCTCGACCGCCTTCATCGTCGGCGCCGGCCGGCGGCTGTTCAGTGGCACCACCGGCGGTCCCGCCAAGGTCGCCGTCTTCTCGAGCGGTCTGCTCGGCTCGCTCTCGGGCAGCGCGGTCGCCAACACCGCCACCACCGGCACCTTCACCATCCCGATGATGCGCAGTGCCGGCTTCCGGCCGGCGCTCGCCGCGGGAGTTGAGGCGGCGGCGAGCTCGGGCGGTGCCTTGGTGCCGCCGGTGATGGGAGCCGGCGCCTACATGATGCTGGAGATCGTCGAGCCGCAGGTGAGCTACCTCGAGATCATCCGCGCGGCGCTGCTGCCGGCGTTGCTCTACTACTTCTCGATCTTCATGGTGGTGCACTTCTATGCCCAGCGACTGGAGAGGGGTGGCGCGGCCGCGCCCGCGGACGAGACACCGGTTCGGCTCGTGCAGTGGGAGGCGGTGGTCGTGGTCGGTGCGCTCGGGATCCTGATCGCACTGCTGATCGCCGGCTTCACGGTCTTCCGGGCGGTGAGCGTCGCGCTGCTCGTGGTTGTCGCCCTGAGCTCGATCCACCGGCGGACCCGGATGTTGTTCTCCAGGTTCATCAAGGCCCTGACCGGAGCGTCGCGGGGCGGCGTGCCGCTGATCGGCGCGGCCGCCTGCGTCGGCATCATCATCGGGGTCGTCACCCTGACCGGCGCCGGTACCCGGCTGCCCGGCTTGATCCTGCCGCTCGCCCAGGATCACCTGCTCGGCGCTCTGCTGGCGATCATGGTTTCGTCGATCGTCCTCGGCATGGGCCTGCCCTCGGCGGTCTGCTACCTGTTGCTCGCGACCCTGATCGGCCCGATTCTCGGTCGGCTGGGCGTCGTGCCGCTCGCCGCGCACCTGTTCATCTTCTACTTCGGCCTGATGTCGATGGTCACCCCGCCGGTGGCCCTCGCCGCCTACGCCGCCAGCTCGATCGCCGGATCGAAGTTTCTCGAGACCAGCGTCGCGGCGTTCCGTTTCGCCTTCGTCGGCTTCACCCTGCCGTTCATGTTCGTCTACCGGCCGCAGCTGTTGATGATGAGCTCGGACGGCGGCACGGCGTCGGCGGTCGACGTGCTGCTCGCCGTCGGTCTCGGAATCGCCGGGATCGTGCCGCTCGCCGCTGCTCTGGCGGGTTATCTGTTCGGCGAGCTGAAGCTCTGGGAGCGACTCCTGCTCCTGGCCTCAGCCGCGATGGCGCTGGTGCCTGGGGGTCTCGTGACCCTCGGCGGTCTCGACGTCTCGGTCACCAACGTGCTGGGGGTGGCGCTGCTGATCGTGTTGCTGATCTGGCGCGCCACCAGAGAATAGGGGGACACATTACTCATTTCCGACCGTCGCCCGGAGGAAATGAGTAATGTGTCCCCCTCGTTTCGGTCAGTCGTCTCGCGGCTTGGGGCGCGCACCCTCGATCAGCTTGTTCAGCTCTTCGAGGACCTTGGCCGGGTCCTTGAACGCGACGCCCATGCCGTTGATGGTCGATTCGCTGCTCTCCGACGAGGCGTCGCTGATCTTGACCACGACCGCTTCGGCGTGCACGGTCCGCTTGATCGGCGCCGGCAGGGCAAGCGCGATCCGGACGTCCTCCTGCAATCCGGCGGGTGAATCGGTGGCTACGAACACCCCGCCGTAGGTGATCTCGTGCTCGATCGAATCGAGCAAGTAGGCGACGTTGCGGAAGCCGACCGTGTAGGTGGTCTGATGAGCTTCCTTCTTGGAGCGCGACCGGCTGCGGCGGCGCTCGCTGGCGACCGGCGTCGCGTGCTGGGCGACGTCGCCGCCCTCCTCTATCTGGTGGTCGGCGCCGCTGGGCAGAAGCCCGCTGATCAACTCGCTGATGTTGAGGAAGCGGACGCCCATGCCGGACGAGCGGATGCTCTGGAGCGCGGTCGAGACGCGCGCCGCGTGGGTGACAACCGCTTCGACGTAGAAGTCGTTCTCGGTTTCGCCCTGGAACTCGATCCGCAGGCGGGTACCGGGAGCCAGCGGCGCGTTGGTGGCGATGAAAGCGCCGGTAGTCGAGACGTTGGTGGTGTAGCTCTGCCGGGCGTGATCGTCCCCCTTCGCCCAGTAGGTGACCTGGAGGCGGCGAGCGAATCTCCTTTTGCGACGTTTTTCCATGATCTGGCTACTCCGCCTTGAGCGCCGGCAGGAGTGGCACTCTCAGGGTACCCGCAACCGCCAGCACGCTGGCGAGCATACCGATCGCGAAGACGATGAGCAGGGTCGTCAGCAACGACGGCCAGGGCAGGCGCGAGCCCGCGGTGATCAGATAGGGCGCCGACGCCGCCAGGCCGGCGAGCGTCCCGATGGCGATCCCCGCGAGCAGCAGCGCGCCGTTCTCGGCCAGAACCATCCACGAGAGCGTCGAGCGGCGGTAGCCGAAGGCGCGCAAGGTCGCGAGCTCTCCCCGGCGCTCGAGCACGTTGCGTAGTAGGACGATGCCGAGGCCGATGGTCCCGAGTATCAGTCCGAGGCCGCCCAGAGTCTGGAAGGTCGACATGTAGGTGTGCTCGACGGCCAGGAACGAGGCGATCCGCTCGCCGGTGCCGGTGACGTCGAAACCGAAGTCCTCGAGCGTCGCCTCGAGCAAACCGGCGGTCTCGCTCGCGTCGCTCGCCGGCGGGTCGGCCAGGAAGACCGAATAGCCGGTGCGGCTCGGGTAGAGGCGCTTGAAGTTCGCTTCGGAGATCAACACCTCGCTCTGGAACATGCTGCGCCCGAGCAGCCCGACCAGCCGCAGGGAGACCTCGCGGCCCGCCTCGTCGACCATGACGATGTCGTCGCCCAACCCGACGTGCATGACCCAGAGAGCGGAGTTGTTGTCGGCGAACGCCGGGATCACCCTGGGCTCGATCTCTCCCTCGAGCAGCTCCCACGGATTCGTGACCTGGTCGTCGCCGGCGAGCTGTTGGAACGTGAAGCCGCCGCGATCGATCATCTCGCCGGGTATCCCGAGCACCCGTGGCCGCTCGGGCCGGTAGAGGTTGAGGCAACTGACGTCCTCGCCGGGCAGGAGGCGCAGGTGGAAGAAGTCGAGCCCTGCCAGCCGCTGGGCGTCGGACTCGGGGAAGCCCAGATCCGTCAGGCTCTCGAGCCGATTCAGGTCGGTCACCAGCGGCACGTCCGATTCGGCGATCAGCGTGAAGCCGCCGGCCCCCGAGCTCCGGTCCTCGACGTCGATCTCGAGACCGACCCGGTTGGCGGCCACCACCACGATGATGAAGCAAGCGCTGGCGACCAGACCGACGCTGAGCAGGCTGCGGCCGCGATTCCGGCCGCTATTGCGGGCCCCCATCCCGACCGCCGCGAGCGAGCCGAGCGAGTTCGCCCGCCTCTGTCCGCCGCCGATCCGGTACGAGAACCAGGCGAGACCGCCTACCAGGAGGCAAGCACCGATGCCGAACGCGGGCCCGGCCGCCCCCTCGGTGCCCGCCTTGAGCGCCCAGACGACCAGCGCCAGGGCGAGCACCGCGCTGACGATCGCGACCGCCCGCGCGCGCCTCGGCCGGATAGCGGTCTCGACCGCCGCGGTCGAGCCGGCGAGCAGCGCCGGTGCCGGGATCCGATGCAGCTTGCGCAGCGACCACCAGATGCTGAACAGGACGATCGCCACCGAGGCCAGCCAACCGATGATCAGGCTGAGCGGCTCGGCATGCAGAAAAAGCACCGGCGTGCCGACCGCCGGTAGCCACCAGGTGCGCAGGCCGACCAGCATCAGCCAGGCGTAGAGGAGCGCCAGGAGGAGGCCGAGAAAGGCGCCGGCGACGGCCAGTAGGCCGCCCTCGGCGAGCAGGCCCCGGCGCACCGTCCGGTTCGGGAAGCCGACCGAGCGCAGGAGCCCGATCTCGCGCGCCCGCTGCTCGACCCCCAGCCGGAAGAGCAGCCCGACCAGCATCGCGGCGGCGGCGATCAGGAACATGCTCAACGCGATGAACAGGCCGGCGAAATCGGTGGCGCCCTGGGAGCCGCGCAACCCCTCCTCCTTGAGCTGTCGCACCGTCAATCCGGCCGCCGCCAGATCGACTTGACGAGCGAGCCCTTGCTTCAGGTCCGCCCCGAGCTCGGCGACGGTCTCGCCCGCCGCCGGCGCCATCCTCACCGAGGTCAGGTCCCCGAAGCGACTGCGCCAGAGGCGTCGGCCGGTCGCCTCCGACACGAACGCCTTGGGCGCCGAGCCGTAGTCGTCCCAATACGCCTCGTCGCGATCGCGGATCAGGTCGAGGTCGACCGGAAAGGGTGGATCCCAGGCCGACATGTCGTCGGCGCCCTCGATACCGGGGAACTCGGGCGTCAAGCCGGAGTCGATCGCCACGCCGGCCATCTCCAGCACCCCGCGCAGGCGGAAGCGGGTCGACTCGACCGACAGCTGATCGCGCTCGCCGACGACGAAGTAGCCGACCACGATCTCGTCGCCCGGAGCGGCGCCGAGGTCCTCGGCGGTCCAGGCGTTGAGCAGGATCTCGTCGTCTTCGAGTCGCGGCGCGGGCGAGCCGTCGATCAGCCGGAACGGCCCGAGCGCGGGCGCCTCCACGGCATCGATCGCGGTGATGGTCGAGTAGGGAACCGAGCGCCCATTGGCGGTGATCGAGTTGGCGAGGTAGGTGAGGAGCGGCTGGTGCGGCGCCTGCCGGTCCTCGGCGAACGCCTCGATGGCGTGGCCCAGGGCGGGCCTGAGCACGAACTCGCGGCTGAGAATCACGATGCGATCGACCTCTGGCCGGACGACGAGGCCGAGATCGTCGTTGCTCAGGCCGGCCCGGAGCGCGGCAGCGATGCGGTCGGGCGTCGGCCGGTCCGGCGCGGCCGGCATGGCGGTGAGCAGCAGGTTGACGCGGTGGGAGTCCTCGCGACCGAACAGCGCTCGCTGTAGCCGCTGGAGCTCGAGGTAGGCGTTGAACGGCCGGGTCTGATGCGGGGTGAGCGCGAAGCTCCCCGGACCGCGGACGTCGATGATCGCCGCGACCGACAGCCGCAAGACCCGGATGGTGTCGGCCGCGTCCTGCCGCCCGACCAGGGTCTCTCGTGGGATCTCCGCGGGTCGCTCGAACGACAGCAGCACCTGATCGCCGACGTCCGCCCCGAGCTCCTCGGCGAGCGCTCGGTTGAGCACCACCGGCGGGAAGATGCTGCCCTCGACGCTCTCGAACTCGACGGCGGGATAGGAGGAATAGAGCTCCGAGAACAGCTCGTCGATGCCGAGCAGGCTGACCTCGGAGGCTCGGGTGCGGCTGTCGCCGTGAATCGCACTGCCGCGGAGCATCAGGACCGGAGCGAGCTCGACCGGCGCCTCGAGCTCGCTCACAAAGCGGTTGGCGAGAGTGGCGCCGAACGGTCGCTCGCCGATCACAGCAACGTCGATGTCGCCGAGCCGCGAGAGTGTCAGTTCACGCAGCGAGCCCCGAACCGAGTCGCCGACCAGCAGCGCTCCGGTCAGGACCGCCGTCGCCACCGCCGCGCCGCAGACGACCGCCAGATGGGTCCGCCAGTAGTAGGTCAGGCTTCGACGCATCGGCCCTCTTCGAGCGTGGCGTGCCGGGGAAACCGCGAGGCGATCTCCGAGCTGTGGGTGACGACGATCAAGATCCGGTCCGAGCCGGCGTTGAGCTCGAGCAGCAGATCGATCACCGCATCGGCGTTCGTCTTGTCGAGGTTGCCGGTCGGCTCGTCGCAGAGCAGGAGCGCCGGCCGGTTGACCAGGGCCCGGGCGACCGCGACCCGCTGCCGCTCGCCGCCCGAGAGCTCGGCCGGCCGGTGCGCCAGGCGGTCGGTCAGTCCGACCCGCTCCAGCAGCTCGCGAGCCCAGCTCTCGTCTCCGCCCTCGCCCGGAAAGGCGAGGGTCGGGATCATCACGTTCTCGAGCACGGTGTACTGGGGCAGCAGGTGGTGGTCCTGGAAGATGAAGCCGACGGTCCGATTGCGGAAGCGGGCGAGCTCCGGCTCCGACAGGGCGAACGGGTCCTCGCCGCCGATCCGGATCGTCCCGGAGGTCGGCTGATCGAGGGTGCCGATGAGGTGGAGAAGGGTGCTCTTGCCCGAGCCCGAGCGCCCGGTGATCGCCAGGGCGTCGCCGGGATCGAGCTTCAGGTCGCAGCCCTGGAGCACCTGCAGCTCCTGCGGCCCCAGAGTGAAGGTCTTGCGGACGCTTTCGAGTGCCAGATCTGCTGAGCCCACTGCGCTATCCCCCGCAGCGGAGTTTACTTCCGAACCTGGATCGGGCGGTATGATTCGATCCCTTGAGACGCCGATCGATCTACCGCCAACTCGCGCTCCTCGCCCTGGTGATCTCGACGTTCGCGTGTGGCGAGTTCCAGGAAACGGACCGGACCACCGTCGGCGCGATTCCCACGGGACCTGCCTTTGCCGGCGGTGAAGCCTGTGCCCGCTGCCACCGTACCGAGACCGATCTCTGGTCGGTCTCCCATCACGATCTGGCGATGGCTGAAGCGACTGCCGCCACCGTGCTCGGCGACTTCGACGACACGACGTTCACCTACGCCCGTACGACCTCGACCTTCTTCGAGCGCGATGGCGGATTCTTCGTCCGCACCGACGGCCCAGACGGGGAGCTCCGCGACTACCCGATCGCCTACACCTTCGGCGCCGAGCTGCTCCAGCAGTACCTGATCGAGTTTCCGGGCGGCCGCTTGCAGGCGCTCTCCATCTGCTGGGACACGCGGCCCGCGGCCGAAGGCGGGCAGCGCTGGTTTCACCTCTATCCGGACGAGGAGATCGATCACACCGATCCGCTCCACTGGACCGGCCCCCAGCAGAACTGAAACTACATGTGCGCCGAGTGCCACTCGACGAATCTGCGCAAGAACTACCTCGAAGAGGAGGACCGCTACGAGACGACCTGGTCGGAGATCAACGTCTCCTGCGAGGCGTGCCATGGCCCCGGCTCCGAGCACGTCGCCTGGGCGGACGCGGTCGCCCGCGAGGAGACGCCGCCTGAGGTCGAGCACTTCGGCCTCGTCGTACGTCTGACAGATCCGGGCCGGGACGGCTGGTTGGTCGATCCCGAGACCGACAAGGGAGTGCGCATCACCCCACGAGTCGAGACCGCCGAGATCGAGACCTGCGCCCGGTGTCATTCGCGTAGAGGGGTGATCAGCGACTACGTCTTCGGCCGGCCGCTCGCCGACAGTCATCGGCTCGCCCTGCTCGACGAGGGGCTCTACCACGCCGACGGCCAGATCCTGGAGGAGGTCTACGTCCACGGCTCGTACCTGCAGAGCCGGATGTATCAACTCGGTGTCACCTGCAGCGACTGCCACGAGCCGCACAGCGCCCGCCTCCTCTTCCCGGGCGACAAGGTCTGCGTCCGCTGCCATACGGCCGGAAAGTTC
>CAMYOG010000048.1 GCA_947259925.1 Thermoanaerobaculia bacterium
ACTTGATGTAGGTCCAGCCGAGCATGTAGTGGCCGCCGGCCCAGTCGGGCTTGGCGTCGACGATCGGCTTGAACTCCTTCTCGGCGGTCGCCCAGTCGCCCTTCTTGAACGCCGCGACGCCCTCGTTCCAACCGGCCTCGACCTGGGACGGTGTCGCCATCAAGGCGATCAGTAGGAGGAAGCTCAACGTCCGTTTCGTGTTCGTCATGAGATGATTCCTTCTCCTAGGTGTTGTGGGGCCCATCGGCACCCCCTCGCTTGTCGGTAGCTGCAAGTGGTGTGCCGACGGTCGCTCCCGGGTCGACCCACTGAGCCAGGGTATCGAGAAAGCTGCGGGCCTGGTTCGGCCCGCGGGCGAACGAGATCGCCTTCTCGGCGGTGCGGATCAGATCGATCAGCTGATCGGTGCCGGGCTCGGAAACCGCGTTGGCGGTCTCTCGGTCGAGCGCCGCCTCCACCTCGGGCGGCACCTTGTGTGACGAGACGATCGATCCCGTCTCTCGGCGGATCCTCTCGGCCAGGCGGCGCCGATCCGCGTCTTCCATCTCAAGCAGCTGATCGACCGGAATCGCCCGCAGATTCTCGGCCAGAGCAAGCAGCCCGCTGGTGATCAGGCCGTACACGACCTTGGCGGCCTCGAACGCGCTGGTACCGACCGCGTGCGCGATGTCTTCGATCGATCGGCGCTCGTCGGTCTTGCGGATCACCGACCACTCGGCGGGGCTCAACGTGATCGTGGCACCGCCCCCGTCCTCGGTGAAGACCGGCACCAGTCGCGTCGAGGGGACCCGCTTGGACAGCACCTTCCATTCGTCGATACGGCGTGCCGCCTCCATCAGGAGGCTGGTGTTCGACTTGCTGATGGTCGTCGGAACGGACTCGTCGTCGGGCGTGAAGACAAAGTCGCCCTCGGTCCAGATGGCGAGCTCGTAGACCGCCTCCTCGCCCTCCAGCGTCCCCAGGAGGGCATGAACGATCTGCCCGTCCGAGAGGTAGATTTTGCCGGTGTCGCGCTCGTTCTTGATCTCGAACCGACCGGTCTTGCCAGAGACCGCTACCAGCTGGAGTATGTCGGGCAGAGGCAGCTCGGCGAGCGACCCCTGAAATGCCATCGCTTTCCTATTGTAGCTGGAAGTTGACCGTCAGGTTGTAGATCACCGCGACCGGCTTGCCGTTTAGTGTCGCAGGCTTGAAGGTCCACCGTGAGACCGCGTCGACCGCTGCCTGGTCGAGTCCCATCGGCAGGCCCTTGAGCACCTTGACGTTGGTCACCTTCCCCTCCTTGTCGATGATCGCCTCGACGATCACGACTCCCTGGATGCGCGCTTTGCGCGCGATCTCGGTGTACTGGGGCGAGGGGAAGAAGATCTTCTCCGGCGGCTTGACGTCACCTCCGACGCGGATCGGCCCGGTCGGCTCGTCGGGCGGCGGGCCCTCGGGAATGCCGAAGATCACGTCCGTGTCGGGCATCTCGATCTCGGGCTCGATCTCCTCGGGCAGACGGATCGGCTCGGGCTCGTCGGGGGTGGGATCGGGAATCGGAACCTTCTTGGCCTTCGGCTTCGGAAGCTCTTGCTGCTGCTTCGGTGGCGGTGGCTTGAACCGGACCTGCTTGACGACGTAGACCTTCTTCTTCTTCTGCTCGCGAGCTTCGGCGATCTGCTCGGGCAGGTTGATGGCGAAGAAGATGATGTGCAGGATGACGGCGATAACCACCGCCGTTCGAGTCATCTTGCGATCGTCTTCGTACTCCTCGGCGAAGGTGACAAAGTCACCCGCGGCCATGTCGATCTGGGTCTGTTCGGTCGTGGTCTTCGGTTTGTCAGCCATTTCCGGACTCCCTAGTACCAGAACATCTCGATCTCCCGCTGGGTCGGGATCGAGACGTTCTTGACTTCTACGCCGATCTTGTCTTTGGCCTGGCGGATCTCGTCGAAGACGGCGACCATGTGCCCATACTCGGTGGTCTCCAGCGGCCGGATGATGACCGGCTTCATCGGATTCCGCTCCAGCTTCGGCTTCAGATACTCGAGGATGTCTTCGAGGGCCATCCGCTTCTGGTCGACCATCAGCACTCCGGCCGGCTGAATTTCGATCAGCACCGACTCCTCCTTCTCGACCAGCGGCTGCTCTTTATCCTCCTGCGGCAGGGAGAAGTCGAGCCCCCGGGTGGCGGCGAAGGTAGTGGTGACCATGAAGTAGATGATCAGCAGGAAGGCGATGTCCGCCATCGACGAGGTCGGAATCTCGGGATCCGCGGTCTCTTTCTTCAGTCTCATGGTGGACTCCTAGGTGCTCTCGTCGTCGACTGTCTGCTGTTCCGACAGAAGGTAGATGACCTCTGCCTTGGCTTGCTTGAGGGCGTCGATCACCCGGTCGACGTAGCGGTAGGGCACGTTCATGTCGGCCTTGAGCACGAAAGGCTTGCTCGGATCCGCCGCGACGACCTGGGCGGCGAAGGAGAGCACCTCTTCCGGCCCGGGGACCGGCACGCTGATCTCCTCGCCGCTCGAGACCCGGATCTGGCCGGCCTCGGTGACCGAGATGTAGGCTGCCTTCTTGGGGATCTCGAAGCGCAGATCGGTCTTGGGCAACGCTACCTGGGTCTTGTCGACCTCGAAGGAGATGGTGACCATGAAGAAGATGATCAGAAGGAAGGCGATGTCCGCCATCGAGGCGGTGGGGATTCCCTGGTTCTGTACCGAACGGGGCCTGATCTTCATCTTGTCTTCTCCAGGTTATCGATCGCTCGCGCTCTAGGAGCCGGTCGGCTTGGCGGGCGGAGCCGCCGCCTGATCGGGGGAGATCCCGGAGCGCTCCATCTCGCCGAACGTCTCGAGCAGCATGTTCGAGGACGTCTCGATGTCACGCACGAACTTGTTGATCCGGCTCATGAAGTAGTTGTACGCCAGCTGAGTCGGGATCGCGACGAACAGACCCGCGGCCGTGGTGATCAGGGCCTCGGAGATACCCGCGGCCACCAGGCCCGGATTCGACAGGCCGGCCTCGGCGAGCGCCTCGAACGACTTGATCATTCCCGCGACCGTTCCGAAGAAGCCGAGCAGCGGGGCCACGTTCGCGATACTGGCCAGCCAGACCAGGTTCTTCTCGAGTCGGCCCATCTCGTAGAGAGCCGCGTTCTCGATCGTCTTCTCGACGTCCTCGCGAGGCTGACCGAACTTGAGCAGGCCGGCCTTGAGGATCGAGGCGACCGGGCCGCGATACTCCTCGCAGGTCTTGATGGCGGTCTGGATCGAGCGATTGACGATCAGCGCCTTGCGCGTCTTGGCCAGAAACTCGTTGACGTTGATCTTGGCCTTACGGAGCGCCAGGAACCGCTCGATGATGAAGATGACGCCCAGGACCGAGAAAATCAGCAGGGGCCACATTACCGGGCCGCCCTTTCGAAAGATCTCCATGAATGTGCCGCCGAAGTCCGCCACGCTTGTTCTCCTCTTGTTTATTAGACTGCGCTTCTTGGTTCCAGTTCCCCAAGGTCGCCAGGTTCATCGCAGTCCAGGCTGCGATCCTCACCGAGCGCGAACAGATTTCTTCGCATCATAGCAAAGACCGCTCGCCCCAACACACTGCCGATGAGGCCCAGGACTGTAGCACACGGGTGCGAACGGAAACAAGAAATGGGAACCGTCCTCGGAGGCCCCGAATCGGGCCGTCGGAGCGGCCCCCGGGCGCCGACTCCGCGGACCCTCAGGAGGGTCCGACGAGCTGCTCGAAACGGTACCGCTGGGCGCAGCAGATAGCGACCGCGAGGGCGTCGGTCGCGTCGGCGCTGGCACGCTCCTCGAGCTTCAGAATCAGCCTGACCATGGCGGCGACCTGCTTCTTGTCGGCGCGGCCGTTTCCCGAGACCGCCGATTTCACCTCGGCCGGGCTGTACTCGAGCACCTGGAGCTCGCGCGCGGCGACCGCCGCGAGCAGTGCGCCTCGAGCCTGCGCCAGCACGATGAGCGAGCGACTGTTGATGCCGTGAAAGGGCGTTTCGAGCGCCACGGCGTCGGGTCGTGCACGGTCGATGAGTGCCCCCAGATCACGGCTCAGCTGGTGCAGCCGTTCCGGCAGCGGCGTACCGGCGGAACACGAGAAGCGACCGTGCTCGACCGTCAGCAGACGGTCCCCCTGCTTTTCGATCAGGCCGTAGCCGGTGTGCCGGCTGCCGGGATCGATGCCCAGGATGATCAAGGCGCCACGATTCAGCTCGCCCGTGCGACGAGCAGGTCGTCATCGATCTCGAAGTTGGCCCAGACGTTCTGCACGTCCTCGTGCTCCTCGAGGGCTTCCATCAGCCGCAGGATGCTGGGTGCGCTGTCGGCGCCCACCTCGACCTGATTCTTGGGTAGCCGCGCGAGCTGCTGGGTGGAGGGCGCCAGCCCGAGTCGCTCGATCGCGTCACGGACCTCGGAGAAGCGCTCCGGCGCGGTGAACAGCTCGTAACCGTCGGGCCCGATGTCGAAGTCGTCGACCTCGAGCTCGATCGCGGTCTCCATGAACTCCTCCTCCGACATGCTTTCCTGGTCGAAGGCAAAGTAGCCGCGCTGGTCGAACATCCAGGCGACGCAGCCGCTCTCGCCGAGGTTGCCGCCATTGCGTGAGAAGAGATGGCGGAGCTCGGCGACCGTTCGGTTCCGGTTGTCGGTCACCGTCTCGATCAGGATGGCGACGCCGCCGCTGCCGTACCCCTCGTAGACGACGTCCTCGTAGTTGACACCTTCGAGCTCGCCGGTGCCGCGCTTGATGGCCCGCTCGATGTTGTCGCTCGGGACGTTGCTGCCACGCGCCTCCTGCACGGCGGTGCGGAGCCGGGCGTTACCCGCCGGGTCGCCGCCGCCGAGCCGGGCGGCCACCGAGATCTCTTTGAGCAACTTGGTCCAGAGCTGCCCTCGGCGGGCGTCGGTCACCGCTTTCTTGCGCTTGATCTGTGCCCACTTGCTGTGCCCGGCCATTTCCAGTCGCTCCGCGTTCGTTCCGATTGGCGATTGTATCGGACGCCGAGTTTGCGTCTGGTGTGCACTGCTTAACTGAGGTCGGCCGCCAAAGCTGGTGGGATTCCCCTGGGAAAGCGATGTACCGAGGCTGCGCATGGGCTTGATCCTGGTGGTGTCCGAGGACCTGGCCGACATCGACACTATCAAGGCCGCCCTGAGCGTTCACGGCTGGTGGGTGACCGTCGCCGCCGACAGCGAGACCGCCGTCCAGGTCGCCGCCGACCAGGCACCGAAGTTGGTGGTCATCGACAGCGAGCTGCGGGGCTCGCTCGATCTGCTGAGGAACTTCGGCGCCCACAACGGCGGGCCCGGCGTCCTGAGCCTGGTGCCGCCCGGCTTCGACGGCGCCCTGGAGCTGAAGGAAGCGGGGGGCGACGAGATCCTGACCAAGCCGGTCTCTCTCGAGAGCGTTCTCGAGGCCGTTCAGCGGTGTCTGGCGATGCCGCGCGCGGCACCCGTGGAGGCGCCGGCCGCGCCACAGCACCTGATGACCACCGAGGAGATCTTCGGGGACGTGCTGCGCGAGATCGAGGCGGACGACGAAGCGGTCGCCTCGGAGGTCGGCACCGTTGCCGCGGCGCCGGCCGAGCCCGCGGCAGCACCCGAGCCCGCGCCGACACCGCAGCCGTCTGCCGCCGCGCCCGGCGAAGAGCTGTTCGCAGCTTCCTCCGACACCGAGCCGGTCGTCTCCCTCGCGGGTCTGTTTGACGAGTCGGCGGCGGCGGCCAAAGTCGCTTCGCCCCCGGCCGCCGAGCCGGCGCCGGAAGCTCCGTCCATCGAGAGCGAATGGCACGGCGCAGAGCGCCGGAGAGCCGATCGGCCGTGGAGCTCGCCGGCGAGCGGGCTGCCGACCCCGGATGCCGAGGAGCTGTTCGAACCGGACAACGACGAGCACGCGACCGTGCCGGCGGAGCCCCCTGTCGAGCCGTCTGCTCCGGCCGCCGTCGAAGAGCAGGCGATCGATCAGTTCGCGGCTGCCGAGCCGCCGAGCGAGGAAGCGGGCGAAGAGCTCTCGTTTGAGGCCGAGGAGGAGCCGGAGCCTCGTGCGCGGCGCTCGCCGCTCTTGATCGGTTCGCTTGCCGCGGCTCTCCTGGTGGTAGCCGGGGTCGTTTTCGTCCTGAACCGGGGTTCCGAGATCGTGTCCGAGCCGGCTCCCGTGGTGGAGCCGATCGAGCAGCCGGCCGAGCCGGTCGCGGAGAGCGAGGCGGTGGTCGCCGAGCCCGCCCCCGCCCTCGAGGAGACACCCGCCGTACCGCCGGAGGTCGAGCCGGCCGCTGCCGCCGCGCCGGCCGCGAGTCCCGCGGAGCCGGAAGACATCGATCTCGAGGCGATCGTCGACCAGGAGCTGGAGCGGCGCGAGGAGGAATTGCGCAAGGTTTTCCTCGAGGAGGAGAAGCGCCTGTTGCGCGAGCTGAGCAATCTCGACCCCGGGGACGAGCCCGCCGACGAGCCCGCCGACGAGCCCGTCGACGAGGCCGCCGAAGACGACGGCGGCAAGCCCGACGGCGTCGGCCGCTAGAGCGGCGCCGCTCGGCCGCGTGGACCCCGCTTGCACGGGGGTGCGCGTGAGGTCTATTCTGGCAGGCCTCAATGGCCTGGTTTCGCAGAACCAAGCGACCGAGAGAGGTTTCGGAGCGCCAGCGGAGCATTGTCCCAGAGGGGCTCTGGGTCAAGTGCCAGGGGTGCCGCGAGATCATCTACTCGAAGGAGCTGGAGCGGAATGTCCAGATCTGCCCCAAGTGCGGCTACCACTTCCGGATCGACGTGCAGGCGCGTATCGATCTGCTGCTCGATAGCGGCTCACGGGTCGAGCTGTTCGAGGGCGTGCGACCGTCGGACCCACTCAAGTTCAAGGACACCAAGAGCTACAAGGCGCGCCTCAAGGACTATCAGAAGCGCACGGCAAGTCTCGACGCGGTGGTCGTGGTGGAGGGGACGGTCGAGGAGGTGGAGGTCGTGCTCGCGGTCATCGACTATCGCTTCATGGGCGGCTCGATGGGCTCGGTCGTCGGCGAGAAAATCACTCGGGCCGCCGAGCGCGCGCTCGAGAGCGCGCGGAGCCTGGTGGTGGTCTCCGCTTCCGGCGGCGCCCGCATGCAGGAGGGAGTCCTGTCGCTGATGCAGATGGCGAAGATCTCCGCGGCCCTGGCACGCCTGAGCGAGGCGCGTCTGCCGTACATCTCGATTCTCACCGACCCGACCACCGGCGGCGTCACCGCCTCGTTCGCCATGCTCGGTGACCTCAACATCGCCGAGCCCGGCGCACTGATCGGCTTCGCCGGGCCGCGCGTGATCCAGCAGACGATTCGCGAGGAGCTGCCCGAGGGCTTCCAACGCAGCGAGTTCCTGCTCGAGCATGGCTTCCTCGATCTGGTCGTGGAGCGAACGCAGCTCAAGGCCACGGTGGCCCGCTGCTTGCGCCACCTCTCCTGAGTGAGCCTGGAGTTGGCCTCACCCCGCGAGCAGCTGGATCGACTGGAGTCGTTCGGGACCCGTCTGGGACTCGACAACACACGCCGCCTGCTGGCGCGGCTCGGACAGCCGCAGAGCCGGGTGACCATCGTGCTGGTGGCGGGCACCAACGGCAAGGGCTCGACCGCCGCGCTGCTCGCTGCGATGGCGAGCGCCGCCGGCTACCGCACCGGCCTCTATACCTCGCCGCACCTCGAGACCGTTCGCGAGCGGATCCGGGTCGACGGGCGCGCCATAGCCGACGACGAGCTGGACCTCGTCCTGCACGAGGTGCTCGCTGCCGCCCGCGCGGACGGTGAGCCGGCGACGACCTACTTCGAAGCGCTCACCTGTGCGGCGCTGACGCACTTCGACCGCACAGGGGTGGACCTGGCGGTGCTCGAAGTGGGCCTGGGCGGGCGGCTGGACGCCACCAACGCGACCGAGCCGGTACTCTCGGTGATCACCGAGATCGCGCTCGATCATCGGGAGCACCTGGGCGAGACGATCGAAGAGGTCGCCGCGGAGAAGGCGGGTATCTTGCGCCCGGGTGCACCGGCGGTCGCCTGGGTCAGTGATCCGGCCGCGCGGCGGGCCTTGGCCGAGCACGCCGCTGAGCTCGCTGCGACGCTGCGCTTCGCGAACGACGAGTGCGCGTTCGAGAGCGAGCCGGGAGAGAACGACCTGGATCTGGTGACCGGGGTGTGCCGCTACCGGCTGCGCGCTCCGCTCTCGGGCGCCCATCAGCTTGCCAACCTTGGACTAGCCGTGTTCGCCGCCGAGGAGCTAGCGGGCGCGGGCTGGGATCGGATCGGGCTCGAGGCGATTTGGGCCGGGATCTCGCGGAGCCACTGGCCCGGACGGCTCGAATGGGTGGCTCTTCCGGGCGGCGGCAGCGTGCTCCTCGACGGCGCCCACAATCCCCATGCGGCGACTGCGCTCGCTTCGTACCTGGAAGCGCTTCCAGCCGGCTACACGCTGGTCTTCGGCGCCATCGAGGGCAAGGAGGTCGCCGAGATGTTGCCGCCGCTGGCGGCGCGCGCCGACCGTGTCGTGCTCACGACGCCCGCCTTCTCGCGGGCGGTCGATCCGGCCGCCTTGCCGGCCTACTTGCCCGGGCGTGCGCCCGTGGTGGTGCCGCGTGCGGCGGACGCCCTCGAGCTGGCCCTCCGCGGTCCGGAACCGGTCGTCGTGAGCGGCTCGCTCTACCTGGTTGGCGAGCTGCGCAGCGAGCTCACCCGGCGCTTCGGCGTGCCGACTCCGGCCGCCGACATTGCCACCTACAGCGAGTCCCAGGCTAGTCGCAGTTCTCCGCCTTCCAGTTCCGGAGCCAATTGATGGTCTCTCGGTAGGCGCGCACCTCCTCTCTGGCGGCCTCCGAGATGGTCGCCATCAGCATTCCGAAGCTGGGGGGTGCGTCACTGGAGAGATTGGCCAGTGCCTCTTGTCTCCTCTCCCGCATGTCGAAGCATCGTTGTGAGTGGAGGACTTCGTGAAACCAGGTCTCTTCGTCGGCGAGGTCCGGGAAGCAGAGGTCGAGGGCAGAGGGGCCCGGGTGGATCTGACAGGTCTTGTCGTCCGTGTAGGCCTCGGCGCCGGCGGTCGGGTCTTCGTCTCCCGTCTCCTCGCCCCGCCGCTGGTTGACCACCTGCGCGACCGCAGTCGCGTAGGCGCTTCCCGCGTCGACATAGCCGATCAGGAGCTCGTAGGCGTAGCCGTCCCACGCGACGTCATCCGGAAAGTCCTGCGGTTCCTGCCAGTAGGCCTGGTTTCCGTACAGGTTGACCCAGTGTTGATTGTCCGCGATGCGCTCCTTGATGAACTCGTCGAGCTTCTGCGGGCATTCGCACTCGTCTCGATTCGCGGTCTCTACCTCGGCGAAGGAGTAGTGAATCCGCCGAGCGTGGGACCAGTTGTCCTTCTGCGTACTGATCGCGACCTCGAACTCCGTGGGCGAGTCGACGAAGAGCGCCATGTAGAAAGTCTGCTCGTAGCCCCCGTCCGTGAAGGTCATAGGCTCGGCTTCGAATCGGTTTCTGGCGAAGGCGATCGGCGCGTGGCGGTAGACGAGCGGCCCCCCACTCGGCGGGAACATGGTGATCGTCTTCTCCTCGCAGCTGGAGCGGATCGGTCCTCCCCCGGTCTCGCTGTTGGTCTTCATCTCGCCTAGTGCCGTCGAGACCCTTCCCGGCGCGTCGAACTCCCAGATCCCTGAGCGCACGATCGGTGCGCAGTCGTCGACCGCTGCGAGGTCCGCGGCCGAGCCGACCAGCAGTATCAGCGCGAAACCCGATCCGGCAACAGCTCGTATCACGCGCCCGTCCAGGCGCCGACCGCGACGGCCGCGGCCGGATAGAGGGGGAAGCGCTCGCAGAGCTCGCCGGCCAGGCCGCGGGTGTGCTCGAGAACCGCTTCGTTCTCGGCGTCCTTGAGCACGCCGTCGATCAGCTCGGCGATGGTCTCCATCTCGCTCTCGCCCATCCCCCTCGTGGTCACGGCCGGGGTGCCGATGCGCAGGCCGGAGGCGATCAGCGGCGGATTCTGATCGTACGGAATCGTGTTCTTGTTGGTGGTGACCCCGGCTCGATCCAGAGCCTTCTCGGCGATCTTGCCGGTGAGCCCCGCCGCGGCCACGTCGAGCAGGACGACGTGGTTGTCCGTACCTCCCGACACGACGCGGTAGCCCCGCTCGCTCAGCGCGCCGGCGAGACGGCGTGCGTTGGCGAGGATCTGCGCTTGATACTCCTTGAACTCGTCGGTCAGCGCCTCCTTGAAGGCGACCGCCTTGGCGGCGATGATGTGCATGAGCGGACCGCCCTGCATGCCCGGAAAGAGCGCCCGGTTGACGTCCTTGCGGAAGCGTTTCTTGCACATGATCAGGCCGGAGCGCGGGCCACGGAGCGTCTTGTGGGTGGTCGTGGTCACGAAGTCGCAGTGGGGTACCGGCGACGGGTGCTGGCCGGCGGCGACGAGGCCGGAGATGTGCGCGATGTCGGCCATCAAGAGTGCGCCGACGGTGTCGGCGATCTCACGGAAGCGCTCGAAATCGATGATCCTGCTGTAGGCGCTGGCGCCGCAGACGATCAGCTTCGGACGATGCTCGCGCGCGACCGTGGCGACGTTGTCGTAGTCGATGGTCTCGGTCTCGCGGTCGACGCCGTAGGCGACGACCTTGAAGTCGCGGCCCGAGTAGGAGAGCGGGTGACCGTGGGTCAGGTGGCCTCCGGACGAGAGGTCCATGCCCATGAGGGTGTCGCCCGGCTCGAGGACCGAGAAGTAGACCGCGGCATTGGCCTGGGTGCCACTGTGCGGCTGCACGTTCGCGTGCTCGGCCCCGAAGAGCTCCTTCGCACGCCGGATGGCCAGGCGCTCCGCCACGTCGACGAACTCGCAGCCGCCGTAGTAGCGCCGGCCGGGGTACCCCTCGGCGTACTTGTTGGTGAGGACCGAGCCGGCGGCCTCGAGCACCGCGCGACTGACGAAGTTCTCCGAGGCGATCAGCTCGATCGACCGGTTCTGTCGCGCCTGCTCCTGGCAGATGGCCTCGAAGATCTCCGGATCGGATTCGCGGAGCGGCCGGTCGTCGACCATCGCTATTCGGAGTCCGCCTTCTTGGTGGTGGTCTTCTTCTTCGCGGTCTTCTTCGCCGCGGTCTTCTTCTTGGCGGCGGTCTTCTTCGTAGCCGTCTTCTTGGCCGCGGTTTTCTTCTTGGCCGCGGTTTTCTTCTTGGCCGCGGTTTTCTTCTTGGCGGCGGTTTTCTTCGTAGCCGTCTTCTTGGCGGCGGTTTTCTTTTTGGCGGCGGCCTTCTTGGTGGTGGTCTTCTTGGCCGCGGTCTTCTTGGCGGTGGTCTTCTTGGCGGCCGGCTCTGCCGCCGGCTCGTCGGCGATGGGCTCCGGGGCCGGCGCCTCCTGTGGAGCCGGCTCTGCCGGTGCTGCGGCACGTTTCTTCGAAGCCGTAGGCCGCTTCGTGGCGACCCCCTTCATAATCTCGCGGCGGCGCGCCCGCAGGCGCTCCTTGCGCCGCTTGCGCCGTTGCCGCAACTTCCGGTCCTTCTCGCGCATCTATTCTCCTCAGGCTCGAAACCAGTCGACCTGAACTCCAAGAATGAACAGAACAACTACCGGTGGTAGGTACCGTCTCGACTGGACTGTTGGAGGATGCCCGACCGGCGTCAGCGTGTCAAGACGACGCCGGGCGGCGCTCCTAGAGCGGGATGTTGCCGTGTTTCTTGGGCGGAACGCTCTGCCGTTTGCCGCCGAGCTGGCGCAGCGCGCGGACGATCTGGGGCCGGGTCTCGCGCGGCTCGATGACCGCGTCGATGAACCCCCGTTCGGCGGCGATGAACGGATTGGAGAACTTCTCGCGGTACTCGGCGACCTTGGCTGCCCGAAGCTCGCTCGCCCCCTGCCCAGCCTCCTCCAGCTCGCGGCGGTAGAGGACGTTTACCGCTCCCTCGGGGCCCATCACCGCGATCTCGGCGCTCGGGTAGGCGAGGTTGACGTCGGTCCGCAGATGCTTGCTGGACATGACGCAGTAGGCGCCGCCGTAGGCCTTGCGGGTGATCACCGTCATCTTGGGCACCGTCGCCTCGGCGAAGGCGTAGAGCAGCTTGGCGCCGTGCTTGATGATGCCGCCGAACTCCTGCTGGGTTCCGGGCAGAAAGCCGGGAACATCCTCGAAGGTGACGAGCGGGATGTTGAAGGCATCACAGAAGCGCACGAACCGGGCGCCCTTGTGCGAGGCGTCGATGTCGAGAACTCCGGCCAGGAAGGCGGGCTGGTTGGCGACGATCCCGACACTCTGGTTCGCGAAGCGCGCGAAGCCGACCACGATGTTGCGGGCGTAATCGGGCTGGACTTCCATGAACTTGCCGTCGTCCACCACCGCGCCGATCAGGCTCGTGATGTCGTACGGCTTGTTGGGGTCGTCGGGGATCAGGTGGTCGAGCGATTCGTCGGTCCGATCGGGCGAGTCCTCGCTGGTGCCGTGGGGAGGGTCCTCCAGGTTATTGCTCGGTAGGTACGAGAGCAGCTCGCGGATCGCCAGCAGGCAGGCGGCGTCGTTGGCGACCGTGAAGTGACAGACGCCGCTCTTGGCGCTGTGGGTGGCCGCGCCGCCGAGCTCCTCTTTGGTGACCTCTTCGTGAGTGACCGTACGGATGACGTCGGGCCCGGTGACGAACATGTAGGACGTGCCCTCGACCATGAAGATGAAGTCGGTGATCGCCGGCGAGTAGACCGCGCCCCCCGCGCACGGTCCCATGATGGCGCTGATCTGGGGCACGACTCCCGACGCCAGCGTGTTGCGGAGGAAGATGTCGGCGTACCCACCTAGCGACGCCACGCCCTCCTGGATCCGCGCCCCGCCCGAATCGTTCAGGCCGATCAGCGGTGCGCCGTTCTCGACCGCCAGATCCATCACCTTGCAGATCTTGCGGGCGTTGGTCTCGGAGAGCGAGCCGCCGAAGACCGTGAAGTCCTGCGCAAAGAGATAGACCATCCGGTTCTCGATCGTGCCGTAGCCGCAGACGACGCCATCGCCGGGTACGCTGGTCCGCTCCATGCCGAAATCGCGGCAGCGGTGGGTGACCAGAGCGTCGATCTCGACGAACGAGCCGGGATCGAGGAGCAGTCCGATCCGCTCCCTGGCGGTCAGCTTGCCGGCACTGTGCTGACGCTCGATCCGGGCCGTACCGCCGCCCAGCTCCGCCGCTTCCAGGCGCTTCTGGAGCTCCCGCCGCCTCTTGTCCTCGACCGCCTCGGTTTGATCGCTCATCGGTATCACTCCCTATCATATGAAAAGATTTTCGCGGTGAGCTTCGCAGCGCTCGAGACCCTGCCGATCGCCCGCAGCCTGGCGCAGATCGCCGACCACGGCGACGACCTGGCGGAGGTCTATCTGGAGCGCGTGGAGGAGGTGGGGAGTGCCGATGATCGGTGGGCTCCGGGGCTCACCGTACGGCGCGAGCAGGGCTTCTCGGTGCGGCTGGTCCGCGACGGCAAGACCTGGCTCGCCGCGCGCGACGGCTTCGATGGCGACAG
This sequence comes from Thermoanaerobaculia bacterium, assembly GCA_947259925.1. Classification (GTDB taxonomy): domain Bacteria; phylum Acidobacteriota; class Thermoanaerobaculia; order Multivoradales; family JAHEKO01; genus JAHEKO01. Next base: position 13,496 of record CAMYOG010000048.1, read on the forward strand.
CTTCGGCGCGGCCCTGCGGCAGGTCGCCCGGGCACTGCCCACGGCGCGCTACGCGGTCCCTCGACTCGAGATCGCCCCCGACAACCAGCCGATCAGCGCTCCCGAAGTGCTCGAGTTCGATTCGCTCCTGCGTCGCGCCGTCAGCCAGCACCACGTCGCCTTCCCGATGCGCGTCGAGACCCGACGCCATCGGCGCGAGGTCCAGGTCGTCGGCACCAAGCTGGTTCCCGATCGCGAGGAGGAGCTCTACTACAGTTGTCGGGTCGGGTTGCCCTGGGGGAGATACGGCTCCGTGTTGACCGAGCTCAGCGCTACGACCGCCGGCCACCTGGCGACCGGTCTGGTGGCGGCCTTCCGGGGCAGCAAGGCCCCGCTCGTTGAACCGGGTGTTCATCCGGTCGTGCTCGGGCCCGCGGCCGCAGCGGTCTTCCTTCACGAAGCGGTCGCGCACGCGCTGGAGACCGATACCCTGGCGCTGGAGGGGCCGCCCGAGGCGGCGATCGGCGTACAGCTGGGAAGCGAGGAGCTGAACGTACTCGACGATCCCGCGGGCGCGCCGTCCGGGGTGAAGCGAGCTACCGACGACGAGGGGACGCCGGTCATCCGCAGGTGGCTGCTGCTCAGCGGCAAGGTCCGTCAGCCGATCGCTGACCTGGCCGCCGCGGCCTCTTCCGACCGCTTGATCCCCGGAGCCGGCCGCCGCGCCAACCGTTACCTGCCGCCGGTATCGCGCTCCAGTCACCTCGAGCTCGTGGCCGGGCCCCATGAGATTCAGGACCTGCTGACCCGCGCCGACGGCGGACTCTACCTACCCGAAGCGACCCGGGGCTCGCTCGATCCCCACACCGGGGAATTCCGAATGCGCTTCCCGTACGGCCGGCGCATCCACCGCGAGAAGGTCGGCGAGCTGGTCGGACCGCTGGTGCTGAACGGCCGCGTGGCCGCGCTGCTCGAGGCGGTGTGCGGCGTCGGCTCCGAGCCCGAGATCGGCGGCGGTTGGTGCGCGAAGGGAGGACAGCGGCTACCAGTCTGGGCGACCACTCCAGCATTGGCGCTGGCCGGAGTCGAGGTGGAGTGGTGATCGAGCTCGAGCAACGCTTCGCTCATCTGGTGACAGCTCTCGGTCAACGGAAGCTGGAAGAGGTCGAGCTCTACGCCAAGGAGGGACGCTCTCATCGGGTCGAGATCGGACCGTCGAGTCGGCCCGGTGGGCTGGTCGAAGTGCGGAGCGAGGAGGCCGGCTGGGCGGTGCGCGCGAGTGGCCGTCGGGGGTCGCTCTTCGCCACCGGTACCGGCCTGCCGGATCCGAGTGGTCCCTGGCCGGAGAGCCGCGGCGAGCCGACGCAGCTACCAGTGGCACGCGGGGCGGCCACCGAGGCCGATACCTCCGATCGGGAGGCGCCGCTGATGGTCGAGAGCGAGGCGATCGATCGTCTAGGGAGGTTCGAGCCGGCGCTACGGAAGGAGCTGGCAGACGCTCGACTGATCCGGGCGGTGCTGGACGACGGCAAGAGCCGTGCACGCCTGCTCTCCAGTCGCGGCATGGACTGCACCCAGCGGAGTCGGGCCGCCGCGCTCTACCTGGAAGCGGTTGCCGGCGACGCCCGGCGTGCGGTGCAGCTGGCGGCGCCTACGGCGATCGACTTCAACATCGAGGGACAGGCGCGCCAGTTCGCGACCTTCCTGACCATCGCCCGGGAGGGGGCGCGTGGTGTCTCCGAGCCGGGCGAGATGGTCTTCGCCCCCACGGCGGTCGCACGTCTTCTGCAGGGACTGCTGCCGCTTCTGGTCGGTGGCGACGGCTGGCGCATCGCCAGACATCTGCGTGGCCGCAAGGGGCACATCGCGAGCCACCGCCTGACGGTGGTCGACGATGGCGCGCTCGCCGGCGGTGTCTTCCGGACGGCGACCGATGGCGAGGGCGTGCCGACACGCGAGGTCGTCCTGATCGAGCAGGGCGAGTATCGCCAGCCGCTGCTCTCCTGGCGAGAGGCCTCGCCCGCGCATGGCGAGAGCTCGGGCTGCATGTTGCGTCCCAGCTGGCGTGAGCCGCCGCAGCCGGGGCCGACTCATCTGTACGTCCGACCGGACGTCGATGTCTCGCCGGCCGCCCTGATCAGCTCCGTCGCCACGGGCTACTATTGGCTGGACGCGCTCGACGGCGGCCGGTTCGATCCCGCCGGCGATCGTTTCGAGCTACCGGTGTGCGGTTTCCGACTCCGCCGAGGCGAGGCGAGCGAACCGGTGGCGGCGGCCCGAATCGCCGGCTCGATCGGCAAGCTCCTGCGCGGTGTGACCGGAGTGGCGCGGGATCTCTCGTTCTTCCCGCGTGGCTACATGCTGGGCGCGCCGACCCTGTTGATCGAGGGGCTCGAGCTGACCGGCGACGCTGATCAGACGCCGCCCGACTGATCTTCCGCCTGCTCTTCTCCCGCCTTCGTCTTGCCGCGCTTGGATCCCTTGCGCTTGCGCTTCTCGCCCTCTTCGCGCTTCTCCTTGCTCTCGGGCACCAGCAGGCGAGTGATCCTCTCGGGTTGCTCGTACTGCCGCGGTGCGGTCTCCAGGCTGGCGACCCGCTCCTCGTACGCCAGGGTCAGGGCGCGCGTGATCAGCCTGGAGTCGATCAGCTGTGGGTTGACCGACAGCTCGGCCAACTCGGGCTCGATCAGGAAGGCCTGCTTGTAGTGGCGGACGGCGCGGTTCGTCTTGCGTCGTTCTTCGAGCAGGACTCCGAGCTGATAGTGACTCCAGGCGTCGCCGGCGTCGAGCTCGACCGCTCGCCGCAGTTCGTCGAGCGCCGCTCTCGGCCGCCCCATCTGACGCAGCAGCAGACCGAGGTTGTAGTGGATGGTCGGGCTCTCCGGAGCGATCTCGAGCGCGCGGCGGTAGGCGTCTTCGGCCTCCTCTTTTCTGCCGGCCAGAGTGAGCAGATTGCCCAGGTCGTTGAGGGCGCGTGCGTCGTTCGGGCGCGAGTTGATCATGCGCTTCTGTGCCTTGATCGCTGCGCCCAGGTTGTGTGGCACGTCGATCGCCGCGGCGAGGCTGGCGGTCACGAGCATCGCGATCAGGAATCCGGTGATGATGCGGCGCACGCTGATCTCCTCTGATAGTGCGGATCGATGGTCAACCGGCCGACCCCTCACCCGGCTTGGCCTTGAGCTTCAGCTTCCCGTCCTTCGACGTGACCCGAAAGACGACGTCGTCGCAGCCGGTCTTGTCGCGGATCGCCTCGGCCTGGGAGAGCAGGAAGCCGCGGAAGCTCTCCAGGTCGGTCTTCTTGCCGCGCTTGCTCTTGCCGTAGAGCTCGGAGTAGAGCGCCTCGACCGCGCTCGGGTCGGGCTCCTTGTCGATCACGACGCCGTCGTAGGGGTCCTCGACCGGCCGTCGGCGGCCCGCTAGGGCCGCTGCTTGCGGCCGGAGCCCCATCTCGGCGTCGCGCAGTCGGCGATTGAAGAGCTCGTTCAACGAGTTGAGCTTGGCCTCGAGCGAATTGACCCGGAACCGGATCCCGGCGGACTTGTGATGCACGGAGCGAAGCTTGCGCATCTCGGCGAACGCCTTGTAGCGCAGGGACTCCGGGGGGGTCGGCAGCGCGCCGTTGAAGAATCGGTCGAAGTCGATCTTGAGCCGCTGAACCATCTCTTCCAGCCGCTCGAGCGCGTCCTGCGCTTCTATCTGATCCAGGCTCGGTTCCTCGCTTCTGCCAGTTCCGGAATCTGTGGGCGGGGCAGGCTAGAATTCGTCTGCGGCATGAATCCAACCAGAGCCTACGCTGCCCGCTGCCGATCGCCCCGGGTCGAATGCCCTCTTCAATTATACGGAAGCGGTCCGCTCCCCGTCCAAGGTTCCCGGGCCGTCGCTCGCTGATGGCACTCGTACTGGTCGTCGAGGACCGCGACACGCTCCGTCGAATGTTGACGCATTCGCTCGAACAGGAGGACTACGAGGTCGTTGCGGTCCCGGATGGAGAAGAGGCGATCGAGCGCCTGCGCGACCAGGCATTCGACCTGGTATTGACCGACCTGAAGCTGCCGCAGGCCTCGGGAATCGACGTCCTCGAAGCGAGCCGGGCCCACCAGGCCGCCACTCCGGTGGTGGTCATGACCGGCTACGGGACGGTCGAGTCGGCGGTCAAGGCGATGAAGCTCGGCGCGATCGATTTCCTCGAGAAACCGGTCGAGATCGACGATCTGCTCGCCCTGGTCGAATCGCTGTTGGGGGGCACCGCCGAGTCGTTCTCGCTCAGCCCGGAAGGAGGGCCGACGATCGTCGGGCGGCACCCCAGGACCCGGGCCGCCCTCCGCCTCGCCGAGAAGGTCGCTCCGACCGAGAGCACTGTTCTCCTGACCGGCGAGAGCGGCACCGGCAAGGAGCTGTTCGCGCGCGCGATCCACGCGCTCTCGCCTCGCCGGTCCGGTCCGTTCGTCGCGGTCAACTGCGCGGCCATTCCCGAGGCGCTGCTGGAGAACGAGCTCTTCGGGCACGAGAAAGGGGCGTTCACCGGTGCCCACCAGCGGCAGAGCGGTAGGTTCGAGCAGGCGAGGACAGGGAGCCTGCTGCTCGACGAGGTCGGCGAGCTGAGCCTGGCGGTGCAGAGCAAGGTGCTGCGGGTCCTCGACGAGCGGACCTTCGAGCGGGTCGGCGGCGGTCAGACGCTCAAAGCGGACGTACGGCTGATCGCCGCCACCAACCGGAGCCTCGAGAAGATGGTCGATGCGGGCGAATTCAGATCCGATCTGTTCTTCCGGCTCGAGGTCTTCCCGATCGAGCTACCGCCGCTGCGCGAGCGCGGCTCGGACATCCCACTACTGGCGCGTCACCTGCTGGAGAGCATCGCCGAGCGTCACCGGGGGGGGCCGCTGCGGCTCACCGACGACGCCGAGGAGCTCCTCAGCTCCCAGCCGTGGCCGGGCAATGTGAGGCAGCTGGGTAACCTGCTCGAGCGGGCATTCATCCTCGCCGACGGGCCGGTACTCGATGCCGCCGAGCTGCGCTCGCTCCTTTCGCAGACCGATCGGCGAGACGAAGTCGAGCGGCTGCGTCAGGCTCTGCGCGAGGCGGACGGCGACAAGAAGGAGGCGGCACGGCTGCTCGAGATGAGCTACAGCACGCTCCTCCGGCGGGTGAAGGAGCACGACCTCGAGGGCTATCCGAAGTACCGCCAATAGGCTGGGACCGGCATGAGGAGCGATCTTCCATAGCGCCTGGCTGTTGGCTGCTCACGGCCGACGGCGCCACCGGCGACGCTCGCCGTCCCTACCCGTCCCCGTTCCTCTGCTCTCCCTACCGCAGCACCGCCGACTCGCCGCCGGTCTCGGTCGAGAGCGGGAACTCCATGACCGCGCGGGTACCGCCGAGTGGGCGCGCTTCGAGCGTCAACCGGCCGCCGTGCAGGTCGACGATCCGCCGAGCGAGCGCCAGCCCGAGACCGACGCCCTCGGTCCGGCCGGTGGCGAACGGTCGGAACAGACGTTGGCGAACCTCGTCCGGAATCCCCGGGCCGCGGTCGTCGACCAGCAGGCTGACGCTCGCGTCACCGCGCCGCAGCTCGACTGTCAACGGTCCGGTGCCTCCCGACTGGCGCTCGGCCTGAGCCGCGTTGTGGAGCAGGTTCCGGACCGCGCGCTCGAGCAGCTGCGGGTCGCCCTTGATCTCGGTCGCGATCCCCGGATCGCTGCGGACCTCGACCCGTAAGCCCTCGAGCGCCGGGTCGGCCGCGGCGCGATCGGCGATGGTGCTCAGGTCGAGAGTCTCGAGGCGGGTGGTTCCCGGTCGTGCGAACGACAGGAAGTCCTCCAGAACCCGCTGGAGGTGATCGGCCTCGCGATGGATCTCGCCCAGGTAGTCGGTGATCGACTCGTCGTCGGGCGCCTTCTCGACCAGCCGCAGGTAGCCCTTCAGGGTCGCCAGGCTGTTGCGCATCTCGTGGGCGACGCCGGCGGCCAGCTCTCCGACCTGAGCCAGGCTGGTCGCCAGCTGCTCCTCCTCGGAGCGCCGACGCGCCTCGGTCAGATCGGTGAAGAGGACCAGGAATCCGCGGACGCCGCCGTCGTCGCGGCGTAGCGAGTGCGCGCTCAGCCCGAGAGTCTTGTCGTCGCCTTCCGGGCCGATCCGGATCTCGCGCCGGTGGATCGACTGCCCGGTCTCGACTACCGCGCTCACGACCTCGAGCAGCTGGGGATACTCACCGATCGCCTCGTCGAGGGAGATGCCGGTCGGGCGCGGGCGCGGGCCGAGGAGCGCGGCGCCCGCCCGGTTCAGGCTGAGCAGGCGCGCTTTCCGGTCGAGGAGGAGGAGTCCGCTCTCGAGGCTCGGGCCGAGCGTCCGTTCGAGCGCCGCGATGTCGTCCTCTCCGTTGCCGCTGGCCGGCTCCTGGAGTGCCTTCAGAGCGCTCTCGAAGGTACCGACCAGGAACGCCAGCTCGTCCTTCTCGCCGGCCTCCTCCGGGCGCGCCTGGCGTGCTCGCTCCAGCATCGTCTCGTACGGCGCGAGCAGGCCACGCACGTAGAAGACGACGAACAATAGGAGTCCGGCGTTGACCGCGATCACCAGCCAGGTCAGGAGGCGCAGACGCGCCCGCTCGACGGCGAGACGCCCGGCCCGCAGGTCGACCCGTATGAACAGACCGACGAGCTCGCCCTTGGCCGGCGCGATCGCGGCGATGACGTCGGCGAGACCGTCGCCGGGTCCGAGCACCTGGGGCTGGTGCAGATCGAGACCCCGGAACGGAGCGAGCTCGTCGTCGGCCGAGGCGGTGCCGCGCTGAAGGATCGGCAGGCCACGCCGATTGAGCAGCGCCAGCCGCGCCGCCTGGGGTGCCAGCCGCTCGAAGCTGGCGGCGCCTGGCATGCCTTCGGCGGAGACCGCCGTGGCGAGCCGCTCGGCGGCAACCAGGGCCTCCCTGCGGCGTTCCTCGGTCAGCTCGTCGACCGCGCTCCAGTACAGGCGGAGCGTGAAGATCGAGAGTAGCGCCAGTAGGAAGAGCGCTACCGGGAGCAGGATCAGGACCTCGCGCCGCAGCCCCAACCGCAGCGCGCGGGCAACCCTCATACCAGGAGGATATCTCGGTAGTAGGCGACGATCTGTTCACCCCAGAACAGGGCGATGACACCGCCGAGCGCCAGGAACGTGCCGAACGGCAGCTTGGAGCGCAGGTTGAGCTTGCCGGTCAGAACCAGGGCGAGACCGGCCACCGCACCAGCCAGGGCGCTGATGAAGAGCGTGATCGCGACCCCCTCCCAGCCGAGGAAGGCGCCTACCAGCGCGAGCATGTTGACGTCGCCCATCCCCATGCCCTCTTCCTTGCGCAGCCAGTACCAGAAGTTGATGGTCAGAACCAGGCCGCCGGCTCCGATCAGCGTGCCGGCGACCGCTTCGAGAAAGGTCGTTCGGGGTAGCCAGGGCTGCAGGGCCAGCCCCAGGATGATCCCCGGCAAGGTGATTCGATCGGGCAGCAGGTAGTGATCGGCGTCGATCATCGCCAGGGTCAGCATGAGCATGCAGAAGAGGACCCCGATCGCCGCCTCGATACTCAGGCCGAACCGGGCGGCGCACGCGACGAAGAGCCCGGCGGTCGTCAGCTCGATCAGGGGGTACCGCCACGAGATCGGCGCGCTGCAGCGCGCGCAGCGTCCTCGCAGGAGGAGGAAGCTCAAGACCGGAATGTTGTCTCGGAAGCGGATCGAGCCGTCGCAATAGGGACAGCGGGACCGGGGCATCACGATCGATCGCCCGAGCGGGAGCCGGTGGATGACGACGTTCAGGAAGCTGCCGAAAATGAGGCCGAGGACGGCCGCGTAGAGCAGGAGAAACTGCGCCGGCACGGGAGGATTCTAGCCTGCCTTGGCCACTGAAGTTCGTTTCATGAGAGCGCGAATGACAGGGCTGCGGGCGTCGGCGAAGAGGGCGGGCCAGCCTCAGTCGGTGGTACAGGCCCGGACCAGATCGACCGTGGTCCGTACCCCGTCATCGAAAGCGGAGAGCGAGATCTTCTCGTCCGGTCCGTGGATGCCTCTCATGTCCGGGCCGTCGAGGATGAAGGGCGAGAAGCCGTAGGCCGGGATCGAGCGCTCTCTGAAGTACCGCGAGTCGGTGACGCCGGCGATGAACGTCGGCACCACCGGCGCGCGCTGGCTCAGGAAGCTCTCGAAGCAACCGTAGATCTCGGTGTCGGTCGGCGAGGCCGGGGCCTCCGGCGCGCGCAGCAGAACCTCTACCGTAACGTCCGGTCCGAGGATCTCCTTCACCTCGCCCAGGAAGCGATCGGCGTCGGTGTCCGGGAGCAGCCGGATGTCGACCAGCGCCTCCGCCCGGCTCGGAGTGACGTTGACCCGATCGCCGCTTACCAGGGTGTTGATCTGGACCGAGTCGACCAGGTAGTTGGGCAGCCCGGGCAGCAGCTCGCGCTCGGGCTCGGGTGACGCCACGATCTCGTCGAGGCGGTCGACCAGCTCCTGGAAGGTCGAGCCCTGGAGAGCCGCTACGCTCTCGAAATAGCGTCGCACGTCCGGCGAGACCCGGAAGCTCGGCCGACGCTCCGCGAGCCGGCCGAGTGCCCGCACCAGCCGATGTGGGGCCGTGTGCAGATTCATGCTCGAGCCGTGGCCGCCGCGTCCCTCGGCCGAGACCCTGAGCCAGAGGGGTCGTTTCTGGGCTACCTCGATGCCCCACCACGCCAGCCGCTCGCGATAGACCCGATTGCTGCCGCCCTCGCCGAGCACGGCGGCGACCCGCTCGAACAGCTCGCCGTGCTCCGCGAGCAGCCAGCCCGTGCCCTCGATGCCTCCCGCCTCTTCGTCCGCGACCGCCAGGAAGATCACGTCCCGGGTGAGGGTCGCCCGGCCCCGGTGCAGCTCCAGGAACGCCTCGAGATGCGCGATGCCGAGCGACTTGACGTCGACCGCACCGCGCCCCCAGAGTCGTCCATCGCGCACCTCGGCGGCGAAGGCGTCCGACGTCCAGCCCGGTCCCGGCGGCACGACGTCCATGTGGTGCAGGAGGACCAGCGCACCGCGATCGGGGTGCTCGGAGGTGAGCCTGGCGTAGAGGCTCGGCCGACCACCGGGACTGACCAGGAGCCGGGTCGGAACACCGGCGTCGTTGAGCGTCCGGCGCAGGAAGCGGGCCGCCAGGTTCTCGTTACCGGGCGGGTTCGAGGTGTCGAGCTCGAGATAGGCCCGCAGGAGATCGCGCGCCTCGCTCGCTCTGCCGCGGGCCGCGGTGGGGGCCGTCTGAACCAGCAGGACCAGCAGGCACGCGGCCAGGGAGGCGGTGCGGAGCACTGGTCGTGATCTTAGCAAGGGGTCGCCCGGACACAGGAAAGGCGCCGGCAGAGCCGGCGCCTCTCGAATGAACTTCTTGTGCTCGTGGCTACTGCACCTGAACACCAGCCGGGTACCGGACGAAGAAGCCGTCCGCCCAGACGATGTCCTGGTCGTAGTCGGTGGCGATGAACGGACCCATGGTGTACGAGCTGGCGGCCGTCTGGCTGTCGTCGCCGTTGTCGCGACCGCCGCTCCAGATCGCCATGTACTGGGGATCGAGCGGCGACGGAGCGTGCAAGTACTCGTAGGTCCCGCCCCAACCGTCACGGTTCGGAACCTCCTGGATGTAGAAGATGCCGCTCGCGTTGTAGAGCGTCTGCAGGAGCTCGTCCCCGGTCAGCGTCGTGGCCAACGGGCCCATGTCGTACGTGTTGGCGGCCGCGCCAGCAGCGGCGGCGCCGACCTGATCGGTGAGCCACGAGAACCAGGCAGCTCCGACGTTCCGCATGTCGCCAACGGAGCGCTTCTGCTTGGCCTTCTGCAGCGCGTCGAGCAGGTTCGGGATGAGGATTGCCGCGATGATGCCGATGATCGCGACAACGATCAGCAGCTCGATCAGGGTGAAACCCTTCTGGCCGCGGCGGCGAGTGAGATTGCGCATCATGTCTGCTTCTCCTATTCGTACTTATCCGGTTGATACGTCGTCTGCCTCCACCCCGTCTAGAGCAGGGAGCGTGCCAGGTCCCGGAACCTGCTAAAAACCTGTGTTTTTGGGGCTAGATAGGCCTCTCAGCGACAAAAATTGACAACCGCCTGGCCTCCGGTTGTCAACCTGGAGCGCCTGGGACCTGGTGGCAGGGCGCGCGGTCCTACTGGACCTGGACGCCGGCCGGATATCGGACGAAGAAGCCGTCCGCCCAGACGATGTCCTGATCGTAGTCGGTGGCGATGAACGGACCCATGGTGTAGGAGCTGTCGTGGGTCTGACTGTTGTCGCCGTTGTCGCGACCGCCGCTCCAAATCGCCATGAACTGGCGATCGAGCGGCGAAGAGGCGTGCATGTACTCGTAGCTCCCACCCCAACCGTCGCGGTTCGGGACCTCCTGGATGTAGAAGATGCCGTTGGGGTTGTAGAGGGTCTGCAGGAGCTCGTCGCCGGTCAGCTGGGTGCCCAGGGCGCTCATGTCGTAGGTGTTGGTGGTCGAGCCGCCGGCCGCGGCGCCCACCTGATCGGTGAGCCAGGAGAACCAGGCCGTTCCGACACTACGCATGTCGCCGACGGTGCGCTTCTGTTTGGCCTTCTGCAGTGCGTCGAGGAGATTGGGAATCAGAATCGCGGCGATGATGCCGATGATCGCGACCACGATCAGGAGCTCAATGAGCGTAAACCCGGCGCTCGATCGCCGGCGAGCTTGCAGGCAGTTCATGATCCGATCCCCTCTAGCGCTAACAGGGATGCCCCAGCGGGGCATTCCAGGAGCGCTGCACGTTACCAGAGGGCCGTCAGGGGATCGTCAGCCGGCGAGGTTGTCGAGCACCTCGACGTAGAGGTCGAGGCCGGTCAGAAACCCGGGCAGCGAGATGCGCTCGTCCACGGCATCGACCCGGTAGGTGTCGGTGCTGAAGATCATGAATGGCGAGAAGCCGTACGACGGGATTCCGGCCTCCCGAAAGAAGCGCGAATCGGTGGCGCTCCAGGGCAGGAAGTGCGGCCCGACTAGGGTGTCGGGATAGTACTCCCGGATGGTGCCGAGCACGGTCTGAAACGCGGGGTGGTCCACCGGGCTGCCGCCCGGGGCCCCGAGCGGCGGCTCGGTGGCGACCGCGACGCCGTGCAACAGCCACTCGGGCAGCAGCCGCTCGCGCAACGCGTCAACGTCGCTGTCCTCGAGCAGATGGAGAAAGATCCTCATCCGGTAGCCGCCCTCGGGGTCCTCCTCGATCGGGAAGGTCGCCACCTCCTCGCGATAGCCCGCCTTGAGGTAATTGGGCAGCTGGGCGAACTGCCGGTGATCGAGAAGCGTCTCGGAGGCGTTGACCACCAGCTCCTGGTAGAGGGGGCTGTCACGGGATGGACCGTAGGCCTTCGAGAAGATCTCCACTTCAGGAGTCAAACGCCAGATCTGGTTGGCCTGGCTCCAGTCCGCGATCTCCCGCTTGAGCTCCTCCAGACGCTCGCGGCTGTCGGAGCAGGCCCACAGGGTGGCGAACTGCTTCTGCGCGAACTCGACGCCCCAGAACTTGATCTCCTGCTGGCTCTTCGGCTCGACGATGCCGCCCTCGGTCAGCACGACCATGAAGCGCCCGACCAGCTCCGGGTGGTTCTCGAGCACCCAGCGCACGCCGAGGTCACTGCCGGTCTCCTCGCCGCTGGTGGCCAGGAAGATCACCGAGAACTCCGGCTTCCGGTCCCGCTTGGCCAGATCCTGCATGGCGCGTAGCTGCGTGATGGTCACGCTTTTCATGTCGAACACGCCGCGGCCGTAGATCCACGGACCTCGTACCTCGCCGCCGAACGGCGGGTGGCCCCACAGGTCGGAGTCCTTGATCTCGTAGACGTCGATGTGATTGTGCAGGACGATCGCCTCGCGTCGCTTCCCCTCCAGGATGCCCCACATGTTGGCGTGACCGTCGCCCAGGCGCTCGACGTGGGTGGGAATACCGACTGCCTCGAGCTGCGCGGCCAGGAACTCGGCGCCCGCGACCTCGCTGCCGGTGGCGCGGGTCGTATCGATCCGGACGTAGTCGCGAAAGAGCTGGACGTCCGGGTGCGCGAGGAGCTCTTCCTCGGTCCAGACCTTCTCCGGCGGTGGCCGGAAGAACGTGTTCAGGACCCAGGTGCCGCCGATGAGCGCCGCGAGCCCGGCCGCGATGACCGAGTAGCTGATGATCCGGTACTTGCGGCGTCGTACCGGATCGATCTTTATCAGCTCCATCGGTGACGGAGTATACGGATCGCGAGCCCTGAAGCTGTGGCATGCCAACTCCGGGCCCCGGGGTCCGGTAGCATGGCGAAGTGCAGGACGCAGGCGATTCCGTCCGGCTCGAGCCGCCGGCGCGCCCCCGCTGGTCGCTCTGGCTGATCCTCGGTCTGGCGCTCGCGGTCGCCCTGCTCTACGTCGGCTCCGAAGCGTTCCTGTTCGACGGCCGCCTGGGGCTGCCGCTCGACGACTCCTGGATCCATCTCAACTTCGCGCGCAACCTGGCCGCGGGCGAGGGATTGTCGTTCAATCCTGGCGAGCTGGTGACGGGCAGCACCGCACCGCTCTGGACCGGCCTGCTGTCGCTGGTCTACCTGCTGCCGGGTAGCCCGGTGGTCTGGACCAAGCTGATCGGCATCGCGCTCTTCCTGTTGATGGCGGATCTGGTCTTCAGGATCTCGCGTGAGCTGGGCCTCGGCGTCGGGTTGGCGATGCTGGCGGCGGTGCTGACTGTCCTGACCGAGTGGATGGTCTGGTCGGCGCTCTCGGGACTCGAGATTCCGCTCTTCCTGGTGCTGTCGCTCGGTGGGATCCTGCTGCACCTGCGCGAGCGGCAGGCGGGCGGTCCGCCGGTCTCGCTGGCGCTCCTGGCCCTGGCGTGCCTGGCGAGGCCCGAGGGTCAGCTCCTCCTGCTACTCGCCTTCGTCGACCGGCTGGTGCTGTTCGAGCGCGACCCGAAGGGTGCTCTCGTCTGCCGCCGCGGGGACCTCGCGCCGCTCCTCGGCGGCCTGGCGCTGGCGGCCGTCCTGCTCTTTCCGATGTTGGCGTTCAATCTTGCGATCGCGGACTCGCCGGTGCCGACGACGTTCGGCGCCAAGGTGCCGCCGTCCCTCGAGCCGGGGGGCGTCAACCTGCTGCCGTCGCTGCGCTACCTGCACCGGGCGCCGATCGACATTCTGTTCCGGTCGCAGCCGTACATGGTGCTGCTCGCCGGCGCCGGCCTCTTGGCCCTGATCGGCCGGCTCGGAACGGAGCGGGATCGCGGACTCCTGCTCGGCACCTGGCTGGTCGGGCTACCGCTCGCCTACGGGGTCGTCTCGTCGATCAGCGGCGAGACCGTCGCCGGGAACTTCGGCCGCTACTTCTTTCCGCTCTATCCGATCGTCGTCATCGTCGGCGTCGTCGGTCTCGAACGGGTCTCCGATCTCCTGACGGGGGGCCTCCGGGTCGGCAGCTATCGCGCGCCGATCCGGGTTCTCCTCGTGGCCCTGCTGCTCTGGCCGAGCGCCGTCGGAACGCTGCGTGGCTCGCAGCGCTACGTCCAGTCGATCGCCAACGTGTACGACGGCAACGTCAAGGCTGCGCGCTGGCTGAGCGAGCGGGTCCCTCCGGAGGCGGTGATCGCCGTGACCGACATCGGGGTCTTCGGCTACATGCTGCCGAACCGCATCATCGATCTCGCCGGGATCGCGCATCCAGAGGCTCGGCGCGCCCGCTACCAGGCGGCCGCCGAAGGACGGCTCGCCGACGAGGGCACGCTGCGCTACCTGGGCGAGCAGCAACCGGACTTCCTGGCCATCTTCCCGGCCTGGTTTCCGGCGTTGGTCGCCGAGGGATCGCCGTTCACCGAGCTCGAGCGCTTCGAGGTCCCCGACAACATCACCCTGTTCAGCGACCAGATCGTGATCTATTCGACGCCCTGGACCAGCAGCCGGCTACCGACCAACGTCCCCTGAGGACAGACCTTCCGCGCTCAGGAAGTCCGCGGCCGACGGCGGCAGCCTGAGAACCTCGAAGAGGGTCGCCACCAGCTGATCTCGCGAGCCGCCCCGGTGTGGGCTGACGAACTCCCAGACGAGCTCGCCGGACCGGGTGACCTCCAGGGCGCGACCGCCCTCGGATTCGGTGATCAGCGTGTTGCCGTTCGGCAGCCGCTGCGAGGTCCCCGCCTCGTGCGACGACAGCGGCCGGTCCGGCTCGCCCGCGTACTCCCACTCGATCTCACCGGTGAGCGGCTCGAACTCGAGCACGCGCGAGGCGCCGTCGGCGCCCCGGTTGTCGAACAGCAGGATCCGGCCGGTCGGCAGCAGCTCGGGCTGGTGCTGGGCGTCCCAGCCTCCGCGGCGCGCCCAGAGGACGGTCCGGCGGTCCAGGTCGACCAGCGCGACGATATCGACCTCACGCATCGAGACCAGTGCCGTGCCGGCCTCGAAGCCGGGCACGACGTCGCCGAGCGGTCCCTCCAGGAGCTGGATCGTGTTGCTGTGGAAGATGTCGCGCGATGCGGGCAACGGATCGATCAGCGCGGCATACGGCGAGTCGAGAAACGCCTGGAGGAGCGAGATGCGGCGCTCGAGCCGTCCCTCGGAGTCGAGGACCACGATCGAGTCCTCGAGGACCGGCTCGGTCGGATGAATCGAAGGGATCGGACGAGCCTCCTTGGCCAGACCAAAGATGCGACCGTCCTCGGCCAGGTGGAGATCGTTGTAGAGCCCGGCGCCATGGCTCCAGACGATCTCCGAGCGGCGGTCGAGGCGGACCAGGCCGCCGCCCTGGAAGAGCGCCAGGAGGTCACCTCCGTCGAGCAGATGCGCGCGCCGGAAGAACGGCGTCTCGACGGTCGGTCGGCGGTCGGGAAAGGCCCGCTCGAACGGTAGCCGCCAGCGGTGTAGGAGGTTGCCGTCCATGTCGATCAGCAGCGCCTCGGGTCCGTGCCCGGAGGTGTACAGATTCACTCCCTGGTAGGCGCGCTCGGGGTCGTGGAGCAGCACTCCGGCTTCGCCGGTGGCCTCGCGGCCGGTGCCGGTGTAGGGTAGCGAGAGAACGCGCGCGAGCTCCTCGCCTTGCTCGCCCTGTGGAGTCGAACGAGTGCGAGAATGCCAGCGGCCCGGCGGCCAGACGTCGTCACTCTCGACGATCGGAACGTCGGCGGTTTCGGGGGATTTGGTCCAGAGGTAGGCGACCACAGAGAGCAGGACGAGGACGCCGATCAGCAGCAGCAGCTTCCTCGAGACCCGAGCTGAACTCATCCGGTTTTCGAAGCTTAGCACCCACCTCAGAGCTCTCCTTGAACACGGATTCGCCAGATCGGTCGGTCGAGCGGGACGAGAGTGCGGCCGCGGAGCCGAGGCAGGCGCCGGCCCTCGAGGGGATCTGGCGGGGCCTCCTGGTGGCCGGCGCGCTGGCGATCTTGGTGCTCGCCATCCTGGTTCTGGTCTCGGACGGGCGGCTCCTTCTGCAGGAGGTCCGTCGATTCAGGCTGCCCGTTCTGATCCCGGTGCTGGCGCTGTCGCTGGTCAACTACGGACTCCGCTTCGTCCGCTGGCAGCTCTACCTGCGCAAGCTCGACTCGGTACTCGATCTCCGCGGCAGTCTGGCGATCTTCCTGACCGGCTTCGTGCTGTCGGTGACCCCCGGAAAGGCGGCCGAGCTGGGCAAGGCGTGGCTGGTGAAGCACCTCGGTGGCGCTCCGGCGCGTAGGGTGGTGGCGGCGGTGATCGCCGAGCGGGTGACCGACCTGGCCGGCACCCTGATGATCGTCGGCATCGGCGCGCTGGCGCTCACCGGGGGCGTCTGGATCGCGATGGTCACCCTGCTGGCGGTGATCGCGCTGACCGCGATCCTGAGCTGGTCGGATCTGTATCGCTGGCTCTCGCGCCTGGTTCACCGGCTGCCGGTGATCGGCAGTCGCATCGACGCCCTCGACGAGGTGTACGACCGCCTGCGGGCGCTGATGCGTCCGGCGATCCAGCTCCAGTCGGTATTGCTGTCGACCGTCGCCTGGGGCGCCGAGGGGGTCGGATTCTGGCTGGTGGTCAGGGAGTACGACGCGGCGGCGTCGGTCCTGGTGAGCATCTTCAACTACGGCGCGTCGACGCTGGCCGGGGCGATCTCGATGCTGCCGGGCGGTTTGCTGGCCTCGGAAGGCGCGCTGACCGCGCTGCTCGATTTCCAGGGTCTCGAGACCGCCGCGGCGGCCTCGGCCACCCTGGTGATTCGCGGTGCCACGCTCTGGTTCGCGGTCGCCCTGGGCCTGCTGGCCGTTCCCTATCTGATCAAGCGGCTGCGGGCCGGCGGCGAGGCGTAGGCTGGGTCCCTCGAAGGTCGGAGGTACCCCCCGGGGGACGGCTCCCTTTCTGACGACTTTGGTGGGAGCGGTCGCCTCTGCTGCGGCTGCGCTGCGACCATTCGCGACCTTCCCAGGCCCTGCCAGCGCTTGCCTGGACTGCCCCCGGAGATACCTCCGACCTTCGAGGGACCCGGCCTAGGGCAACGCGGAGGGATAGAGACCGCGTGTCCAGAGGCGCTCGCGGTAGTAGGCCAGCTGACTCTGGAGAAAGCCCGCCAGAACCTGCTCCATCTCCTGGAGGCGCTCGGGGTGAGCGTCGGCGAGGTTGCTCATCTCGTCCGGGTCCTCGGCGAGGTCGAACAGGGCTTTGGATCGGTGATCCCAATTGAGGATCAGCTTCTCGTCTCCCAGGAGGACACCGTCCTCCTGGGTCAGGCCCTGGATGGTGAAGAAGAGAGGGCGCTCACTGCCGTCGTAGCTGGGCTCGAGCAGGTCGCCCCGACCCTGGAAATTGCGGTGCGCCGGCAGGCCGAGGAGCTCGAGCAGGGTCGGTGCTACGTCCAGCAGCGAGACCGGCTGCTCGATCCTGCGCCCGCTGCCTCCGGGCACCCGCACCATCCAGAACGACCGCACCTGCTCTTCATAGAGCGACGTGCCGTGGGTCGGCTGACCGTGCTCGTAGAACGCCTCGCCGTGGTCCGAGACCACGATCAACGCGGTCGAGTCCCAATCGCCGATCTCGTCGAGGAACTCGATGATCTCGCCGATCTTCCGGTCGGCGTGATGCAGGGCGTTGTCGAACCGGTTCTGCATCACGTCGACCTTGCCGATCGGGTAGCGCAGGAAGCTGGCCGCGAAGTCGAGCTCGAACGGTCGATAGGGAGTGGGCGCGTCGGCCGGCACTTCGTAGGGGAAGTGGTTCGACTGGAAGTTGAGATAGGTGAAGTACGGCCCGTCGACCCGCTCGCGCCGCCATCGCTGCCATTCCTCGATCGGCGTCTGCTCGTAGACCTTGGACTCGAGACCGCTGCCCTTCCTCTCGGCGTCGGGCCAGTGGAGCGAATGCCGGAGGACGTCCAGTCCGGGTGTCTCGAGGAAAGCGAGCATGTTGCCCCAGCGCTCGTTCTGACACGAGAACAGGCTGGTGGTGTAGCCGGCGGCTTGAAGCGCGTCCCAGATCAGCGTCCGTGGGTAGTCGATGTCGAGGTAGTAGTCGTGATGCTCGTACTTGCGGGGATAGAGCGACGACAGGATCGCCATCTGCGCGTAGTCGGAGTGGGTGGAGACCGCGTAGGCGCGTTCGAAGATCACCGACTCGGCCGCCAGCCGCTCCAGATTGGGCATCACGCCCGCCCGGCCCTCGGGGCTCGAGAACGTCCGTTTCCATGGGACCGACTCGAGCATCACCAGGACGACGTTCCAGCCGGTGCCGGCGTCGCCCGGCTGGTAGCGGACGATCCCCCGCTCGCTATTGCGCGCGGCCGGGGTGTCGGCGATGTTCAGGAAGCGTGAGTGTGACCGCTGGAGGACCGCCCAGTGGCCCTCGGGGACGACGCCGGCGAGCACCTGGGGGAGCACCACGGAGAAGAGCCCGCCGATCGCCAGCAGTAGGGCACAGGCGCCGACCGGCACCAGGAATCTACCGACGGGGAGCTCTCGCGGCCGGGCGCGGTGACGTCGGAATCCGATCCAGAGCCCGATCGCGACCACCAGGCCGGCGGTCGGCAGCGCCAGCAGGGCGATCAGCTCGGCCAGCTGCGCCTCCTGCAGGATCTGCCGGAAGTTGGTGTAGCCGAACCAGACGTCGGTCACCTTGAGATGGATGCTGGTGGTGATGAACTTGAGCGTCGAGATCACCAGCACGACCAGGACGAGGGCGATGCCGAGCGACTTGAGCAGGTCGATCGCTGCCGCCAGTGCTCCTCGCGGCCGGAGTGCCTCGAGGGCGCCCACCAGTACCGCGAGCAGCGCCGCTTCCAGCCCCACGAAGCCGACCAGGCCGAGGGCGACTAGGGTCGTCTCGCCGAGCCCGAGCTGGCCGATCGGGAATCGGGAGAGGAAGACGTAGAGCAGCAGGGCGCAGTGGATCGCCCACGCGGCCGCGACCACCGGCCACTGTGCCAGTCCCCGCGCGAACCCTCGAATCACGGTGACCGGATCCTCGTTTCTCGTCATCTGCGAGCGGTCTCTTCGATCATCGGCGGTCAGTAGTCGTAGACGTCGGGAAAGAGGGGGCGGCGCTCTCGGAAGCGTGGCTCGACCAGCGGTTCGAGCTCGGGGGCGACCAGCCGGAGTCGGATTCTGGCCGATCCGGAGCGGCTGTGGATCCCCGGCTCGAGCCGCACGGTCTCGCCGTCGGCGACCGGCTCGCCATCGATCTCACCGGTATCGGAGCTCTCGCCGAGCACCTCGTAGGTGCCGCCGATCGGCAGCGCGAAGCTCTCGACCCCCGCGTCGATGATCGGAGCGTAGAGCATCAGGTTGCCCCAGCGGAAGGCGTAATTCCGGCCCAGCGTGGCGCGCAGCGCCTTCGGCAGCTGCTGGATCCGGTAGCTGTCGATCACCAGCTTGAGCGGCGCCGCCTCGAGCGTCCGGGAGATCTCGTCGAGTTCCCCGGGCGAGCTCGACGCCACCTCGGCCAGTTGCAGCCGATCGAGCCAGCTCAACCGCCGGTCGACCTGTGGCCGGTTCCAGAGCAGATCGACGCCCGCCAGATAGGTCTCGGACGGCTCCAGGGCGGCCTCGGCGAGCTCGATCATGTGACGCTGGAAGCCGTTGTCGCGAGTGAGATTGGCCGGCAGGCGGGTGAGCGGATAGACCAGCCCGAGCAGGATGAAGCCGGCCACGATCCACGCCTGGCGCCGCCGGTCGAGGGCCGTCCGGCGCTCGGTCTGGCCATCGAGCAGCGCCACGATCAGCACCCACAGGGTCGGGATCAGCAGCACGAAGAAGTAGGGCCACGGCTGATGGTGGAGGACGCACAGGACGATCAGGCTGGTGCCGTAGAGGAGCAGGGTACGCTCGATCCAGCCGGCACGCCCGGCTCGACGGCGCCGGTCGAGATGCCACAGCGCCGCCAGCGACAAGCCGTAGAAGAGCGGGTTGTACTGCAGGGTGCGCCCCCAGTAGCGCAGCCGGATGTCCTCGATGAAGCCGCCGGCAACCGCCCCCGCGTCGCCGACCGCACTTCCGAAGACCTTCGCCGGGGTCGCGACCACCGACCACAGACCGAGGTAGACACCGGCGATCGCGGCCGCCGCCAGATTGAAGGTGATCACCGCGCGCACGGCGGCCCGGTCGCGGGCCACCAGCAGAGAGCCGGCCAGGGCGACGTTGCTGGTGACGACGTAGTAGGCGCCTTTCTGCGAGATCAGAAAGCTCAGGCCACAGAGCAGGCCGGCTCCGAGGTAACGCCGCTCGAGTAGGAGGAGCAGCGACGCGAGGCCGGCGATCGCGGTCAGCATGTCGACCCGCAGCTCGGCCGAGCGCTCGAGGAACGTCGACATCGTCACCAGCAGAGCGAGGCCGGCGATCACCGCGCGCCGATCGAACCGTCGCGCGAGGGCCGCCGCGGCGGCGGCGAGCGCCAGCACGTTGATCAGGACCATCTCCAGCTTGACCGCCATCAGCTTCTGCCAGGTGCCGCCGGGGAGGCCGAGCGCCGGCAGCTGGAGGTAGTAGCCGAGCACCGTCTTGTAGGGCTTGAAATCGCGGTAGGGGACGCCCTCGGTGAGGGCGTGCACCGCGCGCGCCCCCTGGAACTCGTCCATCACGACCGGCAGGCGCAGGACGTAGATCGTCTCCAGAGCGACGTAGAACAGGCAGAGGCCGGCCAGCGCCAGAAAGAACCGCTTGCCGGTCATCAAGAGCTCTCGTCGGCGGCCCCGGTCATCGGCGTGGCGCCGCTCCGCCAGGGGAGCGCGATCACGCCGGCGAGCAGCCCGAAGCCGCGGCAGAAGGCGCGTGCGAAGGAGAGGGGCGCGAACGACCAGAGCGCGATCCCCTCACGTCGCACCAGCCGCACCGTCATCGGCAGCTGGGCGAGCAGGAGCAGAGCGAACAGCAGCGGGGCGATCCAGCGGAGGGCCGGCCAGACGAGGGTCGGCAGCGAAGCGAGAGCGAGCAGGGCGAGTGGCGGTTGCAGATGATCGAGCATGCCGCTGTAGGCGTCGCCGCCCGATCGCTTCGGGTGCCGGGCGTAGAGCTGGACGCGCCAGAAACCGTGCTGCCGCTGGGAGCGCAGGTAACGCGACAGCGAGGTTGGATGGTGATGGCCGACTCGCGAGCGCGCGTCGAACGCCAGCTCGTAGCCGCCCGAATGGAGCCGGTAGGCGAGCTCGGCGTCCTCGGCGCCCGGCGATCCGGGGCCGTTGAAGCGATGCTCGTCGAAGCCACCGACCTCCTCGAGCGCCGCGCGGCAGTAGAGCACGTTGAAGCTGCCCAGGAAATCGACCCGGTCGGACATCGCCCCGTGACGGCTGACGATCTCGGCATGAATCGCACGTGCGATCCAACCGCCGGGAGCCGCTGCGGGGATCAGATTCGAATAGCTGCCTCCGGCGCCCCCCACCCCTGGTTGGTCGATCGACTGACGCAGGATCGCGAGCGCCTCCGGCTCGGCCACGCAGTCCGCATCGATGAACCAGATCAACGCGCTCTCGCTGGCGCGCCAGCCGCGGTTGCGGGCCGCACCTGGTCCACCGCCCGGTCCGCGGATCAACCGGACCGGGTACGAGCTCGCGATCTCGGCGCTGCCGTCGGTCGAGCCGTCGTCCACGAACAGGATCTCGCGCAGCTGGCCCGACTCGAGCAGCGGCACGACCGACGCCAGACAGGGGGCCAGCGTCGCCTCGGCATTGCGTCCGGGGATCACCAGCGAAACATCCATGGCAGCTCAGTCGGTGGGCGACCGCTCGGAGGCCTCGTGCTCGCCGCGGGCGGTCTCCTCGATCCGGTGACGGGCCTCGACGATCGCCAGCCGTCTGACCACCGCCGTCAGCCCCTCGTCGAGGTGTCGCATCCGGACGTACATCACGAAGAAGCCGATGAACATGCCGAGGATGGCCAGATAGAAGATGAGGTCCGCTCCTCTCTGGATCCCGAGCGCTCGGGCGACGACCACGGTCAGATCGGGTTCCGCGATGGCGATCGCGGCGGCGATCCAGAGAGCGGCCCAGGCGGCGCCGGGCAGGGGCCTCAGGCGCCTGCGGACGACGCCCAGAACCACCAGGATCGCAAAGCAGCTGGAGAGCGAGATGCCGAGGATCTGAAAGGCGTTCACGAGCCGGCTTCAGTCTGTCATACGCGTCTGGCGCGGACAGTGGAATCGGGGACAAACACCGCCGCTAGCGAAAGACGCGGGCCAGAAGGTAGTCGATCAGGACGCGAAAAGCGTCGAGGGTGTTCTGGCCCTTGGCACGCGAGTGCCGCGTGTAGCGCACGTGCACCGGCACCTCGATGTAGCGCATTCGGTGGCTCGCGATCTGATCGAGGATCTCGCTGGCGTGGGCCATCCGGTCGGCGCGCAGATCGAGCTGCTCGACCGCCGCTCTCGACAGCGCACGCAATCCGTTGTGGGTGTCGGTGATGCGCAAGCCCGAGGTGACGCGGGTGAAGACGACCGCGCTCTTCAAAAGCATCTTGCGCAGCACCGGGATGTCGCTCTTCACCTCGAGGAAGCGCGAGCCGAGGGCGACGTCGACGCGCCCGGAGACGACTGGCTCGAGCAACCGCTCGAGGTCCGCGCTCGAGTGCTGGCCATCGGCGTCGAAGGTGACCAGCTGGCGAGCCCCGCGGTCGAGCCCGTAGCGGAAACCGGTCTGGAGCGCCGCTCCCTGGCCCCGGTTGACGGTGTGGCTGACCACTTCGGCGCCGGCGGCCTCGCCGATGGCAGCGGTCCGGTCGGTCGAGCCATCGTCGATCACCACCACCCACGGCCAGTCGGCGCGTAGCGCGCGGATCACGTCGCCGAGGGTAGCGGCCTCGTTATAGGCGGGGACGACGATGAGCGTCGAGGCGCGGGCCGCGGGCATCGACGAGTCGGGCATCTGGAAGCCGGTGTCCCTAGAGATAGTAGATGACGTAGACCACCGCCATACTCCAGAGGACGAGGTTGACGATCGAAGGCAGGTCGCGCACCACGTCCTCGGTCGGATTCAGGCGGCCGGGGCGCTGGTAGGTCAGATAGAGATAGCGAAAGATGCCGTACAGGACGAACGGCGTGGTGTAGATCAGGAAGCGGGTCTCGAACTTCTCGACCGTCTCGGGGGCGATCGAGTAGAGCGCGAACGCCACCACGGTCGAGGCGGTGACGACGTTGATCATCTGGTCCAGGAAGGCCGGGCTGTAGTTGGTCAGCACCGGACGCTGGTCCGACGCCTGCTGGTCGAGCAGCATCAGTTCGTGGCGTCGTTTGGAGAAGGAGAGGAACAGGGCGAGGAAGATCGTACAGAGGAGCAGCCACGCCGAGACCTCGACGTCGATCGCCACGGCGCCGGCCAGAACCCTCAGTACGAAGCCGAGACTGACGCTCATCACGTCGAGGATCACCACGTGCTTGAGGCTCGTGGTGTAGAGGAAGTTGAGCAGCATGTAGCCGAGCAGTACCTGGAGAAAGGCAGCGCCGAGGCTGAGCCCGAGCCCGAGCGCGCCCGCCGCCAGCGCGATCGTGAACGCGGCGGCGGCGCCGACACTCAAGTCGCCCGAGGGGATCGGCCGATCCTTCTTTATCGGATGCAGCCGGTCCTCCTCGCGATCGCGGATGTCGTTGAAGCCGTACACCGCGCTCGACGCCAGGCAGAAGCTGACCAGGGCGATGGCCGCGCGGGTGATCGAGTCGACGTTGGTGAGCTGTTGAGCAAAGACCACCGGTGCCAGAACGAAGACGTTCTTCAGCCAGTGGGTGGGTCGCATCAGCTGTAGCAGAGCGCGCATCGACGGTATTGTATGAACATTCTGATGACAGATTCCGAGAGCGAGCTCCACCCAGCGGCGCCGGACCCGCCGGTACGCAGCTCGCCGGAGGAGCTGAGCACCCCGGTCAACGCCGACCTCGGCGGCGAATCCGCGGCCGAACGAGCGGCGGCGCGCCGGCAGGTCGCGCTCGCCTACATGCTGCCGACTACGGTCATCCTGATCGCGATTCTGCTGCCGATCGTGCTCGGGCTCCAGACGCTCTACCTGCGCGACGTCTTCGGCACCCACCTCGGTATGAAGTGGATGCAGGCCGAGGCCCTGCGCCAGGGCGAGCTGCCGCTGATCGATCCCAACCGGGCCGGCGGACAGGCCAGCCTCGGCAACCCCAACACCGTACCGCTCTATCCGAGCAATCTCCTGTACCTGCTCGCCGGGCCGATCTGGGCGCTCAACGCGCACTTCTGGATCCACCTGCTGATCGCCCCCTTCGCCTTCTACTGGCTCGCCCGGCGCTGGCGACTCCGCCGCGAGGCGGCGTGGATGGGCGGTGTCGCCTATGCCGCCAGCGGCTACCTGCTGTCGACCATGAACCTCTACAACATGATTGCCGTCGCGGCGCTCGCGCCGGCGCTGGTGGCGGCGTGTATGGCGCTGGCCGAGGAGCGGCGGCGGTCGCTTCGATTCGCCGCTGTGGTGGCGCTCTGGGCCCTGGTCGTCCTGGGGGGCGATCCGATGACCGCGGCGATGGCGCTGCTGATGGCGCTCGGTGCCGTCGCCCTCCGGGTCGGGCGCGGTACGGCGCCCTGGCTCTGGGTCGGGTCCGCCCTCGGCCTCGGTACGCTGGTCGCCCTTCCCCAGCTGGTCGAGTTCGCGCGCATCCTGCCGCACACCTTCCGCGGCTACTGGGGCTATTCCGCCGAGGGGGTGCTGGTGGCCAGCTGGAGCCCCGCCGCGGCGCTCGAGTGGCTGCTCCCCCTGTTCCACGGCCGGCCCGACCTCGGCTACTGGGGACACGCCTACTCGGGAGGCGATCTACCCCTGCTGTTCTCGCTAGCCCCGGGAGTGCTGGCGCTCGCAATGGTGCTCGCCCGGGGCCGGCCGCTCCGGCACGCCGCCTGGTGGTCGTGGGTCGCGGTCGTTCTGGGTCTGTTCATGGCGCTCGGCAGCCACAATCCGCTCCTCGGCCTGCTCCTCCGCCTGCCGCAGTTCGAGTCCCTGCGGCTACTGGTCAAGTTCTGGCTCTGGGTCGCCGTCGGCGGCTCTCTGCTCGTGGCGTTGGGCTTCGAGCGGCTCTGGTTCGGCGAGTGGCGAGCCTTGAGACGAGCCCTGGCCGTCCTGCTGGTGGTGGTCGGTGCGATCTGGCTGTTCCTCTCGTTCGGGGGCGCAGCGGCGTTCGGCTGGGCGCGCGCCCGCATCCCGGCCGCCTTCGGGGACGGCTTCGTCGAGCAGGAGCTGCTCCGGTGGGCCGGGACGGCGCTGGTGACGCTCATGGTGCTTCTGGCGGGTCTCGCTCTCCTGCGGCTCGGGCGGCGTCACCCACGCCTTCTCGCGCTCTTTCCGATCCTCCATCTGGCCGGGCAGATCTTCTTCTTGAAGCCGCTGATCACCACCGACGACGTCGAGCCCTACCTCGAGCCACCGCCGCTGCTGGCCGCCGTGCCCGCGGAGGCGAGCGTTGTGCACGGCGACGCCGGCGGTCTATTCGGCTCGCCTCCGATGCCACTCGACCGCTATCCGGATCGCCGTCTGATCTGGTTCCAGCGCCAGACCCATGAACAGCTCTATCCGCACGCTGGGGTCCGGTGGCGGCGGTACGAGCTGAATCATTCGCCCGAAGGCCTCGATGCGTTCCTGACCTGGGCGACCGCGCAGGCGATGGAGAGCCTTCCCGACCCGCAGCGGGTGAAGATCCTGGAGGCGTCCGGAGTCGGCCGGCTGCTGATCAGCCGGCGACTGCAGCCGCTCGAGGCCACGGATTTGTTGGAGCTGATCGGCACCGAGCGCACTCCGATGGGCGACATCCACGTCTACCGAGTCCGTGCCCGAGTCGACAAGGCGCGCCTCGTCGGCACCGTCCATTACGCGCCTCACCTCAACAAGGCGCTCGAGATCCTGACCGCGCCGGACTTCGTAGCGAGTGCCGCGACGGTGGTGCCAGGCGCCGACGGACTCAGCTCGCGCCCGCCCGGCCGGGTCGAGTGGATCGAGGACAGTGCGGAGCTGATGGAGCTCGAAGTGGAGAGTCCCGCGGGTGGCCTGCTCGTCATCCAGCGTACGCCGCTGCCGATCTACCGCGCGGAGATCGACGGGGAGGCGGTCGCCATCCAGCCGGCCGACCTCCATCGAATCGGCATCGAGGTGGAAGCTGGCCGCCACCGGGTGCGGGTCTGGGCTCCCCGGACGCCGTTTCGGCTGGCTTGTCTGGTGTCGCTGCTGGCGCTGATCGCTACGATCGGGGTGCTGATCGGATGCCGGAGGAGCGAGCGGAACTCGCAGCACTGCTAACATCCCCGGTCCTCCAGCTATGGTCGCCTCCGAGACGCGCCGGTTCTCCAAGGTCCTGATCGCCAACCGCGGCGAGATCGCGGTGCGCATCATCCGCGGCCTGCGCGAGCTCGGCATCCGCGCGGCGACGATCTTCTCGGACGCCGACCGCCGGAGCCTGCCGGTTCTGCTGAGCGACGAGGCGTACCCGATCGGCCCGGCGCCGTCGCTCGAGAGCTATCTTCGCGCCGAGGCGATCGTCGAGCTGGCGCTCGAGATCGGTGCCGACGCGATCCACCCCGGCTACGGCTTCCTGGCCGAGCGCGCCGAGTTCGCGCGCCAGGTGGAGAAGGCGGGGCTCGAGCTCATCGGCCCGCCCTCGACCGCGATCGCCGCCATGGGCTCGAAGCTCGAGAGCCGGCGGCTGATGATCGAGGCGGGCGTGCCGGTGGTGCCGGGCGGCGAGGGCGCCCTCGCCGATCTCGATGAGGCAACCGCTCTCGCCGAGTCGATCGGATACCCGCTGATGTTGAAGGCATCGGCCGGCGGTGGCGGCAAGGGGATGCGGCTGCTTCGCGAGCCGGGAGAGCTGGCTGCCGCCTTCCGGGCGACGCGCTCCGAGGCGGCGGCGAGCTTCGGCGACGACTCGGTCTATATCGAGAAGTACATCGAGAGGCCGCGCCACGTCGAGATCCAGGTTCTGGCCGACCAGCACGGCACGGTGGTCTCGTTGGGCGAGCGCGAGTGCTCGCTCCAGCGGCGTCATCAGAAAGTGGTCGAAGAAGCGCCCTCGTCGGTGGTGTCGCCCGAGCTGCGGGCACGTATGGGTGAAGCCGCGGTCCGGGCGGCCCAGGCGGTCGGCTACACCAACGCCGGCACCGTCGAGTTCCTGCTCGACCCTTCCGGGGAGTTCTACTTCCTGGAGATGAACACCCGCTTGCAGGTAGAGCATCCGGTAACCGAGATGGTGACCGGCATCGACCTGGTGCGGTGGCAGATCGCCGTGGCGCAGGGTGAGCCGCTGGCCCCCGAGCTGCGCTCGATCGAGCCGCGCGGACACGCCTTCGAGGTGCGCCTCTATGCTGAGGACCCGTTCCGGGGCTTCGTGCCATCGCCGGGAAAGATCGAGCGGCTGCGGCTGCCAGAGGGGCCCGGGGTGCGCAACGACTGCGGCGTCTACGAAGGGGACGAGGTGTCGATTCACTACGACCCGATGCTCGGCAAGCTGATCGTCTGGGGGCGCGATCGGCGCGAGGCCCTGCTCAGGCTGCGGCGCGCGCTCGAAGAGATTCGCATCGAGGGCATCCGGACGACGGTGCCGCTCTACCGAGCCCTGGTGGACGACCCGGACTTCGTCGCCGGCAGCCTGGATATAGAGATGCTCGACCGGAAGCTCGGCAGCGGCGAGCTCGAGCCGGCGCACGTCAGCCAGTTGGCCGATCTACCGCTCATCGCCGCCGCGCTCGAGCACGGCCTGCGCCAGGCTCGAGCCTCGGCGACGCCGGCGCCGGCGGGCGGTCGGCGCGGGCACTGGCGAGAGGCCGGTCGCCACGAAGCCCTCAGAGGCAGGCGATGAAGCTGATCGTCCGCAGGGCCGGGGAGCGGCCGGGCGACGGCACCTGGGTCGAGCTCCGCCGGGCCGGCGACGAGTTCGAGGTGCGCATCGGTGAGCGCGTCTATCACCTCGATCGGGTCGAGACCAACGGCTCGATCCGTAGCTTCCTGATCGACGGCGACCAGCACGAGCTGTCGATCCGCCCCGAGGGCGAGCACAGCTATGTCGTGAGCGGCTCCGGCGGCATGGAGGTCGTCGAGGTGCTCGATCCGCTGACTCATCTCGCGGAACAGAGCCGCGCCGATGCGGGGAGCGCGGCCGCACATCGGGTGACCGCCTACATGCCGGGCCGCGTGGTCGCGGTACTGGTTCAGGAAGGCGATCAGGTCATCGCCGGACAGGGAGTAGTGGTGCTCGAAGCGATGAAGATGGAGAACGAGATCCAGGCCGAATCGAGCGGCATCGTGGAGCGGATCCTGGTCGAGGCGGGCCAGCCGGTCGAAGGCGGCGACGCGCTGTTCGAGATCGGCTGAGCCGGCCGCGCTCCGTCTAGCTTCAGGCTAGCTCGAGTCGGTCAAGCAGCTGTCGGCGGTGCGCGCCACCTCCTCGACCTCGATCTTCTTCATGCACCTGTGGTGTATGAGCGGGCAGCGTTTGCGGAAACAGGGTGAGCACCAGCGATCGGCATAGAGCACCCGATGCTCGTCGCCGTACGGCCGCGTCCGTCCCGGGTCGGTCGGCCCGAAAAGCGCGATACATGGCACGCCCAGCGCCGCGGCCATGTGCATCGGCCCCGAATCGTTGGTGATCAGGAGATCGAGCCGCTCGAGCAGTCCCGCCAGCTCGGCGAGGTCGAGGTCGGCTCCGAGCACCGGCACCAGACGCCCACTCCGTTCATGGATGCGAACGGTCGACCAGATCTCCTTGGGACCGGCGAGGAGCACCAGCTGGACCTCGCCGCGCGCACGTCTGAGCGCGTGCGTCAGGTCGGCGAAGCGCTCCCAGGGCCAGCGCTTGCTCGGCCCGAACTCGGCGCCCGGGAAGAGCCCGATCAGCGGGCCGTCGCCGTCCTTGACGCGCGCTCGCGCCAGAACCTCGCGCGTCCGAGCGCGCAGGCCGGCTGTCGTCGTCAGCCGCGGCCGCCAGCTCGCCGCCGGCGGGACGCCGGCGGCGGCGAGCAGCTCCTCGTAGTCTTCGACCTGGTGACGTCGGCGCCCGGGCTGGCGGACGGCGGGTGCCAACAGCGGGCCTCTCAGATTGCCGCGATAGCCGAAGCGGGCGGCGACGCCGGCGCGGTAGGGAAGCCAGGCCGAGCGGAAGGAGTTGGGCAGGATGAACGCCTCCCGGCAGTGCGACTCGCGGATCCGCTCGATCGTCTCGGCGTCCGAGGAGCGCTCCATCACCGAGGCGACCGCCGGCAGCATCCCGAGCAGCGGAGCCAGGTGCGGTTTCGCCAGTACGTGGACCTCGCGGCCGGCGTCGGCCAGCGCCTCGAGCACCGGTAGCGCCATCACGGTGTCACCGACCCAGTTCGGGCCGACCACCAGGGTCCGGCGAGCGGTGGTCAGTGCTTCCTCCATCGCTCGTGCATCCAGAGCCACATCTCCGGCCGCTGGCGGATCGCGTCCTCGATGACCCGAAGATAGCGCAGGGTCAGCTCGAGAACGGCTCGCTCGTCGGAGCCGCCGGCGTCGGTCGGCGGCTCGATCGGCGGATGGACCACGACCTGAAAACGATCGGGCGGCTCGGGGTAGGCGAACATCGGTACCACCGGCGCGCCGGTGCGCAGTGACAGGCCGGCGAGGAGGGGCGAAGTGAACGACGTCTGGCCGAAGAAGGGCGTCTCGATCCCCTCGTTCGGGTGGACCCGCTGATCGATGACGTACGCGACCCGCTCGTGCCGCTTGATCGCTGCCAGCATCTTGCGCGCGGCGCCCCGCTTGTAGATGGTCCGATTACCGAAGCGCTCGCGAAACCGGACCAGGTCGCGCTCCAGGCGGCGGTTGCCGGTCGGTCGGGCGACCACGTGAGTGGCGCCCTTGTAGAGCGCCAGGGCGTAGCCGACGATCTCCCAGTTGCCCAGGTGGGCGGTCACCACCAGCGTTCCGCGCTCCCGGCTCTCGGCCGCCTCCAGATGGCTCCACCCTTCCAGGCTCAACCGCTCGCAGAGCGCCACCGCGTCGAAACGGCCCAACGAGACGTTGTCCACCAGCACCGAGCCGAAGTGACGGAAGCAGCGCTCGATCAGGTTTCGGCGCTCCTCTGGTCCGAGCTCCGGCATCACCACCTCGAGGTTGTAGCGCGCCACCCGCGGGTGGCGGCGGTCGAGCCGCCGGCCCAGATCGCCCAGCACCGCCCCGATCGGCCGGGCCGCGCGGTGGGGGAGAGCGCGCACCAGCCCGCGAAAGCCCTTGGCGACCGCCCACCCGGCGCCGTCGAGAAGCGCCTGACCGCTCACCGGCCGTCCTCGCGGAGCAACGGTGCGAGTCGGTCGTCGAGCCACTCTCCGAACGCCTCCTCGGGCTCGCAGTCGAGCGGCAGCCGTGCCAGCGGCAGGTCGAGTCGCCCGAGTAGCTTGACCCAGTCCTTCTCCGTGGTCAGCACCAGGTCGGCCCCGCTCAGCTCCCACTGGCGTCGGATCAGCGCCAGGCTCTCGGGCGGATAGGCGTGGTGATCGGGAAAGGTGAGGGTGTCCGCGAGCTCGTAGCCCAGTCGCTCCGCCGAGCGCGCGACCTCGCCCGGCCGCGCGATCGCCGTCACCAGCAACACCGAGACATCCGAGGCGATCGTCTCGTCGTGCCGATCGAGCGCCGGATGGACCACGGTGGGCGCGGCGAAGCCAGGACCATTGAACCCGAACGGCCGGAGCGCCTCGGCGAGGTCCTCGCCGGTGCGGACCGTGGGGCCGGAGAGCAGGACGGCGCTCGCCCAGGCGGCCGAGGTGAGGGGCTCTCGCAGACGGCCGCTCGGCGCGAGACGACCACCGGCGAAGACGTCGTCGGCCGGGAAGATCAGGAGATCGACGTCCCGCTCGAGGCGCACGTGTGAGAAGCCGTCGTCGAGCAGGAAGATGTCCGGAGGCGGTGAGAGCCGCTCGAGTGCCTGGACACCTGCCTGGTAGCGGTCGGGTCCGACGACCACCGCCACACCGGGCAGCTTGCCGGCCAGGAGCACCGGCTCGTCGCCGGCGACCAGCGGTCCGAGCAGTGGACCCTCGCCCCTGCTGACGATCCGGACTCCCCGCCCCTCGCTTCGATAGCCGCGGGTCAGGACGGCGACCCTCAACCCCTGGTCGCGCAGCCGCTCGGCGACCGCCGCGGTCAACGGGGTCTTGCCGGCCCCGCCCCAATGGAGGTTCCCGACGCTGATCACTGGGCGCTTCAGGCGCCGCGCTCGCGACCGGTACCACCGCCGACGGAGGCCATGGGCGCTCTGGTAGAGGAGCTGCCAGGGGGACCTCGGTGGCGGGGGCGCCTCTAGTGCCGTCTGGCTCATGCGGGTCGGTCGAAGATCTCGAGGATCGGGGCCAGATGGTCGAGCGTTCTCGACCGGGCGCCGCGATTCGCTTCGAGCAGATCCCGGGCGCGCGCGGCGAGAGCGGCCGCCGACCGCGGATGGTCGAGCCACGCCGACCAGGTGGCGGCCAGCTCGCTAGCATCCGCGACCCGCGCCCACGCCTGCGCGCGATCGAACTCCTCGGCTATCTGGCGGAAGTTGTGCATCGACGGCCCGACGGCGATCGGCACCGCAAAGCGCGCGGGCTCGAGCGGATTGTGGCCGCCGGTAGGAGAGAGCGTACCGCCGACGAACGCCGCACTGGCGATCCGGTACACGCCGGCGAGCTCACCGACGCTGTCGAGGAGGACGACGTCGACCCGGCCGCTCGAGGCGCCGGCGCCATCGTCCAGAGCGCTGCGGCGTACGGCCGCCGATCCGGCCTGCGCGATCAGGCGCTCGACCTCGGGCCAACGCTCCGGGTGGCGGGGCGCGATCATCAGAAGTGCGCGCTCGCCGCCACCGAGAGCGGCGAACGCCTCCAGGACCTGGGTCTCCTCGCCGCTCATGGTCGACCCGGCCACCAGGATCGGTCGCTCCGACGCGAGCCGCTCGATCCGCGACTCGAGCTCCGCGTGGCCGGTCGGGGCCGCGCTCTCGTATTTGAGATTGCCGGTCACCGCGACGCGGCTGCCGTCGACGCCGAGCGCCAGGAGGCGCTCGCGGTCGGCTTCGGTCTGGACCCCGAATCGATCGATGCGGCCCAGGGTAGCGCTCAACAGGCGCCTGAGACGCTGCATCCGACCGAAGCCGCGATCGCTGATCCGGCCGTTGAAGACCGCCGTCGGCAGGCCGTCCCGCTTGACCCGGCGCAGGACCAGCGGCCAGAGATCGCCCTCGCTCAAGAGCAGGGCGCGGGGCTCGAATCGGTCCATGAACCGGCGCACCGCGAAGCCGATCTCGAACGGCAGGTAGGCGATCGCGGCGCGCTCACCAAGGAGCGCCTGGGCACGGCGCTGTCCGGTAGGCGTCACCGTGGTGACCAGGAGAGGCAGTTCCTCGGGCAGGGAGGCGATCAGGGTGGCGGCGACGCCGACCTCGCCGACCGACACCGCGTGCACCCAGAGCGGCCGATCGGGGACCGGGCCGGAGTAACCGCCCAGCCGTCCAGGTACGGTCTCCAGGTAGTGCCTGCCACGAGTCGCGAGCAGGAGCGGCGCGCCGATCAGCAGGGCGAGCGCGGTCGCGATCTGGTAGAGGAACCACATGGAGGAGCCCGACGGAAGCGGCCTGCTCGCACAGGGTTTCCGACTCCGGCGGGAGTATAATCGCTGAGGAGTTTGCGGGCTGTGCGACGCTCGCCACAGCATCGGGCACCGACCGGTGCGAGTCTAGACAGGTCGGGGCGTGGAGCCTAGACGCGGACGGAGTTCCGCCCGTAAAAGCAGGTGCAGGGAGCTATTCTTGCCGTCGCTAGTTGAATCATCGTTCGATCGCGCGGGTCAATCCGACCAGGATCTCCTGCTCGCCCTCCAGCAGGACGAGGAGTGGGCGCTGGACGAGCTGATCGAGCGCAAGGCGAAGGCGCTGACACAGCACGTCTACCGGATCGTCGGGAATCGCGAGGATGCCCGCGATATCGTGCAGCTCAGCTTCGTCCGGGTCTGGGAGCATCGCCAGCGCTTCGATCGCCGCTGGAGCGTCAACACCTGGGTCTACCGGATCGCCAGCAACCTCGCGATCGACCTGCTGCGCTCGCGCAAGAGCCGGCGCCGGCAGCTGGAACCGGTTCGGCGGCATTTCTCGGACATCGGCGAGGCGCGCCAGCGGACCGAGCTGGGGCGTCTGAACCGGCTCGAGGTCGAACGGATCCTGCGCGAGCTGGCCAACGGCCTGACCGAAAAGCAACGGCAGATCTTCCTGCTCCGGGAGCTGGCGAGTCTGACCTCGCGCGAGGTGGCCCAGATCGTGGGTTGCCGCGAGTCGACCGTCCGCAACCATCTGTTCGCCGCCCGGAAGTACCTGCGGGCCGAGCTCGCCAGGCGCTATCCGGAGTACGTGACCGGCGTCCGCGGCCTACCCACGCCGTGTGAGGAGGCGACGTGAGCTGTCCGGATTGGCGTCAGCTACTGACCGAGCGCGACCGGGCGCCGCTCGAGGTCGACTTCGAGGCGTCCGACGCCTGGCGGGAGGCACTCGATCACCTGCGCGCATGTGCCAGGTGCCGAGCTACCGCCCTCGAGCTCGATCCGGTGCTGGTCTTTGCCGCTCAGTCGCCACTCGAGGTGAGCGACGACGAGGTCGACCTGATCAAGGGCAACGTCCGGACGCTGCGCCGGGCACGCGAGACCGAGCAGGCGACCGGCGAGCGCCGGCGCAGGATCGGCCGGGTCGCTGCCGCCGCCGCGGTGATCTCGCTGCTGATCCTGCTGCCCACGCAGACGGCCCGGCAGCCAGAGCCGGTACAGCCGGTCGGACCGAGCCTGGTCTCGGACTCCACTCCGCTCGGGCCCGTAGATCTCGGATTCGGCGAAGCGCCCGCGCCGATGATCGAGCCTCTCGGGCTGCCGCTGGCGCGGATCTACCAGCTGGGCGCAGAGGATCTGTCGGTCGTCATGGTCGTCGACGAGTCCATCGACGTGTGACCTCGACTCCGGAGACTCCGGTGCCGACCTTCACCTTTCACCGTGCCAGTTCTGCCTGGCTGCTCGTCGCCTGTATGACGATCCTCTGGTCACCCGCCTGGGCCCAGACCGGAGGTCGACCGGCGGTCCAGGAGCGCGTATTCGCCTTGAACCACCAGACGGCTGCCGAGGCGGTGAGCCTCGTCTATCCCTATCTGTCCGCGGAAGGCACCGTCGAGCTCCGTCCGGGCGGCAACGTGCTGGTGGTCCGCGACACCCGGGCGGTGATCGACGAGATCGCCGCGCTCCTGCGCGATTTCGATCGGCCCGCCCAGTCGATGCAGCTGGAGATCCAGATCGTCACTGCCGGCTCGAGCGAGGTCGGGGAGTCGGGTCTCTCGCCCGAGCTGGTCTCCCGTCTCCAGAAGCTCCTGCGCTATCGGTCCTACCAGCTGGTCGCAACGTCGAGCGTCGACGCGTCAGAAGGCTGGGACGTGGTGTCCGATCTCGGACCCGACTACGAAGTCGATTTCCGGCTCGGCCTGGTCGGGGCCGACCGCCGCATCAAGTTGCACGGCTTCCGGGTGCTTCGGCGCGAGGGTGACTCGGACACCAAGGCGCTCATCCACACGAATCTCAATCTGCAGCTCGACAAGCCGATGGTTCTCGGCCTGGCCCGAACCGAGGAGAGCGAGCATGCCCTGATGGTGGTGCTGCACTGCCGGCGGCTGGACGAACAGGTCGACCCCGAGGCGGAGGAACGCTAGTCGATGGAGTTCGTCTGCAAGATCGGCACGCCCGAAGGCCGGATTCTCGAGGAGCAGCACAGCGCTCGCGACGAGCGCACGATGCGCGAGGAGCTCGAGCAGCGCGGCTTTCACGTCTTCGAGATCCGGCGCCAGGGCCTCCTCGGTCGGCTGCCGCTCCTCCAGTTCGGTCAGCGCCGCAAGAAGGTCCCCGATCGCGCCCTCCAGCTCTTCAACCAGGAGCTGGCGGCGTTGCTCAAGTCGGGTCTGCCGATCGTCCAGGCCCTCGAGGTGCTGACCGATCGGCAGCGCGATCCGTTCTTCCGGGGGATCCTGG
This sequence comes from Thermoanaerobaculia bacterium, assembly GCA_947259925.1. Taxonomy (GTDB): domain Bacteria; phylum Acidobacteriota; class Thermoanaerobaculia; order Multivoradales; family JAHEKO01; genus JAHEKO01. The sequence goes on from CAMYOG010000048.1 coordinate 47,905, forward strand.
CGGACGTCCGAGAGCAGGTGCGGACCGGCCGAGACCTCTCGCAAGCGATCAGCAGCTACCCGGGTGTCTTCCCGACGATCTACTCGCCGACGCTGCTCGCCGGCGAGCGTACCGGCGACCTCGAGCGAGTGGTGCGACGCTTCGTCCGCTACCAGGAGGTCATCGGCGAAGCGCGTACGAAGGTGATCTCGGCGCTGGTCTATCCGACGGTCCTGGTGGTCCTGTCGTTGGGCCTGATCGGTGTGATGACGCTCTACGTGGTGCCGAAGTTCACCGAGTTCTTCTCGGCGCTCAACACCGAGCTGCCACTGATCACCAGGATCACACTCGGCCTGTCCGGGTTCGCGACCTCCAACTGGCCGATCCTGCTGGCCGCCGCCGTGGTGCTCTACTTCGTCGCCTCACGCTGGCGGCGTACCCAGATGGGGCGGGTGACGATCGATCGCTGGAAGCTGGGTCTGCCGCTCCTCGGCGGAGTCTTCGAGCGACTCGCCTTCTCGGAGTTCACCCGGTCGCTCGCCACGCTGCTGGCGGGCGGTATGCCGATGGTCACCTCGCTCCAGAGCGCCATCGGCGCGATCGGCAACGCCTACATCCGGCGGCAGCTGGAGCCGATCACCGAATCCGTCAAGGAGGGCCTCGCGCTCCATCAGGCGCTCACGGACAGCGAGATCGCTCCGGACATCACCATCGACATGGTCAAGGTCGGCGAAGCGACCGGAGCACTCGACGAGATGCTGACGCACGCCTCGGACTTTCTCGATCAGGAGGTCGACACCCGGATGCAGCGCCTGCTGGCGATGCTCGAGCCGGTGATGATGGTGTTCATGGGGACGATCGTCGCCTTGCTGCTGGTCTCGGTCTATCTACCCCTGTTCAGCCTGCTCGGCGAGGTGCGACAGTGACGAAGGGACAACCATGACCGTAGACGATCGCGACCCGACCGCCACCGAAGCGCACGCGCTGGGACCTCGCGAGGTCGAGGACCGTCGCGTCGCCCGGCAGATCGCCGAGCAGTACGGGCTCGAGTACGTCGACGTATCGCGCCTGCGGATCGACAACGACCTCTTCCGGACCACCCCGTTCGACCTGATGCTGCGCTACGGCTTCATTCCGGAGGCGCAGCTCGAGGGGCGGGTGTCGATCGTGATGGCCGATCCGACCGACATCACCAAACTCGACGAGATCGAGCTTCTGCTCGGTCAGCCGTTGGAGATCAAGGTCGGTGCTCGCAACGCCATCGACGAGCTGCTCCAGAGATCGGAGAGCGCCCAGCAGGTGCTGGACGAGGCGACCGAGGACTTCAGGATTCAGCTGGTCCAGGACGACGGCGACGGCGAAGAGGTGCTGTCGATCGATCGGATCACGCAGGATTCGAGTCCGATCATCCGGCTGGTCGACTCGACCATCTTCAACGCCATCCAACGGCGCGCAAGCGACATCCACATCGAGACCCGTGAGAGCGAGGTGGTGATCAAGAACCGGATCGACGGGGTGCTCTACCAGGCGATGGAGCCGATCGACAAGCGACACCATCAGACCGTCATCAGCCGGATCAAGGTGATGGCCGAGCTCGACATCGCCGAGAAGCGGATCCCGCAGGACGGCCGCTTCAAGCTCCGCTTCGAGGGCCGCACGATCGACTTCCGGGTCTCGATCATGCCTTCGGTCCACGGCGAGGACTGCGTTATCCGGATCCTCGACAAGGAGTCGATGAGCAAGGAGTTCAAGACCCTGAGGCTGCCGATCCTCGGGTTCGACGACCGCACCATCCAGCGCCTGCGCTGGTTCATCCGTGAGCCGTACGGGATGGTGCTGGTCACTGGGCCGACCGGCTCGGGTAAGACAACGACGCTCTACGCCTGCGTCTCCGAGATCCAGTCGTCGGAGGACAAGATCATCACCATCGAGGACCCGGTCGAGTATCAGCTCAAGGGGATCACCCAGATCCCGGTCAACGAGAAGAAGGGGCTGACCTTCGCTCGCGGCCTGCGCTCGATCCTGCGGCACGACCCCGACAAGATCATGGTCGGAGAGATCCGCGACGAAGAGACCGCCCAGATCGCCGTGCAGTCGGCCCTGACCGGGCACCTGGTGTTCACCACCGTCCACGCCAACAACGTCTTCGACGTCCTGGGACGGTTCCTGAACATGAACGTAGACCTCTATAACTTCGTCTCGGCGCTCAACTGCGTCCTCGCCCAACGGCTGGTACGCCGCACCTGCGAAAACTGCAAGAAACCGATGGAGTTGACCGACGAGCTGATTCGGGAGAGCGGGCTGACCGACGCCTTCATCAAGGAGACCACTTGCTACGAGGGCACCGGCTGCATCGAGTGCAACGGCACCGGTTTCCTCGGCCGGACCGCGATCTCCGAGCTGCTCAACCTCTCCGACCGCATCCGCGAGCTGATCCTCGAGCGCCGCCCGGCGTCGGAGATCAAGCGCGCGGCCAAGGAGGAGGGGATGAGCTTCCTGCGCGAGTCGGCGCTCGAGCGCGTGGCCCAGGGAGTTACGACACTACGTGAGATCAATAAAGTTACCTTCGTGGAGTAGGAGCCTCCTCGGGCTCGAACCGCAGCCGGTGCCGCCCCATGTGTTCGGCATCGACGGCCGGAAGCTGTGCTACGGGCTGTTTCCGACCAACGGTGACGGGGTCCGGTTCGGCGAGTACCACAGCGTCGAGCTGGGCACCGACTTCTTCAGCGAGGGCCCGCTCGGCGGCTCGGTCCGCGAGCCGGCGGTGTTGCGCGAGGTGCTCGCCCAGCTGAAGGCGAAGACCTCGACCACCGTTACCGACGCGTCCCTGGTCCTCCCCGACGACTGGTTCCGGATCACCTTCTCCGAGGCCGGCGATCTGCCACGAAACCCCTCCGAGCGCGAAGACGTGCTGCGCTGGAAGCTCAAGCTGCAGGTGCCGTTCCGGGTCGAGGACCTGCGCCTCGACGCGCGGGAGGTACCGCCGCTCGCGACCCAGGAGGAGCCGCGACGCCTGCTGATGGGGTTCGGCAGCAGCCAGCTCCTGAGCCAGATCGAGGAGGCGTTCGAGCACGGCGGCATCCGGCTCGGTCACATCTCCAACCAGAGTCTGTCACTGTTGACCGCCCTGCAGTCCGGCCTGAGCGCCCTCGACCTGGCGGCGGTTGCGCTGGTCACCGACGCGGCCTACAGTCTGCTCATCGTCAGTCGCGGCGAGCCGGTGGTCTATCGGTTCAAGGCGCATCAGCCCGCGCTACCGAGTGACGCGCTCCACCGCTTCGTGCTGCGCGACCTGCGGCTGACGCGAACCTTCCTGGCTGAGAAGATGGGCCGAGATCAGGTGCAGCGGATCGTGTTGATCAGCCCGCAGGAAGCCGAAGAGACCTGGCAGCATTGGTTGAGCGATGCCTTCGCGACCGAGCCAAGACTGCTGGTCGAGGAGTGGCCCTTCCTGACCGGTCCGTCGCCGAGCGTCGCTGCGCATGAGATCGCGCCCCTGCTCGGCGCGGCGTGCACGGAGGTCGCGTGAGCCACGAGCTGAACCTGGCGAAGCGGCCGTTCCTGAATCCGCGGCCGGTGCTGCGGGTTACGATCCTGCTCTGGGCGCTGGGCGTCGCGGTCATGGCGTTCAACGTACGGCTCTACTTCACCCACTACTCCGGCTCCGGCGAGACTCTCGAGCGGCAGCAGGAACTGGGCGACTCGCTCCGTCGGGAGCGCCAGCGGGTCGAAGAGCTGGAGGCCGAGCTCGCCCGCATCGATCTGACCCACCAGAACGAGCAGTCGGCCTTCCTGAACGCCAAGATCGCCGAGCGGAGCTTCTCGTGGAGCACCCTCTTCGACCGGCTCGGCGAGGTGATGCCAGACGACATGCGGCTGACCTCGCTGTCGCCTTCCTTCGGCAGTGAGACCCGGCGCGGCCGCTCCGATACGCGCGAGAACGAGGTGCTGCTGGCGATCCGGGGCATCGCCAAGAGCTCCGAGGTCGTGCTCGAGTTCATCGACTCGCTGTTCAGCCACGAGAGCTTCCGGGTACCGAACATCCTGAGCGAGAAGCTCCAGGACAGCGGGCTGACCGACTTCAGCCTCGACGTCATCTACGAGCCACGCCGCGCGGTCGTGGATCCCGAGCCGGCGGTCGACGAGGACGGAGAAAAGGGTGAGACGAGCGCGGCGAACACCGAGGCTCCGGTCGCCGCCGAAGCCGATCGGGCGGAGCCGGCGTCCGAGGGGAGCTCGGGATGACGGTCGGTGGCAGCGCCTGGCGTGCGCACACCCGCTGGTGGGTGCCGGCTCTCGCCTTCCTGGCGGCGAATCTGGTTCTTCTCTCCGCCTACCGGTTGGTGCTCGCCGGTCAAGCGCAGCTGCGGGCGTCGAGAATCGAACGCAGTCAGTCGGAGCTGGTCGAGCTGAGCGCGGAGAGGAAGCGACTGGCCGGCAACGCAGAGCGACTGCGCGCCAGCCGCCAGGCGATCCACACCTTCTACCGCGAGCGCCTGTCGAGTGAGAACGTGCGGCTGACGCGAATCCTCGCCGAGGTGCGCGACCTCGCCACCCGCTCCGGCCTCGAGCCGGCCAACGTCAACCACGGCAAGGACGAGATCGACGGCTACGGACTCCTCCGTCGCTCGATCGACTTCAGCGTCGAAGGCAGCTATCTGGAGTTCCGCCGGTTCGTGAATCTCCTGGAGCTGAGCGATTCGTTCCTGGTGCTCGAGCGGGTCGGACTGCGCGAGAGCGACGAGAGCGGCACGAATCTGCGCATCAACCTGGGTGTGACGACCCTGTTCACCAGCGCGGCGGCGCTGGAGGATCCGATCGACGAGGGCGGTGAGGTATGACGCCCCAGCGTCAGAGGCAGGTGCTGGTGGTGCTACTGGTCGTCCTGGTCGCGGTCGTAGCCCGGTCGGTGCTGAACCTCTCTTCCGGCTCGTCGCGCGGCAATCGACGGGCTCGCGTCAGCCAACCTCTGGTCCGGCCCGGGAGCGGCCAGGCCGAGTCCGACATCGTCGAGCTGCGGCTGGACGATCTGGAACAGAAGCCGGGAGAGTTCCGCCCCGGGCGCGATCCGTTCCGGTTCAAGCCCAAGGCACGGCCGACGCCACCGCCCAGGCCGGCGCCGAAACCGCGGCCGCAACCGGCACGCAAGCCGCCGGTCCAGAGACCGGCCCAGCCGGCTCGTCCCAGGCCGCCCGAGCCGACTTTCGTTTTTCTTGGTAGTTTCGGGCCGGAGGAGAAGCGGGTTGCCGTATTCTCCGACAATACGGAAATCTTCAATGTCGTCGAAGGGGATGTCTTCAAGGAGGCATTCGTGGTCCACAAGATCGGCTATGAATCGGCGGATATCGGGTGGGTCGACTTCCCAGACGAGCCGACGCGTCGTCTCGCGGCCGGGGGGTAGTGAAGCGTAGATGCGCAAGCTGATCGCAGGGCTGTTCACGGTCGTCCTTCTGTTGGGGCTGACGGGCTGTACGACTCACCAGATGTACCGCGAGGCTCAGAAGGCCGAGCTGGAGGACGACTGGGACCGGGTGGTGGTGCTCTATCTCGAGCTGCTCGACCGGCAGCCCGACAACATCAGCTACCGCACCGGGTTGCTGCGGGCCAAGATCCGGGCGTCGCAAGATCACTTCGAGCGCGCCAAGAAGCTGCACGAAGCGGGTGCTCTGGAGCGGGCGATGCTCGAGTACCAGCAGGCGGTCCAGCTCGACCAGACGAACCAGTACGCGCAAGTGCAGCTCGAGAGGGTGCGTGCCGAGCTCTCGGAGCGGCGCGAGGACGGCAGCGCGCCGCTGACCCTCCAGGAGCTCAAGGAGCGGACCACCGGCACGCGGCCGCAGCCGCCGATTCTCAACCCCCGCTCGCGGGAGCCGATCAACCTCGAGTTCCCGAACCCGGTGTCGATCTTCGACATCTACAAGGCGCTGGGCAAGGCGTTCGGCATCAACATCCTGTTCGATCCGAAGCTGCGGCCGCAGCAGGTGGCGATCGAGCTGGTCGAGGTGACCGCCCAGGACGCGCTCGAGATCCTGATGCGCACGGCGAATCACTTCTACAAGGTGCTGGACGAGCACACGATCATCGTCGCCGAGGACACCCCCCAGAATCGGCGTGCCTACGAGGATCTGGTGATCCAGACGTTCTTCCTCTCCAACGCCGAGACCAAGGACGTCATGACCATGCTGCGCAGCCTGGTCGGCGCCAAGAACGTCGCCTCCAACGACCAGCTGAACGCCATCGTGCTGCGCGATACCGCCGACAAGGTGAAGGTGGCCGAGAAGATCATCTCGACCAACGACAAGTCACGCGGTGAGGTGGTCATCGACGTCGAGCTGCTGCAGATCAACACCCAGAAGCTCCAGGAGCTCGGCATCAGCTTGAGTGACTACCAGGTGACCCAGAGCCTCGATCCGAATCCGATCCAGGCTTCAGAGCTCGACTTCCTCGACCAGAGCAACTGGCTCTTGACCTTGCCGGCGATCATCTACGACTTCGTTCGCAACAACAGCGAAGCGCAGCTGCTGGCCAACCCGCAGCTGCGGATCAGCGACGGCGAGCAGGCGACGCTGCACATCGGCGACCGGGTGCCGATTCCGGTGACCACGTTCAACACGGCGCAGACGGTGGGCGGCAACATCGTACCGATCACGTCGTTCCAGTATCAGGACATCGGAATCCGCCTCGACATCACCCCCCGGATCCACCACAACCGCCAGGTCTCGCTCGAGCTGAGCGTCGAGTTCAGCCAGCTCGCCGGCAGCGTGAGCGGCTCGGGCGGCCAGCAGCAGCCGATCATCGGCACACGAACCATCGAGTCGACCATCCGCCTGCTCGACGGTGAGACCAACTTTCTCGCCGGCCTCATCCGCGAGGACGAGACCGACACCAGGTCAGGAATCCCCGGGCTCATGGACATCCCGGTGGTCGGGCGCCTCTTCTCGAAGAACACCGCCGATCGATCGCGTACCGACCTGGTCCTGACGCTGACGCCGCACATCGTCCGGACGCCCAACATCACCGAAGAGGATCTGCTTCCGATCTGGGTGGGCACCGAACAGAACATCACCTTCCGCGGCGGCAGTCCGCGGGTCGAGTCCGAAGTCGAGGGTCCGTTCGACGAGGGCGAGGAGGGCGGCGCCGAGCGCATTCGCGAGATGATCCGGCGCCGGATCCAGAACCTGCCGCGCGGCCTGCGCGAAGGCCAGGAGGAAGAGCCCGAACAACCGAGCGGCGTCGACCTGGCGCCGACCGCGGGCCCGACCGACGTCTTCCGGCCGCAGGAGCAGCCGGAGCCCGAGGAGGACGATGGCGGGGGTCTGGCGAGCGCGATCGACCTCTTACCACCCGAGATCCGGCGCTCGATCGTCTCGTCGGCGGATCTGGAGAGCTCTCTCGGCACCAGCTCGGCGTTGGCCGTCGACGCACCGGCCCCGGTCGACGACTGGCGGCCACAGCCGATCCTGCTGGTGGCGGCCGCCGATCCGGAGACGGTCGCCGAGCAGGTGGTGACCGAAGTGTCGGCCGGTGTAGCGGCGGTGAGATACACCCTCGATCCGACGCCCGCGCGCGCGACCGTGGGGCAGGAGTTCGAGCTCCAGCTGGTCGCCGAGGCGGGCAAGAACGTCTCACACCTGCCGATGACCCTGAAGTTCGACCCGACGGTCATCGAAGTGGTCGGCGTGGAACGAGGCGACTTCCTGGGCGCCGAGGGCGAGGCCGAGGTGCTGGCCGATTTCTCCCGTCCCGGAGTCCTGATCCTCGGCGCGAGCCGCCTGGGTGACGTTTCCGGGCTCAAGGGCAAGGGGACCGTGGCGACCCTCAGGTTCCGGGCGGTCGGCGTCGGCAGCACCCGGGTCACCTTCGCCGATCGCAAGGCGCTCAACGGCAAGTTGAAGTTCGTCAAACCGGTCAAGTCGGCCTTCGGCCGGGTCGAGGTCACGAACTAGGACGATGATCACTCGGCTTTCCGGCCGCATCCGCTCACGTGGCTCGGGCTTCAGCCTCGCCGAGCTGGTCATGGTCTGCGCCGTCTTGACCATCCTGGGCGCCCTGGTCCTGCCGGTCGCCAAGTTCAGCGTGAAGCGGAGCAAGGAGGTCCGTCTGCGCCAGGCGCTGCGCGAGATGCGCAACGCCATCGACGAGTACAAGCGCTTCTCGGACGCCGGTCTGATCGTGCCGGAGCTGGGCGCCGAGGGCTATCCGACCGAGCTCGAACAGTTGATCGAGCCGGTCGACCTGGTCGGTCTGGTGGACAAGCAGGTCAAGTTGCTGCGCCGGATCCCGACCGATCCGATGACCGGCGAGGACGAGTGGGGCGTGCGCAGTTTTCAGGACGATTGGGACGCCGACTCCTGGGGCGGCGAGAACGTCTTCGACGTCTACTCGCTCAGTGAAGGCACCGGCATGGACGGCGTTCCGTACAGCTTGTGGTAGGCGAGACTATGAAGAACCGCCAGCGAGGATTCACCCTGTTGGAGTTGATCGTCGTGGTGACGATCATCGGCATCCTGGCCACCATCGCGCTCCCGGCGCTCAAGAACATACCGACGCGAGCCCAGGAGGGCGTGCTGCTGACCGATCTGGTCACCTTCCGTGACGTTATCGATCAGTACTATGCCGACAGGGGCAACTATCCGCCGACGCTCGAGGCGCTGGTGGAAGAGGGGTACCTGCGGGCAATCCCGGTCGACCCGATCACCAAGAGCGCCGACACCTGGGTGCCGGTCTACGAGGAGTTCGACCAGGATTCGGTGCCGGCCGAGACCGACCTCCCAGAGGACGGACAGCCGGGCATTCAGGACGTCCACTCGGGCTCCGATCGCTTCGGCCTGGACGGGACGCCGTACAGCGAGTGGTAGAGCGGGGCCCGAGGTGATTCCGCGCCGTCCTCACGCCGCCAACGGCGTCTCGGTCGTCCGCCAGGACGCTTTCACCCTGGTGACACTGCTGGTATTCGTCGCCGTCCTCAACGTGATGGTCGCGGTCGCGTTGCCGCTCTGGACCCAGCAGATCCAGCGGGAGAAGGAGGAGGAGCTGATCTTTCGGGGGCTCCAGTATGCGGAGGCGATCCGCGTCTTCCAGCAGCGGGCGGGCCGCTACCCGGTGCGTCTGGAGGAGCTGCTCGAGATCCAGCCGCGCTCGATCCGCCAGCTATGGAAGGACCCGATGACCGAGAGCGGCGAGTGGGACCTGATCGTGGCGCAGACCGCGGGTCAGGCGCGGGGCCGCAACCTGACGCCGCAGGCGCAGGCCGAGCAGCGACCACGCCGGCGCCGAGGCCGCCGTCAGCCGGAGACCGTGACCATCGGACCGATCTCCGGCGTCCGCAGCAAGAGCACCGAGAAAGCGATCAAGGTATGGATGGGCGGCGACACGCACAACGCGTGGGTGTTCACCGCGGAGGTCCTGCCGATCGCGCCGAGTGCTCCCGGCGAGAGGATTCCCAGCCTCAACAGTAGGTGGGTCGGTCGCCCCTTTCCCCAGGGAGTCGAGGCGATGGACGGCACCGGAATCGAGGACGGCTTCGAGGACGAAAAGGGCGAGCAGGAGGAGGAGAGGAATCGTCGCCGCCGCCGTCGACCGAGCCGGTCGAGCGACGGAGCCTGAGCGCGCTCCGAGACTGACGAGTGGCCGCCGATGATGAGACTGAAGGTGCGTAGGCTCCCGCACGGCGCCGGGCTACCGTCGCCGCGAGCGGCGTCGCCGGGGAGCGCCGGCCTCGACCTGCCGGCGGCGGTCGAGGCTCCGCTGAGCCTCGCGCCGGGTGAGCGGGCGCTCGTGCCCACCGGCTTCAGCATCGAGCTTCCGGACGGCTGCGAAGGCCAGGTCCGCCCCCGCAGCGGTCTGGCCGTTCGCCACGGCGTCACCCTGCTCAACTCGCCCGGGACGGTCGACAGCGACTATCGTGGCGAGGTCGCGGTGGTTTTGATCAACCACGGCGATCGGCCGTTCGAGATCCGGCGTGGCGACCGCATCGCACAGCTGGTGGTGGCGAGCGTGGTCGAGGTCGAGGTCGAGGAGGTCGAGGCGCTCTCGCCGACCGAGCGCGGAGCCGGGGGGTTCGGCTCTACCGGCGTCGACTGAGCGGGCGAGCCAGCCTGGTGCATTCGCCGGTGTAGTAGGCGGCCGGTGAGAAGCTCAGGCTAGCGGGCCGGTCGGAGCGAGTCGACCAACTCCTGCAGGATCTCCTTGAGCTCGACCGTGTATTGGGAGAGATCCTTCACCCGCTCTTCCATCAGCTGCGGGTTGAGGCGGCCCATGTTGGCGGGCTGGCGCGGTCGCACGCGGTGGGTGAGCCGGTCGTCGAGGAGATCCAGGCGTCGGTAGACGTGCTGAAGCTTGGTGGCGTCCATAGGCGGGACCCAGGGTAACCGCCAGGCGCACGGACCGCTGTGGAGCCTGCTGCAGTACGCCGGGCCGCCTCAGTACCCGCGCAGCCAGCCGACGTGGACGCCGATGTCCGACGAGCTGCCGCGGTTGAGGTTCTGCGTGATCGCGGCGAACAGCGTCCCCGCACGACCTAGTCTCCGCTTGACGCCCAGATCGGCGAGCAGGACGTAGTCTTCGAGTCGGAAGATGTTGGCGTCCCGGTAGCGGCTCTCGCCGACGCTCGCATGGAGTGCGATCGAGGTTCGGGAACCGAGTGCGTGCTCGTAGCCGAGCCAGAGCGACAGCAGGGTCTTCGCTTCGAGGAAGGCGAAGTCCGTGCTGCCGTGGCGGACGACTGCCAGTGAGCCGCGCAGGCGCGCGCGGTTCAGATCGAGCTCGCCGAGATACCGGAGCCCCAGGTCGACCGAGCCGGAGCCGGCCAGCGAATCCGTCGAGCCGGTCGGCAGGTCGAGCGCCGCCTCCAGGGAGTGGCTCCACCGGCCCTCGTCCCCCCCGAGGCGCTTGCGGAGGCCGAGGGTCAGGTCGCCGATCTCCGGGCCGGAGCCGCGTGATCGGTAGAGCTCGCGGCCGTCGGCGGCTCGCAAGTAGATCGAGTAGTCGTCGCGGATCTTGAGGTCCCGGCTCGCCTGGCTGAATGTGAGCGCGTCGTGGAACCCTTCGACGAGGGTGTCGGCGAAACCGCCCGACGCCTCGAAGATCAGCCCCTTCAGCCAGACTTCCATCCCCCGGCCGACGCCGCGCGCGAGCGACAGCTCGAGGGCGTGGATCTCGCCGTCGGCGTGGAAGAGGCCGCGCCCTTCACCTCGCGCCTTGGTCGCCTGTAGCTGCTCGAGCGTCAGGTCGGATCTGCCGCTTCGCAGCTCGAGGTCGCGCCGAACCTGGTCCGACTGCGACCAGCTTGTGTAGAGACTGGCGGTCGCTCCGACTCTCCAGCGGCCGCGGGGTAGGACATGCGGCGAAGCCGGCTCGAAGACCAGGAAACCGAAATCGAGAACGAACCGATCGCGAACCGCCGGCGGACCCGAGTCGAGAACCGAGGTCTCGGCGGCCGCGAGGACGCTCACCGACGCGATCAGCAGAGTCAGGCTCGTCTCGAGGAGGTGCCTGCGCATCGCCGGGCGGACTCCGCGTGTCGTCATCGGGCGGCCGACTCGGTGGGGACGAGCTCGAGGAGGTCGATCCAGACCTCCCGCTCGGCGTACTCCTCGACCTTCAACCGCTCGGCGGCGACCTGTCGATAGTCCATCCGCAGGTGGTCGAGCCAGCTCGCGGCCTCGGCCTCCGATTCGGCGATCTCTTCGACGACCGGAGCGGTCAGGAAGGCCAGCGTCTTCGAGTCGGGCACGACCGTCGGGACCACCACCCGGAGCGGCCGCGCGGCCGAGACCCGGTCGAGCGCCAGGCGCTCGGCTCGGTGATGGCGAGCCCAGTAGATCTTCTGATTGGCGAAGTAACGCGGCAGGAACGGGAGCCGACCGCGATGTCGGGCGCCGGTCGGTGAATCGGTCACCGCGCAAGCCAGCTCACCGTTCTCACCGCGCTCCGTCCAGAGCCGGCGAGCGAAGTCCCGGGAGTGCACGCTCCCGATCTCGTCCTGGTACGGTCGGAGGGCGCTGACGACGGCCAGGGCGACGCCGAAGAAAGCCAGGAACCCGAGGCTCGCCGCAAGTGCTCGCATTCCTGGCGCTCGCCGGCCGGCGGCGAGCAGCCCCGCCAGGCCGAGGCCGGCGAGCAGGCAGATCGCCGGTGTCAGGTGCTGTGAGATCCTGCCGCTGCCGCCGTACGGGTAGAGCTTCAGCAAGGCCGCCGAGAGGGTCAGGGCGAACGGCAGGAGGAGCATCCAGAGCAGCGTCGTCTTACCCGATCTGTGGAGAGCGATCGCCCCGAGCACGAAACAGACAAACGTGAGCAAGCCTCCGCCGTTGGCGGCGCCGAGTGGATAGCCGAAGGTACGGCCGGTGTGAACCGAGAGCAGCCAGGTCGCGATCGCGAGCGGCTGAGTCGTGGGTGGAAAGCCCTGGCGCCAGAAATCGACGTTGCTGGCGAGCGATGCCAGGTTGGCGTGCTGATCACGGGCGACGCCGAGGTAGGCGACGAGGAAGGTCAGAAAGCCCGCCGCGACGAACCCAAGCCAGGCCGCTCGCGGCCGCCAGGCGCCCGTTCGCCAGACCGGGAGCAGGAGGACGAGGCCGATGGCGCCGATGACGAAGACCGACGGATAGGACATGCCGACCGCGATCGGCGCCACCAGCGCGAGCGCGATGAGCCGGCGGGGGCGGCCGGGCTGCCGCAGCGCCGCGGTCCCGAGCACCAGGAGCGCGAGCGCGAAGAAGAGGTCCCCGGAGTAGGGCTTGCTTTCGCTGGCGAAGCGGACCGGATAGTAGGAGACCGAGAAGAGCGCCACGGCGAGGAGTGCGGGGACCGGTGGCAGCAGCCGCAGGCTGAGGCGTCGCATCAGGAAGAGGCTGGCAACTCCCAGGACGAACGGCAGGAGGCGCAGCGACCACTCCTGGAAACCGGCCAGCCGGATGACCACCAGGTTGGTCCACAGGTAGAGGGTGGGCGCGACCTGCCAGTAGTCGAGCGGCTCCAAGAGCTGGAGGAAGTCGCGATCGATCCAGCTGAGCGCCAGCTTGGCCTCGTCTCGCGAAAGCGGGAAGGAGAGCAGATAGCGGAAGATCCGGAGCGCCAGCCCGAGCCCGACGAAACCCCAGATCGCCTGCTGCAGGCGCCGCGTCGAGATCGAGTCGTCCCGCCGGGAGCCGTCGGTCGACGCCTCCGATTCCCCTTCGGGATCGGCCGGCTGCTCCGGTCTGCTCACGGTCTTCGCACTCTCGTCGCCCTTCGGGAACCGAAGGGGTGACTCTATCCTCTCGAGCGCAGGAAGTTGCGGCCGCTCGGCCGGTGGGTACGGATCTCGACGCGTTAGAGTTTCGGTCGATGTCGCGTGCCTTCTTCTTTCGGCTCGGAGCCGTCGTCGTCGGCCTCGCGGTCGCCATCGTCACCCTCGAGCTAGGCCTGCGCCTCTTTCGGCCCGAGGAGATCTCCCTCCTGCTGGCGGACGAGCGGCTCGGACAGCGCTACCGACGTTCGTTCGAACAGGAGCGCTACATCCCCGAATCGGGCCGTCGGATCCGTCTACGCTTCAACCGGCTCGGGTTTCGGGGCGCCGACCGGACCGAGGCCGCGCCTCCCGGTACTCGCCGGATCGCCGTCCACGGCGACTCACTGATCGCGGCGACGGCGGTGGCCGAGGAGGAGACGATGGTCGCGCGGCTCGAGCGGGGACTGAACGCGGCCTCGTCGTCGGCGTGGGAGGTTCTCAACTTCGGCGTCTCCGGATACAGCACCGCTCAGAGCCTGCTCGCCTGGCGAGAGGTGTCGAGCGCCTTCGAGCCCGATCTGGTCATCGTCGTCTTCCTGGTTAGCAACGACGTCGCCGACAACTCGCACGAGGTGAGCAGCTCGACGAGGCCCTACGCGCGAGTCGACGCCGCGGGAGAGCTGTCGATCGATCCGGAGTCGGGCGTTCGCTTCGGCTCCAGCCGCTGGCTGCGAGAGCACACCCTGGTCTATCCCTGGCACAAGCTCGTGCTCCGGCGCGCGCGGCTCGCGTACCGGAAGCGGGCCGGGGTGCTGAGTGCCGGGCTGCAGAGCATGAACGCGCACCCCTCGGCCGAGCTCGAGCGCGCCTGGGAGATGACCTTCAGGCTGCTGGAGCGGTTTTGTGACGAGGTGGAGGCCGCCGGCTCCTCGTTCCTGCTCGCGATCGCGCCCGATCCGGGTCAATACGACGACGACGTCTGGACGGCGATGCTGGGGCTCCTGTCAGAGTCCGAGCTCCCGAGCTTCGATCGCGACTATCCGCAGCGACGGCTGGCCCGGTTCGCGGCCGAGCGAGAGATCGCCTATCTGGACCTCCTGCCCGGGTTCCGGGACGGGCGTGCGGGCAGCGTCCTCAGCTTCGGCCGCGGTCACTGGAACGTGGCTGGAAATGCACTCGCCGCCGAGCTGATCCAGCGCCGGCTGGAGGGCGAGCTCTAGCGGGTCAGCCGTCTTACGCCGCCCCTTTCCGGGCCACCGCGACCAGGCCGAGCCCCTTCCAGGGCAGAAAGCGATCGATCCGCCGCAGGAGCGGGACCAGGAGATCGAACAGCTTGAGCTGCCACCGGCCGAGCAGCTTCCTGCGCATCACCTTGCCGTTCCACCACCAGGCGGGCACCGACACCCGGTTGAAGAACTCCAGACGCTCGATGGTGAACTCCGCCGCGGTCAGCTCCTCGCGGAGGCCGGATCGCGTGTAGCGACAGCGGTGCCCGAGCACCTCTTCGAGCGGCGAGAAAAGGCCCGGGTCGCGGGGCACGTAGAACGCCAGCCGGCCCCCTTCCTCGAGCACCCGGTGGATGTCCGAGCGCCGCGGCCGGGTCGGCGACGTGCTCGAGGAAGTTGAGGCAGACGACCTTATCGAACGTACGGCCGATCCGATCGGGGGAAGGCCTCGGCGATCTCGCTCTGCCTCGGCATCGGCTAGCTCCGGTCGAGGATCCACCAGGAGAAGCCGAAGCGGTCTGCGGGCGCGTCCTGGATCGGTGCCGCCACCGCCAGGCCGCCGGTCGACAGGAACGCGATCGGCAGATACTCGCCGCCCGGGTCACGGACGCGCACGTCCTCCTGCTCGCGCCAGACGTCGATTTGGAACGGCTCGGCCAGGATGACGTTCGGCTCCTCGGTGTCGCCGTCCGGAGCCCGGAGCAACGCCACGTGCGCCGCCATCGAGTCGCCGGAGCCCGAGAACCAGGTCGCCGCCAGCTCGCCCGCCCCACGCGCTACGAGGTAGGGAAAGAACGCCACCTCGCTGCCGTGCCAGATTGTCCACTCCCGCCAGCTCGCACCCTGATCGAGCGATCGAGCGAGCCGGATGTCGGTGCCGTCGCTCCAGAGATGAAAGAGCGCCCCGGCGGCGTCCCAAGCGATCGGCTCGACCCATCGCGGCACCTTGCCTGGATCCCGGAAGGTCGGATTCCAGTCGCGCTCGCCCGGCGCCGGATGCTTCGACCAGGCCGAGCCACCGTCGGTGCTGACCGCGATCAGCTCCACCCCGGCATCGAAGGAGTGGCCGGACGCCGAGAGCGGAGTCACTCGCACCGCGAGCTCGCCGGCTGGTCCGATCGCCAGGTGGCTCGAGCCGCCCTGGGGATGGATCCGGTCGCGCTCGGTCCAGCTCCGCCCGCCGTCGGTGCTGACCGCGTGCGCTACCCCCGCGCCGTCGTTCCAGACCACATGCGCGCTGCCGTCCGGCGTCACCGCGACCCAGGGCCGGTCGTCGAATCTGTCTTCCGACAGGAGCGTCCAGGACCAGGTCTCGCCGACGTCGCCGCTGACACCGATCGCGATGTGGGTCCCCTCGAACGTCGAGCGATTGAATCCCATGGCGGCGAAGTAGAGCGTGCCGTCCGGGGCGATCGCCAGATCGACGTCCGAGTTGCCGATCGCGCCGTCCTCGGCGGTACCGACGTCGACCCGTGTCCAGGTCGAACCGCCGTCCGAGCTCTTCCAGAGGTTGGGGACGCTGCGCGGATCGACTCCGGTCACCTGCGAGCCGTAGCCGCTCAGGAACAGGGTGCCGTCGGGGTGCTCGACGAACATCGGCTCGCGGGCGAGACCTTCGAGGTGCTCCACGGGGGCGGCCAGCACCAGCCTAGCTTCGTCGGTGCGGATCTCGGCCGGGCCGCCGGTCTCTCCGCGCTCGCCGGCACAGGCGACCGCAAGCAGGACACTCGAGGCCAGGATGGACGGCGTCCGTCCTCTGGGCATGGCTGGCAGTCTATCCGGCGCCGGCAGCAACCGGCTCAGAGGCCGGTCTGACGTCTGCGGTTCGGGTTACGCTAGCCTCCGGATGCGAGCATCGGGTGGCGTCGGGCGCTCGGAGAAGGCTGAAGGTCGACGGATCCTGCGGATCGCGGTGCTCGTGCTCTCGGCTACGGTGCTGGTGACCGGACTGCTCGTCTGGCTCGACCGGGAGCCGCGAGCCGAGGGCGACTCGTGGTTTCGGAATGCGGTCGGAGAGCAGCCGCCGGACGACGAGGTGCGGGCGGTGGCCGCCTGGCTCGGGGCACGGGTGCTTCGCGGAGTCGTCGCAGAGCCGCCGATTCTGACGGCGCCGCGCGAGCGGGTCGTCTTCGTGACCTTGAGCGACGGCGAGGGCCCCCCGGAGGTAGCGCTCGCCAAGGGCGACATGGTCGTCGCGGCCGAGCGGGCGGTGGCTCTGGCAGAGGCGCGCCGCGCCGGTCGGCAGTGGCGCTGGCTCAAGCTCGACGTGGTCGTCGAGGTCGGCGAGCCGGTCGCCGTCGGCGACCGCGCCTCGCTGGAGTTCGAGCGGGGTCTCGATGGGCTCGCCTTCGACGCGATCCCGGGCCTCGCCTTCCTGCCTGAAGAGGTCCTCGTTCGGACCCTGGTCAACAGCGACAGTGAGTTGCGCGCTCGCAACATCGGCAGATATCTGACCGCCACCGGCTCGGAGCTGGCCGGCGTGTTCGATCGCCTCCGGCGGCGTGGCGATACCTCGGTGCGCCGCTTCCGGACACGCTCCTTCTTCGTCGAGGAGGGGCGGTTGGTGAGCCTGTACCGGGGTCACCGCGAGCTGACGCGCGCGACGGCGGAGGAGCTGCTGCGAGCAGCGAGGAGCGCGGGCGACTACCTTCGGCGTGCCGTGACCGAGAGCGGGCTGTTTGTCTACGCCTACCTGCCAAAGACCGACGACGAGAAGGACGACTACAACATGCTGCGTCACGCCGGGACGGCGTATGCCATGTACGAGTCGTTGGCGGCCGACCCCGACCCTCAGCTGCTCGCGGCGGCGGAGCTGGCGACCGACTTTCTCCGCCGCCAGGTCGTCGAGTGTGGCATCGGTATGGAGACCGCCTCGTGCGTCGAGGAGGATGGCTACGTGAAGCTGGGCGGCAACGCTCTGGCGATCCTGGCGCTAGCCCAACGGGCCGCCACGACCCCCGACCCCACGGCCCTTCCTCTCATGCAGCGCCTCGCTCGCTGGATGACTGCTTCGCAGCGCGAAAGCGGCGAGTTCTCGATCCACAAGCAGCACTTGGCGACCGGCACGATCGACGACTTCATCTCTCAGTACTACCCAGGCGAGGCGCTCTTCGCCCTGACTCGGCTCCACGAGCTCGATCGCGATCCAAAGTGGCTCGACAGCGCCGAGCGCGGCGCGGAGTATCTGATCGTCGAGCGCGATGCGGATCTCTCGGACGATGAGCTGAGCCACGATCACTGGCTCCTCTACGCCTTGAACGAGCTGCATCGCCTCCGCCCCCGGGAGCTCTACCTCGAGCATGCGCTGCGCCTCGCTCGGGTCATCGCCGACAGCCAGAATCGAGATGCCGCCTTTCCGGACTGGCGCGGCAGCTATTACCGGCCGCCACGATCGACTCCCACCGCGACCCGCAGCGAGGGCCTGAGCGCCGCCTACGACCTGGCGACTCGGGCCGGCCGGACGCGGGAAGCGACGGAGATTCTCGAGGCGGTGCGCCTGGGAGTCGAGTTTCAGCTCCAGCTGCAGTTCCGCCCCGAGTCGGCTCTCTACTTGCCCAACCCACCACGCGCACTCGGCGGATTCCCGCGCAGCTTGACCAACTTCGAGATCCGCATCGACTACGTGCAGCACAACCTGTCGAGCCTGCTGGCTCTGGGGCGAATCCTGGGGGCGGAAAGCGGGTCGGGTTGAGATTCAGAGCCGCCAGCGCGGTGATTCCGCTCGGCATCGCGCTGATCTGGGCGACGGTCGGTTTCGAGTCGTCGCCGGGGCTGCGGGCCCTGCTGGCGCTAGCCGCCGCCGGCGTCCTGGTCTGGCCCGCCGCCCGGGGTGCGGCCGCCGGGTGGCGCGCTCGGACGGTCGTCCTGCTCTCGTTCCTGTCGGTCGCTGTCGCCGTCGGCGAGCAGCTGCCCGATTTCGTGACCAGCTGGAAGGTCAGGGTCTGGAACGTCTATCACTACTACCTCGGCGCCAAGTACTTCCGGGAGCTCGGGTACACGGATCTCTACCGGGCGACGCTGCGAGCGGACGAGGAGGGTGCCAACTACTGGCGCGCCATCGATCGGGTCCGGAACCTCCACACCTATGAAGTGGAGCCTCGCGATTGGCGGCTTCCGATCTACGACCCCGAGGGGCGCTTCGAGCCCGAGCGCTGGCAGACCTTTCGGCGGGAGGTCGAGGCGTTGTCCAGCCAGCGCCCGCCCGAGAGGTGGAGCGGGATCTTCGTCGATCGCGGCTACAACGCCACGCCTTTCTGGACCGTCGTTGGCTCCGCCCTGACGCACCTGGCACCGGCGACGCGTCCGCTGGCGCTCAAGGTCCTATGCGGTCTCGATCTGCTGCTGCTGGGCGCTACCTTCGCGGTGCTCTGGCGCACATTCGGCAGCGTCAACGCCGCGCTGGTGCTCCTTCTGTTCACGGCCACTCCGGTCAACGTCAATCGTCTGATCGGAGGATTCCTTCAATACGATTGGTTCTGCGCGGTGGTGCTCGGAATCTGCTGCTATAGCAGAGGGAGACCGGTCGCAGCGGCGGGCGCTTTCGCCTATGCGTCGCTGACGCGAGTTTTCCCGGTTCTCTTCGTGGCCGCCGGAGCGCTGCCCGTCCTCGTTGGATGGCTGCGAAACCGCCGCCTGCCGGCGAGGCAGGCAAGGTTCCTGGTGGCCTTCGTGGTGTGGTGCGTCGCCGGCCTGGCGATCAGCCTGCCGAACGGCAGAGGAGTTCGGGGCTGGGGCGAGTTCGTCACCGGGATTCGGACCCACAAGGAGCATCACCTTCTGGGGGAGCGCCGAGTGGGGCTCCAGTTTCTCTTCACCCACCGATTGGGGAGCTTCGACTTCGACGAGAGTCGCGAGGAGAGGGCGCTGACCCTTCACCGTCAGCGCTACCCGCTCGTCATCACCCAGGCTCTGCTGCTCGCCTCTTTCCTGGTCGCCGCCGGCCGTGAGCGCTCGTGGAACGCGCAGCTGCTCGCGCTGGTGCCGATCTTCGCCCTTCTGGTCACTTCGCGCTACTACTGGTCCTACCTGGCTCTTTTGCCGCTCACCGGTGGACGGCGGGGACCCCCTGCCGTCCGCTCGCGCTGGCTGGGCGCCGCTCAGCTACTGATCTTCTCGGTCTACTACCTGTTCGCGGGTCGGATCGATGATCCGTATGCGGCCTACGTCGTCTTGAACGGCGCCCTCCTGGTCTATCTCGTGTTCGCGTTGTCGCTCGTGCTGCGGCCGTCGCCCGAGGTGGCATCGGCATAGCACAAGAAAACAGCCGGCCGTTGCCGGCCGGCTGGATTCTCCATGCGCCAGAGGCTCCTTCTAGGCGCTAGCTGGCGTCGTCGTCGTCGTCATCATCGTCGTCGTCGTCGTCATCGTCGTCATCATCGTCGTCATCATCGTCGTCATCATCGTCATCATCATCGTCATCATCATCATCATCATCATCATCGTCGTCGTCGTCGTCATCGTCATCGTCGTCGTCGTCGTCGTCGTCATCGTCGTCGTCACCGGCCCCGGAGTCGCTGTCCGAGTCGGAATCGTCGTCGGTCGAGAAGATCAGACGCTTGTTTCTTAGCCTCACCGGCACCATGTCGCCGGCGCGGTCGACGAAGAAGGTGAGAGACGACTCGAACGAAACGAGACTCTCCGTGCCGGCGGGCACGTCGCGGCTCGTCCGAAGCTCGATCTCGATGAACTTGCCGGGCACTCGGTTGCCGATGCCCTTGCGAGACTCGAACGCGACCAGGAGCTGCCCGGGTGTGGTCAGATCGGTCGAGAACTGCACCTTGCCGTGCCGCCGGTCCATCCTAACCTTGGGCTCCCGGGTGAGGATGGACGGATCGTAGTTCAGCCCTACCTGTCCCTCCTTGATCAAGAAGGGCTCGAAGCTCTCGACGCCGATCTCGACGTCGTCCCCGGGGCGAATGACGTCCCCGTCCACCTCGATCTGGGGATCGGCAGCTTGGCGGCGGATCCTGAGCTCACCGGAGCGGCGCTCCAGCTCCACCTCGCTGCCGCCGGCCGCGAAGAGGCGGGTCTGCGTCGGATCGAGCCGCAAGCGGAAGGTCTCGTTGCGGCGCACTGCGTCACTGAGGCGGACGTAGACGACGCCGAGCGGGCCCTCCGACTTGTTGACCTTGCCGCTTCTGGACATGAATTGCAGGCAGAGCGCCTGGCCGATCGCCGTCGCCTCGAGTTGGGCGTCGGCGCTCACACCGCGCCCGAAGACCCGAAAGTCCTCGATGGCCGCGAACGGACCCGCATGTCCCCTGGATCTCAGCCTCGGAGCCGCGGTTCTCACGCACAGCTGGCCTTCGCCGAGCTTCTCCGGCGCGTAGGTCTTGAAGACGATCGCCGTCACACCGCCCGGCTCACCGACCGCGTCGTTGACCCGTACCGCCAGCTGGTTACTTCCGATCTTGCCTTCTGCCACGATGGTGCCGGCCAGGAGTACCGCCAGCGCGGTGATCTTTGAAATGAGTCTCTTGCCATTGGTCATCCGTTGTTACCCTTTCGCCCCTGAGTCGATTTCGTGCTCCTGCCCAGGTTACCTGGTGAATATGACAGCCAGATGAACGTCATCGGAACAGCGGTTTCAGATCTACTCGCAGCGGGCCGGGCGATGCCGGGGCGTCACACCTGGAGGTCGGCCGAGGGACAGAGGTCGGCCAGGACGCAATTGCCACAATCCGGGCGCCGCGCCTTGCAGACCGCGCGTCCATGATCGATCAGCAGATGCGCCCAGAGCGTCCAGTCGCTCTGCGGTACCACCCTCATCAGGTCGCGCTCGACCTTGACCGGGTCCTTCTCCTCGGTCAGTCCGAGCAGCCGGGAGATGCGGCCGACGTGGGTATCGACCACCACCCCCTCGTCGATACCGAAGGCGTTGCCCAAGACGACGTTGGCGGTCTTGCGGCCGGTGCCGGGGAGCTTGACCAGGGCGGCCATCTCGGACGGGACCTCGCCGTCGTGCTCGGCCACCAGCGCCTGCCCCAGGCCCTTGAGCGAGCGCGCTTTGTTACGGAAGAAGCCGGTGGTGCGGATCATCTCCTCGAGCTCGGCGAGCTCGGCCTCGGCGTAAGCGGCGGCGGTCGGGTAGCGGGCGAAGAGCGCCGGCGTCACCATGTTGACTCGCTTGTCGGTGCACTGCGCCGAGAGGATGGTCGCTACCAGGAGCTCGAGCGGGCTCTGGTGGACGAGCGCGCAACGGCTGTCCGGATACTCCTCCTTGAGTCGCTGCAGGATCTCGGCGGTGCGGGCGATCCGAGCCTTCTTCGACTCGCGCCGAGCCGCCGACGGCGTCAGCCTCCGCTTCACCCGGGCCATCTCAGTCGTCGCTGACGAACGCTCCGACGACCCAGTTGAACAGGCCGAGGACGATCCCACCCAGGATGGCCGGACCGCACCCCTCGATCGTCAGGCCGTCGAGGAGCGAGCCGGCGAGGAGCAGCATCGCGCCGTTGATGACCAGGAAGAAGAGCCCGAGGGTGACGACGATCAGGGGGATCGACAGCAGCGTCACCAGCGGTCGTACCAGGAGATTGATCAACCCGATCACCAGGCCGGTGAGCAGCAGATAGAGGATGCCGCCCTGCCATTCGATGCCGGGCACCAGCCAGGCGGCGAGCAGGATGCCGATACCGTTGAGTGCGACCTGGGCGAGCATTCGCATCGTTTCGTCTCCTCCGAGTAGGCCCTAGTTGCTGTCGCCCTCGCCGCCGTCGGGCGTCCAACTGGGCAGCGTCGCCGGATCGACCCCCACCGAGCGCAGCGCCATCGCCCACGCCTCGTCCGGATCGGCGGCGAACAGCAGCTCCTCGCGGACCGGTGCGATCAACCAGTCATTGCGCTCGATCTCGCGCACCAGCTGCCCCTCACCCCAGCCGGCGTAGCCGAGGAAGAGCCGGAACCTGCTCGACGGCTCCTGCGCCAGCTGGGTCAGATCGCCGACGTGCTGGGTGATGCGCAAGCCTGGGTAGACCTCGGTGCTGGTCTCTTCGGAACCGCCGGGATCATCGAGCTGGGCGGTCTCCTGATCGAAGAGAACCGTCCCGAGCTGCGGCTGGACCGGCCCGCCGAAGTACGCCTGGAGCGTCGCTTCACCGCGCCATTCGATCTCCATCCCGTCCAGGATCTCGGCGACGCCGATGTCGCTCGGCCGGTTGGCGATCAGGCCGAAGCTACCCGCCTCCGTGTGCTCGATCAGGAAGACGACGCTGCGGTTGAAGAACGGATCCTGAACCTGCGGCATCGCCAGCAGCAGGGTCGGCGTCTGGAGGTCGTCGAGCTCGTTCGGCGGCGCCTTCGCCACGGGGGCATGATACTAGGGACTCACCGCGCGCAGGCGTATTGTCTCGGTCGGTCGACTCGGATAAAGTCCGCGGGCGGGGTGGAGCAGTCTGGTAGCTCGTTGGGCTCATAACCCAAAGGTCGCAGGTTCAAATCCTGCCCCCGCAACCAACGGATCGATCGAGCCGCGCGCTGAGCGCGGCTTTTTTGTCGCTCCTGGGTCACCGGGGGTCCACTAGAATGGCCTCGATGTTCGATATCGAAGCGATTCAAGCACGAGAGATCCTCGACTCCCGCGGCAACCCGACCCTGGAGGTCGACTGCCTGCTCGCCAGCGGCGCGGTCGGCCGTGCCGCCGTGCCGTCGGGCGCCTCGACGGGGAAGCGTGAAGCGCTCGAGCTGCGCGACGGCGGCGACCGCTACCTGGGCAAAGGAGTCCGGACCGCGGTCGAGCACGTCGCCGGCGAGATCGCCTCGGTGCTGACCGGGATGGACGCGCGCGATCAGGTGTTGGTCGACCGCACCCTGATCGAGCTCGACGGTACGCCGACCAAGAGCCGCCTGGGCGCCAACTCGATCCTGGGCGCGTCGCTGGCGGTCGCCAAGGCTGCCGCCGACACCGCTGGTCTACCGCTCTACGCCTACGTCGGCGGCACCAGCGCGACCGTCCTGCCGGTGCCGATGCTGAACGTTCTGAACGGTGGCGAGCACGCCGACAACTCGGTCGACGTGCAGGAGTTCATGCTGGTGCCGGTCGGCTTCGACTCGTTCTCCGAGGGGTTGCGGGCGGCGGTCGAGATCTACCACGGCCTCAAGAAGGTGCTGCGCCAGCGGGGGCTGTCCACCGGCATCGGCGACGAGGGCGGCTTCGCGCCCAACCTCGAGAGCAACCAGGAGGCGCTCGACCTGCTGGTCGAGGCGATCGACGGCTCGGGCTACACCCCGGGCGAGCAGATCGCCCTGGCGCTGGACGTCGCTGCCAGCGAGCTGGTCGACGAGCGGGGAGGGTACGCGCTGCCCGGCGAAGGCAAGAGCGGTCTGACCAGCGGCGACCTGACCGAGCTCTACAGCGGCTGGGTCGACGCCTATCCGCTGGTCTCGATCGAGGATGGCCTGTCGGAGGACGATCATTCCGGCTGGCGGACGCTGACCGCCGAGCTGGGAGATCGGGTCCAGCTGGTCGGCGACGACCTGTTCGTGACCAACCCGGAGCTCGTCGCCAGGGGGATCGCCGAGCGGATGGCGAACGCGCTCCTGGTGAAGGTGAACCAGATCGGCTCGCTGACCGAGACCCTGGAGGCGGTCGAGCTCGCCAGGGGTGCTAGTTGGGCGAACGTGATCAGCCACCGGTCGGGAGAGACCGAAGACACGACGATCGCCGATCTCGCGGTCGCGACTCGCTGTGGACAGATCAAGACCGGAGCGCCCTGCCGGAGCGATCGCGTTGCGAAGTACAATCGACTCCTGAGGATCGAGGAGGAGTTGGAGGGCGTCGCGCGCTACCCCGGGGCCGCCGCCTTTCCACGCGCGAAGAGTTGACCGATACGAGTCCGCCGACCCGAGGGCGGTTCCGCGCCATCCTCGGATACGCCTCCCTGGCGCTGGTGATCTTCCTGCTGATCACCGGCTTCCGCGGCTACCGGAACCTGACCCTCGCCAAGGAGCGCGAGGCGCGGCTGACCGAGGAGATCGAGCGGACCGAGCTCGAGATCCAGCACCTCGCCCGCAAGGTCGAGCGGCTGCGGACCGATCCTGTACTGCTCGAGCGCCTCGCTCGGGAGGAGCTCGGCATGGTCAAGCCGGAAGACGTCGTCGTGCTGGTCGAGCCCGAGTCGCCGCCCGCCCGATCGACCGCTACCGCCCCGGATCGCCCGCCAGCTGAGCCTTCTTCCGATCCCCGCGAGCCAACGTCACCTTGAGTGCCGGCGGCGTGACCAGGGTCGTGATGATGACCATGATCACCACCGCCGAGTAGACCGAGACGTTGATCACCGGCTCGCCCTTCAGGACCAGCGAAGCGCCGATGCCAGCGAAGATCAGGCCGACCTCGCCTCGCGGCACCATCCCGACCGCCACCGAGATTCGATCGAGGCCTTTCTCCACCACGCCGAGCGCGCAGATCATCTTGCCGATGATCGCGGCGATCGAGAGGACCGCGGCGAAGCCGAGCACCTCGACCTCGCCGAAGGTGGACAGGTCGACCCTGATCCCCATCAGCACGAAGAAGATCGGTACCAGGAAGGTGTTGATCGGGTGGAGCAGCTCCTCGACGTGGTGGTCGCCCCGGTCGGTGAAGTCGCGGTAGTGGACCTCGTCGAGGATCAGGCCGGCGGCGAAGGCGCCGACGATCGGTGCCAGCTCGATGACGTTGGCCAGATAGGAGAGCAGGAAGCAGAACGCCAGGGCAAGGGTGAGCAGGAGGCCCTTGATCTGCAGCCGGCTGGCGAGCTTGAAGAGGTGTGGTGAGGCCCAGGTGCCGATGACGATGGCGCCGATCAGGAAGCCTGCCGCCTTGCCGACGATCAGGGCGATCTCCATCGCTGCCAGCTCACCGCCGGTATTTGCGGCCGAGATGATGCCGGAGACGACCGCCAGGATCACCAGCCCCAGGACGTCGTCGATCACCGCTGCTCCCAGGATGATCTTCGATTCGCGGGCGTTGATCTTGCCGAGATCCGAGAGCACGCGAGCGGTGATCCCGACGCTGGTCGCGCACAGCGTGGCGCCGATGAAGACGTGGACCAGCACGTCCTCATCGGGCAGCGCCCACGCCGAGACCGCCAGGCCGAGGATGAACGGCGCGATCACGCCCAGGATGGCCACCAGCAGGCTCGACGCGCCGACCGAGAGCATCTCCTTGATGTTCGACTCCATCCCCACCTCGAAGAGCAGCAGAATCACGCCGATCTCGGCCAGGATGGTGACGCCGAGGTCGGTGCCCAGGTAGTCGAGCCCGTGGTATCCGAAGAGCGCGAGGTTGCCGAGCACGACACCCGCCAGGAGCTCGCCCAGGACCGCGGGCTGATGCACCCGCTCGGCGAGCTCACCGCCCAGCTTGGCGGCCACCAGCATGATGACCAGGGCGAGCAAGACCGGGGTCACCGGACTGGCGTGTCCACCCCCATGATCGTCGCCGGCATGATCGTCGCCACCGGTCTCTGTCTCCGTCGCCGCGACCTCCGCCGCCGCCGTCGAGTCACTCAGCAGGCCGAAGCCGGGGCCGAAGGCCACCAGCGCTCCGAGCAAGACGAGTCCCAGGACTGCTCTTCGCATCGTCAATCTCCTCCTTCGAGGTAAGGGCCAATGGTATAGCAGTGCTGTCCGTCGTGGGCGTCCGGGTGACAGGATACGGCAAGCTCGGCGATGACTCCGCTCCTCGAAGACCTCTCCCGGCGGCTGCGTGCCAGCGAGCTGTACCGGCAGCTGGCCGCCGGCGCCGACCGGGCTCGGCGGCTGCCGGTGCCGGCCGCGGCCTGGCTGCTCGAGCTGCTGGCCGCCGAGCGGCGGAGCAGGCAGCTGGTGGTCGTGCCGCACGAGTCGGACGCGCTCGCCTGGGTCGAGGCGGCGCGGCTGTTCGGCGGCGACGCCAGCTTCTTTTCGGTCCCGGGACTGACTCCCTACCAGGAGACCGAGACCTCGCTCATGGTGCGGTGCGAAGAGGCCCGGGCACTGGCCGGTGTCGCCGACCGGAGCATCCGGACGTTAGTCTGTACGCCGCGCGCGCTCTTCCGGCGCCTGCCGACGGCGGCCGCGTTCGCTCGAGCGACGGTCCATCTGGCGCCCGGCGACGAGATCTCGCCCGAGAGGCTGGCCGAGCACCTCGATGCGCACGGCTTCGCGCGTCGCGACCTGGTGAACGAGGTCGGCGAATTCGCCGCCCGCGGCGGAGTCTTCGACATCTTCCCGGCCACCCAGTCGTCGCCGATCCGCCTCGACCTCTTCGGCGACACGATCGAATCGATCCGCCAGTTCGGGGCGGCGGATCAACGCTCCCGCGGGGCGATCGAGAGTGTCGATATCCTGCCGCTGGCGCTCTTTCGAGCGGACCAGGAGAGCGCCGATCGGCTCGCCGACCTGCTGAGCTCGCGCCTCGGAGCGGCGGCGGGAATCGAGGTGGCGGAGCGCATCGAGGCGCTCCGGGAGCGCGGCCGCTTTCCCGGTTGGGAGAACTACCTGCCGCTGCTGGAACGGACCACCGCCGGCCTGGTCGAGCTGTTCGCCGCCGACGGGGTCGTGGTCTACCGGCCGGAAGACGTCGCCGCCGAGGCCGAGGCCCACGCGCACCAGCTCGAGGCGGACCACGAGGCGCGGCGCGAGCACCACCAGCTGGCGCTGCCGCCCGACGAGCTGGAGCTGCCGCACGAGGGCGTTCGAGATGTGCTCGCCGAGGCGGCCCTCCTGATCGAGGGCGATCTCCTGACCGGCGACGGGATCGACTTCGGAGCGACCGCGACCGATGTCCTCCACGGCCAGCTGCCGCGGTTTCCGCGCGAGGTCGAGACCGCGGCGGCGCGTGGCGATCGGCTGGTGATCGTGCACGCCGCCGAGCATCGGGGACGGATCGAAGAGCTGTGCGAGACCTACGCGCTGTCGATCGGCGCGGGCGGAGTCGAGTTGACCGAGGGCGAGCTGCAACGTGGCTTCCGCATGCCCGCCGCCGGGGTGGCGATCTTCGGCGAGCATCAGCTGTTCGCGCGCGTCGCCCCGGCGCGACCCCGGGCGCCGGCACGCTACGGCCCGTTCGTCTCGACCCTGCGTGACTTGAAGGTGGGCGACTACGTGGTCCACACCGATCACGGCATCGGCCAGTTCGTCGGCCTGCGCGCGGTCGGCGAGGACGACGGCCGGTCGGGGCCGGTGCCCGAGACCATCACCGGTGGCGACACCCGGCCCGAAGCGGCGACGGTGGAGGTGATGGAGCTGCTCTACGCCGGCGACAGGTCCCTGCTCCTGCCCCTCAGCCGCATGGACCTGATCCAGAAGTACAGCGGCATCGAGGGTGCGGCCGCCCGGCTCGACAAGCTGGGCGGTACGTCGTGGAACCGCACCAAGGAGCGGGTCAAGGCCGGTATGCGCAAGCTCGCTGGCGACCTGCTCAAGCTCTACGCCGAGCGCCAGTTGGCCAGGGCGCCGGCGATGCCGGCCGCCGGCGACCTGCAAGCGCAGTTCGACGCCGCCTTCGACTACGAGGAGACCCCCGATCAGCTCGAGGTGATCGCTGCCATCCGTGCCGATCTGGAGCAGGAGCGCCCGATGGATCGCCTGCTCTGTGGCGACGTCGGCTTCGGCAAGACCGAGGTGGCGATGCGCGCGGCGCTCAAGGTAGTCGAGGGTGGCTATCAGGTCGCGTTGCTGGCGCCGACGACGATTCTGGCCGACCAGCACCTGGAGACGTTCCGCCGGCGCTTCGAGGGCTTCCCCGTGCGGGTCGACATGCTGTCGCGCTTTCGGACCCCGGCCGACGTCAAGGAGATCCGCGAGGCCGCGGCCGCCGGCAAGATCGACATCCTGATCGGGACGCACCGGCTGCTGAGCCGCGACATCGACCTGACAAGGCTGGGCCTGCTGGTCGTCGACGAGGAGCAGCGATTCGGGGTCGCTCAGAAAGAGCGACTCAAAGAGCTCAAGAAGAGCGTGCACGTGCTCGCCCTGTCGGCGACGCCGGTGCCCAGAACGCTGCAGATGTCGCTCGCGGGAGTCCGTGATCTATCGGTGATCGAGACGCCGCCGCAAGACCGGATGGCGGTCGAGACCGCGATCGCGCCGTTCTCGAGGGAGCTGATTCGCGAGGCGATCGAGCACGAGCTCGACCGCGGCGGCCAGGTCTACTACGTCTTCAATCGCGTACAGGGGATCGAAGAGATCGCCGGCTACCTGCGTGAGCTGCTGCCGTCCATCCGGCTCACGATCGGCCACGGCCAGATGGACGAGCACGAGCTGGCGGAGCGGATGCACGCCTTCAAACGCGGCGAGCACGACGTGTTGCTGGCGACGACGATCATCGAGAACGGTATCGACATCGCGAACGTGAACACGATGATCATCCATCGCGCCGATCGCTTCGGCCTGGCGCAGCTCTATCAGCTACGCGGCCGAGTCGGACGGAGCAACCTCCTCGCCTACTGCTATCTGCTGGTGCCGTCGATGAGCCTGCTCTCGCAGACGGCCCGCGAACGGCTCGCCGCCATCCGTGAGTTCACCGAGCTGGGTGCCGGCTTCCGGGTCGCCGCCCGCGATCTCGAGATCCGCGGCGCGGGCAACCTGCTCGGGGCCGAGCAGAGCGGCCACATCGCGGCGGTCGGCATCGAGACCTATCTGAAGATGCTCGAGGAGACCGTGCGCGAGCTGCGCGGCGAGGAGGTCGAGGAGGCAGTCTCGACCGCCATCGACCTGCCGGTGCTGACCACGATTCCCGAGCACTACGTCGCGGACGCCAACCTCCGACTCGAGCTCTACCGCAAGATCGCGGCCGCCGAGGCGGAGGAAGACGAGCTGCTGGCCGAGCTGCGCGACCGCTTCGGCCGGCCGCCCGAGGAGGTCCTGCGGCTGGTCGAGCTGGCCGCCTTGAAGCGCCGGGCCGAGCGCCTGAGGGTCCAGTCGATCTCGGCGCGCGGCCGCACCCTGCAGATCCGGCTGCGCAGCGACGCCAAGGTCGACGTCGAGCGGCTGATCCGGCTGGTCTCCGGTAGCGACAACGCTGCCTTCACGCCGAGCGGCGTCCTCTCGATCTCGGGCCTCACCTCCGACCGGATGCTCCCCGAGGCGCATTCGATCCTCGCAGCGGTATCAGAGGGGGGGCAGCGCTGAGCCCGGCAAGGGTCGAGTACGATCACCGTGTGATGCGCGTCGCGGGCTCGCTGCTCCTGGTCCTGTCGCTCACCTCCGGCTGCGGCGACGAGCTGCCGCCGCCCGACATCGTGGCCCGGGTGGCGGGCACCCAGATCGAGTTGACCAGCTTCGAGAGCTACCTGGAGCAGAGCTCGATCGACCTCGACGCGGGACTCGACGACCGCGTCCTGACCGAGATCTTCGACGAGTTCCTCGACGAGACGCTGGTCCTGACGATGGCCGTGGACGACGGCGTGGTGCCCGCGGACGCCAGCCGCTGGGAGGCGCTCGAGAGCCTGATCCGCACGCGCGTCGCCGACGTGCTCACCGACGAGCGCGTCCTGCTCTACTACCGGTCCAACTCGGAGCGTTTCAACCGGCCCGAGCGGGTGCGCCTCAGCCAGATCCTGGTCGGCGATCGAGGCTCGGCCGAGCGCGCGCACGAGGAGCTGAAGTCGGGGGTGCCGTTCGCAGAGGTGGCCCGGCGGCTGTCGACCGAGCCGGCGGCGGCCTTGGGCGGCGACCAGGGATTCCTGGGTCGGGACGACCTGCCGCCGACCTTCGTCGAGACGATCTTCGGCCTCGAGGTCGGCGAGTTCAGCGACATCGTCGCGGTCGACTACGGATTCCACATCTTCCAGGTCACCGATCGACGCCCGGCCGAGGTGGTACCGGTCGACCAGGCGGCGGTGGAGATCCGGGAGCAGCTGCGGCGCACCGAGTCGGCGGAGATTCGTGCCCAGCTGGTTGAGGAGGCCCGCGGCCGATACAATACGGTGGTTTATGCGAGTAACCTCCCATTCCACTATCGGGGTTCGCACAGCTCGTCGAGCGGCGGCTAGGCGATTGCGCAACGCGGCCGTCGCGGCGCTGATCGCCGGGCTGGTGACGCTCCCCGCGTTGGCGACCACCAATCGGATCGTCATCAGGGTCAACGACCGGATCGCGACCCTGCACGACTACGAGGCGGCACGGAAGCAGCTGGTCGAGGACCTCCAGCGCTCCGATCTGCCGCCGGACCGGCTCCAGGAGCGGCTGGCCGACGTCGGCGTCGAAGTGATGAGCGACCTCCTCGAGGAGATGCTGCTACTGTCGCGCGCCGACCAGCTCGAGGCCGAGGTCGGCCGCGAGCAGATCGACGACGCGGTGCAACGAGCCCGCGAAGCGGCCGGCATCGAGCGTGAAGAGGACTTCGTACAGGCGCTGGCCTCGAGCGGTTTCACGATGGCTTCGTTCCGGGAGCACATGAAGAAGAACCTGACCATGCAGGGCGTCATGGGACAGGAGATCCGCCCGCGCATCCGGCTCACCGAGGAAGATCTGAGACGCTACTACCAGCAGCATCTCGAGGACTACCGGGTGCCGACCCGGCTTCAGGTCCGGGAGGTAGTGGTTCTGGAGACGGCGACGACCGAGGCCGAGGGGCGTGAGGCGATCGCCCGGGACATCCGCGAGCGTCTGATCGCCGGTGAGCCGCCGGACGAGCTGGTCGCGAGCCATGTCGACAAGGGCCTGACGACCGGCTGGATCGAGCTCGGCTGGATCGAAGCCGGCGATCTCGACCCGGCCATCGAGGAGGCGATCTGGGATCTCGACGCCGGTGAGCTCAGTGCCGCGGTGCCGGCGCGTGGCGGCCTGCACCTCTGCCAGGTGATCGAGCGCCAGGAGGCGACCATCCAGGAGTTCTCGGCGGTGGCGGATCAGATCGAGCAGCAGGAGAGCAATCGGAGATTCCAGAGCGAGATCGGCGAGTACCTGGCCGAGCTGGAGCGCAACGCCTACGTGATCATCGCCCCGCCTCCGGAGGCCGCCGCGTTCCGGACCGTGCTGGAGCGTCGTCGCGAGGAGGGCCTCGAGCTCGACGAGCGGCAGGCCGCGCTGGCGAGCGCCGGGCTGGAGGTCGCAACCGAGCCGAGCGATGAGCAGGAGGAACCGCCGCAATAGCGGCCACCGTCCGCGACCCGAGGCGACGCCGGGAGAGGCGTCACTCGGCCTCACGCTGCTCTGCGCCCTCCTCTTGTCGAGTCCCGCCGCCCGAGCGGGAGCCCAGACGAGCGACGTCACCTTCGAGGATCTGACCTCGGTCGTCCTGGTCGAGGTGCCGGTCCAGGTCCTGAGCAACGGCCGGCCGGTCACCGGTCTGACCCTCGAGAACTTCGAGCTCTACGATGACGGGAGGCGCCGGGAGATCTTCAGCTTCGACGTGCTCGACTTCTCCCTCGATTCGGACGGCGCCCCGCTGCCGATGACCGCGCAGGGGGGGCCGGTGATCGGGCCGCGACGGAACTTCCTCTTCCTGATCGACTTCGCCTACCCCGACTCGTGGGACGCGGAGATGGGTGCCGGACCGATCACGGCGGCGATCCACGGGATGATGGACACCTGGCGCGACATGTCCGAGCTGGTGGAGTCGCACTTCCATTCGGACGACCGGATGGCCCTCGCCTATTTCAGCCCGCTTCGTGGCCTCAAGGTTCTGCAGGGCTGGACCACGGACCCCGACATGGTCGGTCGCGCCATGGCGATCCTGCGTCGGATGATCGAGGGCGAGCCCCAGAAGCTGCGCGAGGAGTGGGCGGAGTGGGAGCTGGCGGCGCGTCCCACCCGCCGAAGCGGCCCGGAGCAGATCTGGGCCCAGCTCGACGATCTCCTCGCCGAGGCCGCCACCGCCGGAGTCCGCGCCGACCCGTTCCTGCCGCACCGGGAGATCTCGAGGAGGCTGTTCGAGGGCCTGATCAACGCCGGCAAGACGCTCGATGAGGCCGCGGGTCCTCGCCATGTGGTCTATTTCTCGACCGGCTTCCCGGGCGCGTCGCTCCGGGATCTGCGCCAAGTGGTGCATCAGTTCCGGCGGACCCACTGGGCCATCCAGAGCATCAACACCGGTGGCCTCGGCCTCGGCTCCGGCTCACTCCACATGCTCTCGAACGAGACCGGCGGCCAGGTGTTCTCGAATTCGAACCAGGTGAGCGAGCTGCTCGGCGACATGGTCGACCAGACCGCGGTGACCTACGCCCTGATGTTCGAGGCTCCGGTCGAGCAGGGGAGAGCGGGCTATCGCCGGCTCCGGGTGAAGCTGGTCGGTGGCCCGAAGGGGGCCGAAGTGGTGCACCGCCGGGGCTACTACTCGTCGGGTCCGAGCGGCGGGCGAGAGCAGCTGGGTAGCGACCGCTAGCCACGCGCCGGGACGTGGTCGGACGCCGGTCTGCCCGCTGGTGGTCGAAAGTGGAAATTATTGGACACAAGTGGCCATTCCTGCTAGTCTCTCCCAGATTCGTTTGTAGTTGGACGGGCGGTGTCCATGTTTCGCGGTAGTGCGTCGGCAAAGATCGACTCTAAGGGCCGTTTGAAGATCCCGACGGCTTTTCGCAGAGTCCTCGAAGAGAGATACGGACGTGAGGTATTCGTCACGTCCGTGCTCGGCGACGCAGCCCTGATCTACCCCCTGGTCGTCTGGGAGGAGTTCGAAGAGCGCCTCGCGAAGCTGCCGTCCACCGACAGGACGAAACGCCGATTCCTCGAGAGGGTCGGCTACTACGGGCAGCAGACTCAGCTCGATGCGCAAGGTCGAGTCGTAATACCCCAGATTCTCCGGGAGAGCGCCGAGATGGCTGGTGAGGCAGTGGTCAGTGGCCGGCTCGACCATCTGGAAGTCTGGAACCACCAACGACTTCTGAATCGGTTCGCGGATGAGGAGTTCTCGGAAGAGGACTTTGCCTACCTCACCGAACGCGGAGTTTAGGGGGTTCGACGCGACTGGGCGCCGCGGTCTGAGCCTGAGCGGCGATCGTGCAGCACGTACCGGTTCTGTTGCGGGAGTCGCTCGAGCTTCTGGCTCCGGAACGGGGCGGGCTCTTTGTCGACTGCACCATCGGTCTGGGAGGCCA
Source organism: Thermoanaerobaculia bacterium (assembly GCA_947259925.1). Taxonomy (GTDB): domain Bacteria; phylum Acidobacteriota; class Thermoanaerobaculia; order Multivoradales; family JAHEKO01; genus JAHEKO01. The sequence goes on from CAMYOG010000048.1 coordinate 81,318, forward strand.
TGCCGAGGCGCTGTTGCGGGAGGCACCTGGAGCGCGTCTCGTCGGGATCGACCGCGACCCCAGGGCCATCGAGCTGGCTGCGAAGCGGTTGGAGCCTTTCGGAAAACGAGTGCGGTTGATCACCGGGAAGTTCAGCGAGGTACGGAGGTTGTTGAGCGAGGTTGGGATTGAACGTGTTGACGGCGGTTTCTTCGCCGATCTCGGAGTCTCGTCGATGCAGCTCGAGACCGCCGAGCGCGGCTTCAGCTTCCAGCGCGAAGGCCCGCTGGACATGCGCATGGGTTCGAGTGAGTTGACGGCCGGGGACATCGTTAACAGCTATCAAGAGGGGGAGCTGGTGCGGATCTTCAAGGACTACGGTGAGGAGCGTAGGTCACGCAGGATCGCTCGGGAGATCGTCGAGAGGCGAGCTCGGAAGCCATTGGAGACCACCCGTGAGCTGCGCGAGCTCATCGCGGAGGTGTCGCCGCCAGCGCGCCGTGCGCGCATCGATCCGGCGACTCGGGTCTTCCAGGCGCTGCGCATCGCCGTCAACGAGGAGCTCTCGGGTCTCGAGAAGCTGCTCGATCAGACCGTCGAGATGCTCGACCAGGACGGCCACCTGGTGGTCATCTCGTACCACAGTCTCGAGGACCGCATCGTCAAGCACACCCTGCGCAACATGGCGCGCGGCGAGGTCGACGAGACCACCGGCCGTACCCGGTCGGAGACCCGCGTGATCGAGCTCCTGACCGGCAAGCCGGTGCGGCCGCAGCCGGAAGAGGTGGCCGCGAATCCGCGCTCGAGGTCGGCGCGCCTACGCGCCGCCCGGAGGCTATAGGTATTTCAGGTGAGGCACTTGTTCAGACGATCCAGCTGCAGCGAATCGAGCGTCGGGTGGGAGTGTCCCTCTCCCCCCGTGAGGGAGGGAGAGGGATCGAGGGTGTGGGGGGCGATCCGGACGAGTGCCGGAGCTTCGCCAACATGAGGAACGCCTACGCAGTCCGTCGCCCGGTTATCAACCCGTACCTGGTGCGGGAGCGCGATCGCCGCCGGCACCGCGAGCTGGCGACGGTCCTCGTGATCAGCCTGTCGGTCGGCGCGTGTCTGATCACCTACGTCTGGGTGCACGTCGAGCTGCTGCGCATCGGCTACCGGGTGCACCTGCTGGAAGAGCGGCTGGAAGAGACGCACCAGCGCAAGAGTCTGCTCGAGCTCGAGACCGGACATCTCTCGAGTCCGCAGGTGATCGAAGAGCGCGCCCTCCACGAGCTCGGCATGCGCAAGCCCGAGCTCTCGCAGCTGATCTTCGAGCGGGAGATCCGGTGAAGAGCCGATTGATCATAGTTGTCGTCTTGCTCGGGGCCTGGGCTGGTCTGATCACCGCCCGTCTGTACCAGCTCCAGGTCACCGAGCATGACCGTTACCGCGGGATCGCCGAGCGGCAGCAGCGCGACGATCTGACCATCGATCCGCCCCGGGGCACGATCTACGACGCGCGCGGCCGCGAGCTGGCGGTCTCGGTGATCGTCGATTCCGCCTTCGTCGATCCGAGCCAGGTCTCGGACCCCGAAGCGCTGGTCCGGCGGCTCGGGGAAGTGCCCGAGATCGACAGCGGCGCGGCGGCGGCGGCGCTCGGCCGGTCGGGCCGCTTCGCCTGGGTCGGCCGCAAGCTGGACCCGGGAGTCTCCACCGCCCTCCGTGAGCTGGACGTGGCCGACCTCCACTTCCTGCAGGAGAGCCGCCGCTGCTATCCGATGGGAAGGCTGGCCGGTCAGGTCCTCGGCTTTGTCGGCCTCGATCCGCACGGCCTGGAGGGGCTCGAGGCGCGGTTCGAGCCACAGCTGGCCGGCGATGCGGGCGAGAGGACCGTCCTGCGCGATGCCCTGCGGGGCACCGTTCGGGTTCCGGGCATGTCGTTCTCGGAGGCGAAGCCGGGCCTCGACCTCCACCTGACGATCGATGCGTCGATCCAGTACATCGTCGAGCGAGAGCTGCGGGCCGCGATCGAGCGGCATCAGGCGGCGAGCGGCAGCGTCGTGATCCTCGATCCCCGGACCGGTGCGGTGCTGGCGATGGCGTCGGCGCCCGACTTCGACCCCAACGCGTTCAACCAGGCAGGCAAGGAGCGCTGGCGCAACCGGGTGGTCACCGACGCCTACGAGCCCGGCTCGACGTTCAAGGTGATCACCGCCGCCGCCGCGCTCGAGGCGAATCTGGTCGACCCGTCCGACGTCTTCGACTGCGAGAACGGCGGCATCTCGGTCAAGGGCAAGTGGATCAACGATCACAAATCGTTCGGCGAGCTCACCGTGCGCGAGGTGATGGCCAACTCGAGCAACGTCGGGGCGATCAAGCTCGGCCTGATGGCCGGCGACCGGGCGCTGTACGACCAGATCGTGAAGTTCGGTCTCGGGCAGCCGACCGGCATCGATCTGCCGGGAGAGAGCTCGGGCATCGTCCGTCCGCTCGAGCGCTGGGGCAAGCGCGACGGTGCGTATATCTCGTTCGGACAGGGAATCTCGGTGACCTCGCTGCAGCTCGCCGGGGTCTTCGCGGCGATCGCCAACGGGGGCTACCTCTACCAGCCGTACGTGGTGACGGGAGTCGGTCGGGACGGCGAGGTCGAGCCACTGGTCGAGCGACCGGTCCTCCTCGGCCGTCCGGTCGACCCGGCGACGGCACTCACCCTCGAGCGGATGCTCGAGGCGGTGGTCGAAGAGGGGACCGGCAAGGCCGCCGCCGTGCCCGGGTATCGGGTCGCCGGCAAGACCGGTACCGCGCAGATTGCGGTCGCCGGGGGCTATGCACCGAACAGCTTCATCGCCAGCTTTGCCGGCTTCGTTCCCGCCCGCGACCCGGCGCTGGTCGGCGTCGTCCGGATCGACGAGCCCCGTGGGGCCTATCACGGAGGCGACGTCGCCGCGCCGATCTTCGGCGCGATCGCCGAGCAGGTGCTGGTCTATCTCGGCGTGCCTCCCGATCGGGACACGCCGTCGTTCTGGCCGCGGCAGCCGGTCCCAGAGCTGGTCGCCCGGGCGGATGCCGATGCGGTCGACGGTGAAGACGAGGAGATGCCGGGCGAGCCCGAGGGTGGCGAGCGCCAGAGGGAGGTCGCGGCCGGCGAGTGAGCCCGGACCGATGAACGTCATGCAGCTCATCGCTGATCTCCCGATCTCGGCCCCGTCCGCAGACACGCCGCCGCTCGAGGTGACCGGTGTCACCCACGATTCGCGGCGCGTGGCCGACGGGGACCTGTTCGTGGCGATCGTCGGCGACCGATTCGACGGCCGGATCTTCGCCGCTGAGGCGGCCGAGCGCGGCGCGGTCGCCGTGGTCGGCGCCGGCACGGCGCCCGCCGACCTGCCGATCCCCTGGCTGCGAGCCGACGATCCGCGCTCCGTCCTGGGCCCGCTGGCGGCCCGCCTCCACGGCCACCCGGACCGGGAGCTGCTGACCGTCGGCGTCACCGGCACCAACGGCAAGTCGACGGTCGTAGCGCTGCTGGGTGCGATTCTCGATGCCGCCGGTCGGCGCGCGGGGCAGATCGGCACGCTCGGCTATCGCTTCGCCGGTCGCCGCTTCGATGGCGAGCGGACGACGCCCGAGGCGTCCGACCTGTTTCGCACCCTGCGTGAGATGAAGGACACCGGAGCCGCGTCGGTGGCGATGGAAGTCTCCTCCCACGCGCTGCTCCTCGGCCGGGTCGGCGGCATGAGCTTCGATCTGGCGCTGTTCACCAACCTGACCCGAGACCACTTCGACTTTCACGGCGATTTCGAGGACTACTACGCCGCCAAACGCCGCCTGTTCGACCAGCTGGTGCCGGGGGGCAGGGCGGTGGTCAACGTCGCCGACGCCTACGGCCGCCGCCTGATCGACGAGCTGCCAGACGGCGCTTCGGTCGTGACCTACGGCGGCGTCGGTGACGTCACCTGCCTCGACTCTCGGCTCGAGCCGACCGGCACGCGGGCGACGCTCCGGACGCCGCGCGGCGAGCTACAGATCGAGACGCGGCTTCTGGGCAGCTACAACCTCGAGAACGTCGTGGCAGCGGTCGCCGCCGCTGAGGCGCTCGGCCTGCCGCACTCGGCGATCGTCGACGGCCTGGCGGGATTCGAGCCGCTCGCCGGCCGCATGGAACCGATCGAGGCGGGACAGGATTTTCCGGTCCTGATCGACTACGCGCACACCGACGCCGCGCTCGAAGCGGCGATCCGGTCGCTCAAGAGCTTCACCGACCGCAAGATCGTGCTGGTCTTCGGCTGCGGTGGGGATCGGGACGCCGGCAAACGGGTGTTGATGGGTCGGGTGGCCGGTGAGCTGGCCGAGCTGCCGATCGTGACCTCGGACAATCCGCGCGGAGAAGACCCGCTGAGGATCATCTCGGCGGTCGAGGAGGGCCTCCGTCAGAGCGGCAACGAGAGCTACCGGGTGGTGCCCGACCGCCGTGAGGCGATCCGCCGGGCGGTCGCCCATGCCGGCCCCGCGTGGTCGGTGCTGGTCGCCGGCAAGGGCCACGAAGAGGTGCAGATCGTCGGCGATCAGACGCTGCCGTTCTCGGACCGCGAAGAGCTCGAGCGGGCACTGGAGGAGCGCCTTGGCGCAGGGAAGCGTGGATGACGCGGCGGCGGCCATGGAGGGTCGAGTGATCGGCGATCCGAGTCGGCTCTGGTCGGGTGCGGCGCTCGACTCGCGTCAAGTCGGCGGCGGCGAGCTCTTCTTCGCGCTGCCGGGCGAGCGCAGCGACGGCCACCGCTTCGTCGCCCAGGCGCTCGAGCGAGGCGCCGCGGCCGCGGTCGTCCACGAGGACGTCGAAGTGCCTCCGGAGGCGACCCTGATCCGGGTCGACGACACCTTCGAGGCGCTGCACGCCCTGGTGCGGAGCGTGCGCTCTCGGCTGCCCGAGAAGCTGGTCGGTGTGACCGGCTCGGCCGGCAAGACGACCACCAAGGAGCTGCTGGCGGCGATGCTCGGCCGGCGCTACAAGGTGGCCCGCAATCCGGGCAACCTGAACAACCTCTACGGCTTCCCGCTGGCGCTGCTGGGGGTCGAGGAGGGCACCGAGTGGATGGTCGCCGAGATGGGGATGTCCACCCCCGGCGAGCTCGGCAAGATCAGCCGGCTCGGCCGGCCCGATGTTGCCCTGTTCACCAACGTGCGCCCGGTCCATCTGGAGTTCTTTGACAGCGTGGCGGCGATCGCCGAGGCCAAGGCGGAGCTGCTCGAAGGGCTCGCCGAGCACGGTCTGGTGATCGCCAACGCCGACGACCCGGAGGTTGTGCGGATCGCCGGTCGCCACCCGGGCCGTCTGGTCTGGTACGGGATCGAGCAGCCCGCCGACTATCGCGCGTGCGGCGTCGAGCCGCTGCCGCCGCCGGCGGTCGGCAGCCGGTTGACGCTCGAGACACCGCGCGGGAGTGTCGAGGTGGAGCTGGCGCTCTACGGCCGGTTCAACGTCGAGAACTTCCTGGCTGCGGCCGCCTGCGCCGGCGAGCTGGGGGTCGAGCTGGCCGAGATCGCGGCCGCCGCCTCCGAGATCGAAGCCGCCGCGCAGCGTGGCCAGGTGCACCGGCTGGCCGGCGACATCGTGATCATCGACGAGAGCTACAACTCCAATCCGGACGCCTGCCGGCGGGCGCTGACGGCGGCGCGCGAGCTGCCGGCTCGGCGCCGCTGGGCGGTGCTCGGCGACATGCTCGAGCTCGGGCCGAGCGCCGCGGTCTATCACCGCGAGGTCGGAGCCTATGCGGCGGAGCTCGGGTTCTCGCCGACGATCGGGGTTGGCGAGCTGGCGCGCGAACTGGTCGACGGGGCGGCCGCCGCCGGCGTCGAAGCGTCGTGGTACCGGGACGCCGCCGCCGCCGAGGAGGTCGTCGACCGACTCGAGCCGGGTGATCTGGTGCTGGTCAAGGGGTCGCGCGGGATCGCTCTCGAGCGGCTCGTGGCTCGTCTGCTCGAGCGGGGAGGGAGTAGCTGATGCTCTACCACCTGCTCTTTCCGCTCAGCGACCAGTTTGCGGTCTTCAACGTCGTGCGCTACCTGACCTTTCGGGCGGCCGCGGCGGTGGTGACCGCCCTGATACTCACCCTGGTCCTCGGTCCGGGGTTCATTCGCTGGCTTCGGCGTCTGTCGATCGGCCAGAACATCCGTGCCGAAGGGCCGGAGAGGCATCACCAGAAAGCGGGCACACCGACCATGGGCGGTGTGCTCATCCTGTTCTCGATGATCGTGCCGACGTTGTTGTGGGCACGGCTCGACAACATCTACGTCTGGTTGGCGCTCGCCGTGACGATCGCCTACGGGAGTATCGGCTTCGCCGACGACTTCCTGAAAGTGCGGCGAGGGAGCAACCAGGGTCTAACAGCAAAGGCAAAGTTCGTTCTTTTGGCGTTGGTGGCCGTTGCGGGCGGGGTGATCCTCACAAATCTGCCCAACAGCTACAACTTCAGTCCCACCATAGCTTTCCCATTCTTCAAGACCGCGGTTTTTAACGTCGGCCTTCTATACATCCCGTTCGTGGCGCTGGTTCTGACAGCGACGTCCAATGCCGTCAACCTCACCGACGGCCTGGACGGACTGGCGATCGGAGCCACGATGATCGCGGCGGCCACCTACGCCATCTTTTCGTACATAGCGGGGAACTCCATAGTCGCGGGGTATCTCCAGGTCCCCTACGTCCGCAGCGTCGGAGAGGTAGCCATCTTCTGTGCGGCCCTCGTCGGCGCCAGCCTCGGCTTCCTCTGGTACAACGCCCATCCGGCCGAGCTCTTCATGGGAGACGTCGGCTCGCTCGCCATCGGTGGCGCGATCGGCGTCGTCGCCGTCCTCTCCAAGCAGGAGATGGTGCTCCTGCTGGTGGGCGGACTGTTCGTCATCGAAGTCCTGTCGGTGGTCATCCAGGTCATGTCGTTCAAGCTCACCGGGCGCCGCGTCTTCCGGATGGCGCCGCTCCACCATCACTTCGAGCTCGAAGGGTGGGCGGAGTCGAAGATCATCGTCCGCTTCTGGATCCTCGCGATCCTGTTCGCTCTGGTCAGCCTGTCGACGCTCAAACTCCGATGAAGACACCCTGGAGCGAGAACGACTGGAAGCGAGCGCTGGTCTACGGACTCGGCGTCTCGGGAGTAGCGGCGACTCGGCTGCTCAGGGATCGTGACGTCGCGGTCACGGCGGTCGACCGGCGGGGCTTCGAAGAGCTCGAGCTCGGCGACCTGGCCGGCGATCCGGGCGTCGAACTGGTCCTCGGGGCCGATCCACGGGTCCTTCCCGGTGCCTTCGATGGCGTCGTCCTGAGTCCCGGTATCGCCCTCGATCAGCCTCTCCTGCGCGATGCCCGGCGCCTCGGCGTCCCGGTCATCTCGGAGGTCGAGCTGGCGTTCCCCTTCCTGAACGGGCCGGCGGTCGGCATCACCGGCTCGAACGGCAAGAGCACGACCACGGCGCTCGCCGGCGCCGCGCTGCGCGCCTCGGGACACCGCGTCGAGGTATGCGGCAACATCGGTGTGCCGCTCGCCTCCCGGGTCCGCGGCGAGGCGGGGCGGATCTTCGTCATCGAGCTGTCGAGCTTCCAGCTCGAGTCGGTCGACACCTTCCGCCCGCACGCCGCGGCGCTGCTCAATCTGAGCGCCGATCATCTCGACCGCCACCGCGACTTCGAGAGCTACCGGCGGGCCAAGGAGAGGATCTTCGCGCGTCAGCACGACGACGACATCGCGGTCCTGAACGCTGACGATCCGCAGGTCGCGGCGATCGGGGCACGCGCTCGGCGGCGCTTCTTCTCGCGCTTTCGCCGGGTCGAGGACGGCTGTTACATGGACGGCGAGCGGGTGGTCGAGACCTCGCCCGGGAGCGAGCCGGTCGAGCTGTTTCGCACCGGCGACCTGCAGCTGGTGGGAGATCACAATCTCGAGAACGCGATGGCGGCGGCCCTCCTGGCCCGCTCGATGGGAGCCGACTCCGCGGCCGTGCGCAGCGGGCTCGCCGCATTCACCGGGCTGCCACACCGACTCGAGCGAGTAGCGACGCTCGACGGCGTCACCTGGTACAACGACTCGAAGGCGACCAACATCGACGCCACCCGACGATCGCTGACCGGCTTTCCCGACGGCTCGCTGCACCTGATCCTCGGCGGCCGGTTCAAGGCGGGCGACCCGGCGGTGCTCGCCGATCTGGTCGAGGTCAAGACCCGCCGCGTCTATCTGATCGGCGAGGCCGCGGAGCTGTTCGAGCAGACGCTCGGCGAGATCGTCGAGTGCGAGCGCTGCGGCGACCTGGAGAGCGCCGTGTCGGCGGCCCACGCCCGAGCGGACGCCGGCGAGGTCGTGCTGCTGTCGCCGGCGTGCGCCAGCTTCGACCAGTACGAGAGCTTCGAGGGCCGCGGCGAGCATTTCTCGAGCCTGGTGGTCGGCCTCGGAGCCGGGCCCAGACGATCACACGGAGGCGAGCATGGCTAAGAAGCTCGCCTTCGATCGGCTCCTGTTCACCACCGTCATGGCGCTTGTCGGTCTCGGCCTGGCGATGGTCTTCTCGGCCAGCGCGCTCGCCAGCCTGCCGCAGGACCGGGTGCTCAACCCGTTCCTGGTCAAGCAGTGTCTGGCGGCGGCGATTGGCCTGGTCGGATTGCTGGTGGTGATGCACATCGACTACCGGATCCTGCAGCGGCGCGAGGTGATCTACACCCTGCTGGGCGCCGTGGTCGTCCTGCTGGTGATCGCCCTGCTCGGTCCGGCGGTCCGCGGCACCAGGCGCTGGATCGATCTCGGCCCGGTCTCGCTGCAGCCGTCCGAGCTGGCCAAGCTGGTGCTGGTGCCCTACCTGGCGTACGTCATCGCCCGCATGAACGATGCGACCCGCCAGATCCAGCTGCTGCTGCCAGCGGCGATCGTGACCGTCACCCTCGCCTGGCTGGTCTACCTGGGAAGGGACCTGGGCAGCGCTCTGATGATCGGCGCGATCGCCGGGATGATGCTCTTCCTGGCCGGTCTGCCGTGGCGCTATCTGGCGGTTGTCGGTCTCAGCGTCGTGCCGGCGCTGGTCTCGTCGATCCTGCTGGTGCCGTATCGCAAGGCACGGCTGGTCGCCTTCCTGAATCCCGAGATGCACCGGGACACCAGCGGGTTCCAGCCCTTCCAGTCGATGGTCGCGGTCGGCTCCGGCGGAGTCTTCGGCCTCGGGCTGGGCGGTGGTCGCCAGAAGCTCCACTTCCTTCCCGACGCGAACTCCGACTTCGTCTACGCCATCCTCGCCGAGGAGCTCGGCATGATCGGCGCGCTCGGCGCTCTGATCCTGTTCGGACTGTTGCTCTGGCGCGGCGTGCGCGCCGGTCTCCGCGCACCCGACATGTTCGGGCGCTACCTGGCGTGGGGCCTGGCGACGCTGCTGGTGCTCCAGGCGTTCATTCACGTCAGCGTCGCCCTGGTGATCCTGCCGACCACCGGCATCACCATGCCCTTCCTCTCCTACGGCGGCTCGTCGTTGGTGGTCACCATGGTGGCCTCCGGCGTGCTCCTCAACGTCTCGCAGCACGGATGATGGATGGCTTCGAAACAGCACGTCTTGATGACCGGCGGCGGGACTGCGGGGCACGTCTTTCCGGGCGTTGCGGTGGCGCGCGAGCTGGAGAGCCGGGGCTGGCAGGTGAGCTGGGCCGGGCGTGCCGGCGGGATGGAAGAGCGCCTGGTCTCGGAGCGCGATCTAGAGTTCCATCCCCTGTCGGCCAGTGCGGTCGTCGGCCGCGGCCCGCTGGCCAAGACGAGCGCGCTGCTGACTCTCTGCCGGTCCGCGCTCACCGCCCGCAAACTGGTCAAGCGGCTCGACAGCCGGGCGGTGCTCGGGACCGGCGGCTACGTCTCGGCGCCGGCGGTGCTCGGAGCGCGGTTGGCCGGGCGGCCCGCCGTCCTGCTGGAGCCGAATGCGCGTGCCGGGGCGGCGAATCGCTGGTTGTCGCGCTGGGCGGCGGCGGCGGCCATCGCCTACGAGGGTGCGCGTCGGGACTTCCGCTGTCCGACGCACCGGACCGGCGTTCCGGTGCGGTCGGAGTTCTTCGAGCTGCGGCCGGCACCGACCGACAGGTTGCGGGTATTGGTGCTGGGAGGCAGCCAGGGCGCTCTGAAGCTCAACCTGCTCCTTCCCGCGGCCTTCGAGCGACTGGCGGTCGAGCTCCCGGAGCTCGAGATCGTGCATCAGGTTGGGCGCCACCAGGAGACGACCGAGGCGGCCTACGCCGAGCGGAGCCTCCCGGGCGTGAGCGTCGAGATCACTCCCTTCATCGAGGACGTGGCGGCGGCGATGGAGTCGGCGAGTCTGGTCGTCTCGCGCGCCGGCGCCGTAACCCTGGCGGAGATCTGCGCCGCCGGCCGCCCCGCCCTGCTGCTTCCGCTCGAGCTCGCCGGTGGCCATCAGCGCGAGAACGCGCAGGCGCTGGTCGACGCGGGCGGTGCCTGCATGCTCGAGCAGTCGGCGTCGGTGGATCGGGCCGCCGAGGTGATCGGCGGCCTGCTCCGAGAGCCGCGACTGCGGGAGATGGGCACGGCGCTCGCCGGGCTGGCGCGGCGCGACGCCTCCGAGCGGATCGCGGATCTGATCGTCTCGATGGCGTCGGAAGGGGACCGATGAGGGCCGGGAGCCGATAGTCATGTTCACTCGGTTCATTCAGCTCTCGAAGATCCACTTCGTCGGCATTGGTGGCGCCGGCATGAGCGGCATCGCCGAGGTCCTGCTCGACTACGAGCTCGAAGTGAGCGGCTCGGACCTGGTGGAGAGCGAGGCGACTCGGCGCCTGCGAGAACTCGGCGCGAAGATCGACATCGGCCACCAGGCGGCTCATGTGGAGGACGTCGACCTGGTCGTGATCTCCTCGGCGGTCGCGGAGGAGAACCCCGAGGTCCGGGCGGCCCGGGCGGAGAACATCACGGTGGTCGGCCGGGCGGAAATGCTCGCCGAGCTGATGCGGCTCAAGTACGGCATTGCGGTCGCCGGCACCCACGGCAAGACCACGACGACCTCGCTGGTCGGCACGCTCCTTACCGAAGCGGGCCTCGATCCGACCGTCATCGTCGGCGGCCGGCTGCGGGTCTCGGGTACCGGCGCGCGGCTCGGCAAGAGCGACTACCTGGTGGCGGAGGCGGACGAGTTCGACCGGAGCTTCCTCCGTCTGCAGCCGATCGTGGCGGTGATCACCAACATCGACCGCGAGCACCTCGATACCTACGCCGACCTGGACGAGATCTGCGAGGCGTTCGTCACCTTCGCCAACAAGGTTCCCTTCTTCGGCCAGGTGATCGTCTGTCTGGACGACCCGAACATCCAGCAGATCATGCCGCGGCTCGCCGATCGGCGCGTGGTCACCTACGGCGTCTCGCCGCAGGCGGACCTGACCCTGGTCGACCTGGAACGGGCCGGCGTCGGCTGCCGCTTCACCGTCCTGGCGCCCTCCCGGGGTCCGCTCGGGCAGATCGAGCTGCCGATGCCGGGGCTGCACAACGTCCGCAACGCGCTGGCGGCGGTCTCGGTGGGGCTCGCCCTGGGGCTCGATTTCGAGGCTATCTCGAGCGCTCTGGCGAGCTTCTCGGGGGTCCACCGACGCTTCGAGCTGCTCGGGCGCTGGCGTGGGGCACACGTCGTCGACGACTACGCACATCATCCGACCGAGGTGGCGGCGACGCTGGAGGCGGCTCGCGCCGCATTCCCGGGGGCGAAGCTGTGGGCGATCTTCCAGCCCCATCTCTACTCGCGGACCAGGGATCAAGCGGAGGAGTTCGGACGCTCGCTGCTGGGCGCCGACAGCGCCATCGTCACCGAGATCTACCCCTCGCGCGAGTCGCCGTTGCCGGGAGTGAGCGGCCAGCTGGTGGTCGAGGCGGCGCGCGAGAGTGGCCATCGCCACGTCACCTTCGCTCCCGACTGGCACGAGCTCCCGAATGCGCTACGCGACCAGGTCGGCGGCGACGACGTCATCCTGACCCTCGGTGCCGGCGACATCTATCGCCTGGCCGAGGAGCTCGTGGGCGAGGAGGCGGCGTGACCGAGCTCAGACCGATGAGAGACGAGATCGAGCGCCCGGAGCTCTATCGTCGGCGTCGCGGTCCGGTGAGCCATCGGCGCAAGCGGCGGCTGGCGGTCCTGCTGCGACCCCTGATGACCGCACTGGCGGTCGTCGCGACGCCGGCGGGCGCCGCGTACTGGGCGGCGACCACGCCCTACCTCGAGATCGCCGAGATCGAGATCTCGGGCACCGAGCGGGTTTCCGAGGCATGGGTCAACGAAGCGCTCTCGGGCCTCGAGGGGGAGCACCTGCTGCGGACCGGTCTCGACGACGTCCGGCGCCGGCTGGTGAGCCACGAGTGGATCCGCGAGATCGCGCTGCGCAAGGAGCTACCCGATCAGATCCATGTCGCGGTCGAGGAGCGGGATCCGGCGGCGGTGCTGCGGATCCGGGGCGAGCTCTGGTTCGTCGAGCGCGACGCCACCGTGATCGCCAGATACGACCCCCGGCTCGTCGACCGGGAGCTGCTGATCGTCGACGCCCCGGTGGGCGCGAGGTACGAAGTGGTGCCGGCGCTCGAGCTGGCCGCCGAGTGGCGCCGGCTGAATCCACCCTGGAGCGGTCCGATCGTCGAGATCGAGATCGTCAGCGACGAGGACTTCCGCGTCCACACCGCGGGCCTCGACTTTCCCATTCTGGTCAGTCCAGGAGCGCTCGAGGCCGGTCTGGCCCGGCTCTCCTGGCTGCTGCCGGAGCTCGAGCGCCGCTACGAGGCGATCGCTTCGGTCGACCTCAGGTTTTCACGACAACTTGTCTTTCAACCAGCGGCGAGGCCGCAGACAGAGGAAGGGTAGACACGTATGCCCAAAGCGCATTCTCACCTGGTCGCCGTCGACATCGGCTCTTCGAAGATCGGCGTGCTGATCGCCCAGCCGGATGAGGCTGGAGGAGTCGAGGTCGTCGGCAGGGGGATGGCAGCGAATCGGGGCACCCGCAAAGGGAACATCGTCAACGTCGAGGCCACCGTCGACTCGCTCAAACAGGCGAGCGAGGAGGCCGAGGTCATGGCGGGCGTAGAGATCGAGCGCGCCTACGTCGGCGTCGCCGGCACGGACATACGCTGTGTCAACTCCCGCGGCATGGTCTCGGTGGCGCGCAAGGACCGTGAGATTACGCGGCAGGACATCTCCCGGGTCCTGGAGGCTGCACAGTCGGCGGCGCTCCCCTCGGACCGCGAGATCCTGCATGCGATCCCCCAGGAGTTCATCGTCGACGAGCAGGCGGGGATCAGCGATCCGCTCGGCATGCTCGGCAGTCGCCTCGAAGTCGCCGTCCATCTGGTCACCGCGAACACGACCCGCAACAAGACGCTGATCACCTGCGTCAATCGGGCCGGGATCGAAGCGATCGAGATCGTGTTCGAGCCGTTGGCGACCGCCGAGAGCGTCCTGACCCACGACGAGCGGGAGCTCGGTGTACTGCTGATGGACATCGGAGCCGGCACGACCGACTACGCGTTCTATCTCGAGGGAGAGGTTCGGCATAGCGCGGTCCTGCCGGTCGGTGCCGGCCACTTCACCAACGACCTGGCGATGGTCCTGCGGACGCCGTTCGCCGAGGCCGAGCGGGTCAAGGTCAGCCAGGGTTGTTGTCTCGCCGGGATGGTGGGTGAGGACGAGGGGATCTCGGTGCCGACCGTCGCCGGCGGCGGCTCGCGCGTGGTGCCCCGGCGCGAGCTGTGCGACATCCTCCAGCCGCGTGCCGAGGAGATGATGACCCTGCTGCGCGAGGACTTGACGAAGCTCGGCCTCGAGGGCGAGCTCAGGGGTGGCGTCGTCATGACCGGCGGCGGCGCGCAGATGGACGGCCTGCTGGAGATGGCTCAGCAGGTCTTCAACGCTCCGGTCCGCTACGGCGTGCCCCAGGGACTCGGCGGGCTGGTCGACGTGATCAGCAGCCCGACCTGGAGCACGGCGTCGGGCCTGTTGCTGTACGGATTGCATGCCGCCGAGAACCAGCAGCGTGAAGCCAAATCGAAGGGCTTCACGGTCGGCGGCATGTTCGGAAATTTCCGCGAGATGTTCTCGGATCTCTTATAGCCCTCGGGCTTGGCCAGAACGAACCAGAAGGAGTGTCGAAAACATGATCACATTCGAAGACCAGGACAAAGAGCCGGGCATCCCGATTACCATCGAAGACGCCGAGGCGATTCCGGCGACGATCAAGGTCGTGGGCGTCGGTGGTGGCGGCGGCAACGCGGTCGACCGGATGATCGACTGTCGCATGCGCGGCATCGAGTTCATCACCGCCAATACCGATCTACAAGCCCTACGGGGCGCTCAGGCGCCGCACAAGCTCCAGCTCGGCGAGTCTCTGACTCGCGGGCTGGGAGCCGGCGGCGATCCGGACATCGGCCGTAGGTCGGCGCTCGAGGACACCGACCGCATCCTCGAGATGCTCGAGGGCTCCGACATGGTGTTCATCACCGCGGGCCTGGGCGGCGGCACCGGCACCGGCGCGGCACCGATCATCGCCTCGTTGGCATCCGAGATCGGCGCCCTGACCGTGGCGGTGGTGACCAAGCCGTTCGGGTTCGAAGGCCGCCGGCGGATGCTGCAGGCCGAGTCGGGGCTCGAGGAGCTCCAGGAGGCGGTCGACACGCTGATCACCATCCCCAACGAGCGCCTGCTCAACTTCGTCGAGCGGGGGACCCCGCTGACCGAGGCGTTCCGGATCGCCGACGATGTCCTGCGCCAGGCGGTTCAGGGGATCAGCGATCTGATCACCATACCGGGCGAGATCAACGTCGACTTCGCCGACGTCAAGACGGTCATGACCGGCATGGGCATGGCCCTGATGGGCACCGGCATCGCCAAGGGCGAGAGTCGAGCCCTCGAGGCGGCACAGCGTGCGATCTCTTCTCCTCTTCTCGAGGAGACCTCGATCGAGGGCGCCCGCGGCGTGCTGCTCAATATCTCGGGCGGTCGCGATCTGGCGCTCGACGAGGTCGCCGAGGCGGCGCGCATCATCGCCGAAGCGGTCGACCACGAGGCCAACATCATCACCGGCATGGTGGTCGACGAGAGCCTCGACGAGGAGATGAAGGTGACCGTGATCGCCACCGGCTCGAAGTACGGCGCCGACGATTCGTTCTTCGATCGGCCGGCACCGAGTGCCCGCGAGACCGAGCAGGTAGAAGAATCGCCGCTCATGGACCTGCGTTTCGACGAGCCGGCTCGGCCGGCGGTCGAAGAAGAGCCGCCGGAGGAAGAGGAGAACGTTCCCTTCTACCGCAAGGTGATCGCGCAGAATCAGGGCGAGGATCCGGGGGGCTATGGGCCCAACTGGTCCAACGTCGACGACTTCGACATTCCGACAGTCCTTCGCAAGCAGATGGACTGACCGCCTACCTCGGGGCCGCCCGGCCCCACATTTCGTTCCTGGCAGGGAGAGCCGCGTGCTCTCCCTCTTTTTTTTGCCCGCTAGCCTGAAGGCCAGGCTAGGCCGGAAAGAGAGTCTTGTCGACGAATGCGCGGGCGACCGCAGCGCGCCGTTCGAGCACCGGCACGATCCGGCTGGCGAGCTCGTCTGGTATCCGGTGGCCATCCGATCGAACCGCGAGCAGGCGATCGACCGTCTCTGGCTCGACCGAGATGACGCGCTTGAACAGGTCGATGGCGAGGCCGGTCCAGCCTCTACGAGCGGCGAGCGCCAGCGCCAGCTGCGACTCCTCGACCTGACCGACGCAGTCGAACGGTAGATGTCCGGCGGAGCCGAGCAGTTGGGAGTAGCCTTCCAGGTTCTCCTCGACGTCGAAGAGGTTCTCGCTGAAGATCTGCAGGGTGTCGGTCCAGGGCAGGAACGCCGCATAGCCGAGGAAGACGTAGAGGCACTTCGGACATCGGCGGCACCAGGGCTTGGCCACGTTGCACGAGTGGGCGTCCGCGAGAGCGACCACATAGTGGCGCCCCGCCTCGAAGATCACCGGGTCGTGGACCGGCTTGAGCACGCTGAAGTAGCGGACGGCCGGGAGCAGGTGGCGCTCGACGTACTCGCCGAGCAGGCGCTCCGCTTCGAGCGACTTGCCCCACTGGTGATTGATCGTCTCCCCGGTCGCCTCCCAGACCAGGTTGCCGGAGTCGGCGCTTCGCTCGTGGGCCACGACCAGGTTGGTGTAGCCCCGATCGAGGGCCACCGGTAGGGCGAGGAACAGGCTGCTCGGGGTCTCGGCGGTGGTGAACGTCCGCACCCCGAACTCCTCGAGCTCGCTCGGGCCCGGCTGGAGGTCGTCGAAGACGCGCAGCCGGTGCCGGTGCTGGGGTCGCACGTGGTCGAGCTGTCGATCGATCAACGCGTGCTGGTGGACGCTGTCGCCGTAGCTCGAGTGGGAGTAGGTGAGGGCATCGAACGGCTCCTCGATCTCCTCGAAGAGCTTGGCGGCGAGCAGGCTGTCCTTACCGCCACCGCAGAACAGGAGGGACCGGACCTCCCCTCGCTCCGGAGCCTCGGGCGCCGGGACCGGGGCGTCCGCCCCGCTCTCGACCACCGGTCCTCGCCAGCCCGGGAGATCGTTCTCGTAGCGCCACTGGGCCCAGACGCCGCCCAGGATCCGGTGCCAGAGATCGAGGAACGGCTCGGTGACGCAGTCGGCGAGCGGGCCGAAGTCGACCGCCTCCGGCTTCAGGCTGACGAGGCGGTTGAGGTCGAAGGCGATGGCGTGGAAATCGAGCGCGCGCATCAGCTCCGCGCCATGGCGCCGCTCCAGCTCGGCCAGGTCGAGCGTGTCGTAGTGGAAGCGGGTGGTGAAGGTCCGCCCGTCGAGCTCGACGCTGTACGCCAGCTCGTGCGGCGTTCGGCTGTAGCCGGTGAGTTTGAGGGTCGACGTCAAACCTTTAGCCGAGAATACAGTAACCTCGCCGCGAGATGGCCCTTACCTCGGCTCGGGAGAAGCGTCTCTGGCTCCAAGCCGCGCTGGTGCAGATCGCCATCTACGCCTCGCTCGCCTACGTGCGGGGGATCTCCACCTGGCTGCGGGAGCGCAATCTGCTGCGGCTGACGATCGGCCTGCTCTTTCTGATCGCCGTCGTGCTGATCCTGGACGGGATCCGCCGACGGCGGCCCGGGATCGGTCAGATCCTGGTGCTCGCCGCCTTCGGAGTGATCTATCTCGTCGTCCTCTGGGACCTGAAGCAGGTCGAGGAGCGGGTCCACTTCCTCGAGTACGGCCTGGTCGGTGGGCTGATCTACTCCGCTCTCTGGGAGCGGCGAACCAACCTCGTCGAGGCCGGTACCGGCCCGCGGGGCCTGGCGCGGCTGCCGGCGGTGAGCACGATCGTGATCACCGGCCTGCTCGGCTGGGGTGACGAGGGGATCCAGGCCATACTTCCCGAGCGCTTCTACGAGCTACGGGACGTCGCGATGAACTTCGCCGCCGGCGTGTTGGTGGTGGCGGCGATGGTCTCGATGCGCAGGGCCCGCGCCTGGGACAGCCGGCGGGCCGGGCGTCTGAAAGGGGAGCGTCCCGGGTCCATGACCGATCCCTGACACATCGAGAACGACCGGCGGTAGTAGGCTCGGCCGGGATTCCACTCGGGGGGAGATGATGAACGCGTCCAAAGTCCGCACGGTTCTGTCGTGGACCCTGCTCGTCCTGGTCGCCGCGATGTTCGCCATGTCGGCGCTGGCCAAACTGGGCGGCCGGATGACCGAGATGTTCGCTGGCTGGGGCTATCCGGCCTGGTTCGCCACCCTGATCGGCGTGCTCGAGCTGGCCGGGGCGATCGGGTTGGTGGTTCCCAAGACGCTCCGCCTGGCGGTCTACGGGCTGACCGTCATCATGGCCGGTGCGGCCTACACCCATCTGGCCAACGGCGAGGGTGCCGAGGTGCTGCGACCGATCGTCTTCGCGGCCGTCATGTGGACCGGCCTCTGGCTGCGGGGCAGGGCCGGCTCGGAAGGCGGCTAGC
>CAMYOG010000049.1 GCA_947259925.1 Thermoanaerobaculia bacterium
GGCGCGCCTGCACAGTGCGCTGCTGCTTGAAGAGGTGCTCGTCAGGCATCCGACGCTACGCGTCTACATCTCACATGCGGGATGGCCGATGCTCGACGATCTTCTGGCAGTCTTGTGGGCTCACCCTCAAGTCTACATTGACGTGGCGGTTATCAACTGGGCGTTGCCCACCAAAGAGTTCTATGGCTATCTGCGACGGATCGTCGAAGCCGGATTTGGCTCGCGAGTCATGTACGGTTCGGACCAGATGGTCTGGCCCGACATGATTCCGCGATCCATCGCAGTCATACGCGAGGCACCCTTCCTCGATGAAGAGCAGAAGAGAGACATTCTCTATAACAATGCGGCGAGATTCCTGAGACTCAGCGAGGAGGAAATCGCCAGGCATCACGATATGTAGGCCCGGGTCCACCTCTTTCCTCGGGAGCGAAGGTACCTGGGGACCGTTTCCGTGGTGCACTGTTGGTGCACCAGAGCGCAACTCTCATTAACTCTCGCCAACAGCGCCCAACAAAGTCGCACCCTGCAAGCGACCGCGATCCGTCCCGTATCTCGTGGAAACTGAAAGCGGCGTAATCTCCAAGTGGTCCGACACTTCGCCGAGAACGGCGAGAGGAGGGTTACGCCATGCGAAGGAGCGGATCATCAAGACGTGATAGCACGGATATCATGCTAGAAGGGACTAGGGCGCTAGAAAGTGATCGGCTTGGATGCGTCGGTCACTGGCGCTGTATCCGCATGGGCCTCGGTGCTCGCACCGCCCGCCCCGCCCAGTCTTGGGGCCGTTTGACCCATGCGGCCTCCGGTGTCACGATTTCGAGATGATCGATACAGCAGGGAAGAAGCGATTAGCGGTAGCTCTCGTGTTGATGCTCGGCCTCACGGCCATCTCGGCGTGCGCCGCCGAAACCGCTCCGGTTGGAGAAGGGGAGGCCGCTACCGGTGGACCCGGGCCCGGAGTCGTGACGACGGCCGGGTCCTCTCCGAGCGAGGAAGGCTCCGCCGGGAAAGGCCCCAGCCTCGCCGACGAGATGCGCACCCTGACTGCGGCGGCAGAGGACGCGGCGGCGGCCAATACCGCTCTCGCGAAGCTGATGCCGGAGCTGAACGAATACGAGGTGGACGAGGCCGCGATCATTGCGCTCGGCCGTGAGTACCTGGAGACCGGCGACGATGCGATGGCCGAGGTCGTGTTCTCGTACCTCCAGATGGCGGCCTACCAGGTGACCGGAGCGGTCAGCGCCGACCTCTGGGCGGCGCACGGCGACGTCAGCCTGACGCGGGGGAACACCGACCGGGCAAGAGAGATGTACGAGACGGCGCTGGGTACGGACCCCGAGCATGCGTACTCGAAGGCGCAGCTCTCCTCGATCGCGGGTGGCCAGGCGTCGCCTGTTGGGCCGACACCGGTCGAGCCTCGAGTCGTGGTCGACAGATTGTCGGAGGGCCGGCGCCCCGACCTGGCGCGCTTCCGATTCAAGTACGCCGAGACGAACGGCTCCGGTCGCGAGCTCTGGATCTCCGAGACCTGTTACAACAGCGGCGTCCTGAGGGCCGTTCCCCAATGGGGAGAGAAGGCGCCCTGGGTTTTCAAGAGCGTGTCGGAAGCCGTCTTCGAACAGGTCGATGTGCCGGAGGGAGCAAAGCCCGTGCGACTCGAGTTCGAGCTCCACCACGGACATGGGGGCGTCTTGGGCCTGGTCGTGAGCGGTGGGGCGAACGGTCGCTTCGACGAGGCCGGCTATCTACCCGAGGGCTTCGAGCCCGAGATGGGCACCTGCGACTGACGCCCCAAGAACGAGAAGGCTGAGCAGTGGTGCCGAGCCCTTGGTAGGAGACAGTTTCTGATCGCCATCGGCAACACTGCTCAAACAGGCGAGAGCGTCACAACCGTCCGCTACGCTGAGTGGATCGCACCAGCCGGGATCCGACCGCCGATGACGCCCCTCGGCGTCGAGCAGCTCGCTGTCTCGGGACTTCTGGATCAGCTAGCGGCGCTTTTTGATGCTCCAACCGGGGGAGAACACGCCCACTCGGCCCGAGCTCCGGGTCGTCTACGGCTGGTAGGGGCAGGGAGCCCTCGCAACCGCCTGCCCGGCCGTCGAACCCTCCGGGTCGCGCGGAATCCACGAGGCCGGTGGCTCCGATTCGCGGGTGCTGCCATCGCTCACCCTGAGATCTGGATCGTCGTCTAGGGGCACGCGGCCCGGGTGTTCGGCCAGGAGCCTTGGGTCGTCAGACGGCCTCGAGCCGGTTTTTTGCTGATCCGAGACCCGAGTGTGGCAGCTAGAATGTTCCTCGCGGGTCGACAAAGCTCGAGTTCCGTCATGAAGACCAATCAGGAGATCTTGATTCTCGGCCTCGGTGGCGTCGGTCGCTACCTCGCGATGCAGCTTGCGGAAACAGGCCGCGCGATTACCGTGATCGAGTCCAACCCCGACGCCATTCGCCGCGCGGAGGGAGAGCTCGACGCTCGGCTGATCCAGGGTGACGCCATGAACAACTCGTGCTGGCTCGAGGCGCGGGCACGTGGCAAGGACTACCTCATCGCGGTCTCCGACGACGACGCGGTCAACATCCTCGCGGCGTTGCTCGCCGACCGGTTCGGGATCAAGCGGAAGATCGCGCGCGTGCGTTCGCGCGGGCTGTGGACCGATGGTGCCGTGATCACGCCCGAGGATCTCAAGATCGATCTCGTCATCCAGCCCGAGGAGCTGGTTGCCCAGGAGGTTGCGAGGCTGCTCAAGATGCACTGGAGCAACAGCGTGATCGAGCTCGCGGGTGGAGCGATGCAGGTGGTCGGCACGCGCATCGGGGAGGCGTCGGCCCTGCTCGATCTCGAGGTCAAGGAGATCGCCGGGACTCTGGAGGAGTTCGACTTCCGGATCGTCGCGATCGCTCGCGACACGAATACATTGCTTCCTGGCGGGGACGACGTGGTCCGATTGAACGACTACCTCTATTGCCTGGTCCGCGCCGAGGACGTGCCCAGCCTGATGCTGGTCCTGGGGAGTGGCGCGAAGCGTCGCCGGCGGGTGATGGTGATCGGCGGCGGACACGTCGGTAGTCGTATCGCCGAGCTTCTGCAGGACACCTTCCAGTTGAAGCTCCTCGAGCTCGACGGCAGCCGTGCCGAGCAGCTGGGCCAGGAGCTGGAGAACGTCGAGATCCTCCACGGTGACGGCTCGGATCCCGACACCCTGCTCACGGCCGGGTTGCTGTCGATGGACACGGTGATCACCGCCACGGGCGACAACGAAGCCAACATCCTGACCAGCGCTCTGGCCAAGCAGATGATCCGCAACCAGCCCGGGGACCGGCACGGCAGTGAAGCGAAGACGATCGCGCTGGTCAAGCGAGAGCAGTACCTGACGCTCGCCGCCGCCATGGGCGCCGACATCGTGCTCAACAGGAAGGTGCTCGCGGGCGACCGGATCCTGGCCTACATCCTGGGCGAGAGGATGCTGTCCGCGGCCCGCCTCTATGGCGTCGACGCCGAGGTCGTAGAGCTGGTCGCAGCTCCCCGCTCTCCGATCACCCGCTCTTCATTGGCGACGGTTCCCGGCAGCCGTGAGTTGCGGGGCAAGATGATCATCGGAGGTGTTTTCCACGACGGCCAGTGGCGGGCCGCCGTGGGCGAAACCAGGGTCGAGGCGGGAGACAGGGTCATCGCTGTCTGTCGTCCCGAGTGCCTGCCCGATCTCGAACGCCTCGTACTGCGATGAGAGTGCCTGCTCTTTCGAGGCCGGCCCGCAACTCGCTAGCCCCGGCACCTCAAGGCCGCAAGTGAGCTACCGTTCCATCGCCTACGTCTCGGGCACCCTACTCCTGGTCACCGGCGGGGCGCTCATCCTGCCGGTGATCTGCTCGCTCTGGTACGGGGAGGGGGATCTCTTCGCGCTCGTCGTGTCGATGTTCGTTCCGATCGCCGTGGGCCTTCCGCTTCGGATGCTCTTCCGAGCCGACAAGAACCTGGGAACTCGAGAGTCCTTCCTCATCGCGGTCTTCGGGTGGGTCGCGATCTCGGCGGTCTCGACGATGCCCTTCCTGATCCACGGTTCGATCGGCTCGTTTACCGACGCTTTCTTCGAGATGATGTCGGGCTACACCACAACCGGGGCCACGATCCTCACCGACATCGAAGCCCTGCCGCACGGACTGCTGCTGTGGCGTAGCGAGACCCATCTTCTGGGCGGCATGGGCTTTCTCACACTCACCATCCTCTTTCTCCCGCACGGAGTTGGAGGGCTACGGATGTTCCGGGCGGAGTCGAGCCCTGGCCAGGTGATCACCAAGGAGAGATTCACAGCCAGGAATCGTGATGCGATCTGGTACCTCTGGGCCATCTACCTGGTACTCAATCTCGCGCAGATCGGGCTCCTCATGCTCGGCGGCATGTCGCTGTTCGACGCGGCGTGCCATGCGTTCGGCACGGTCTCCACCTCCGGCTACTCGCCCTACAACGCCAGCGTCGGCCACTTCCAGAGTGCCTATGTGGACTGGGTCGTCATCCTCTTTATGTTCCTCGGCGGCGTGACCTTCATGCTGTTCTTCTTTCTGGTGCAGCGCGAGTGGAAGGTCGTATGGAGGAACACCGAGCTGCGGTGGTATGTATCGCTGACCGTCGCGTTCTGCCTGGGTGTCTCGCTACTGCTCTGGCTGCAGGAGACGTACGAGCCGCTCGATGCCCTCCGCTACGGCACGTTTCAAGTGGTCTCGCTCTTGACGACCACCGGCTTCACGACGGCCGATTACGAGCTCTGGCCGCAAGCGGCGCAGATGATGCTGTTCCTGGTCTGCTTCATCGGCGCCTGTGCCGGGTCCACGACCAGCGGCATCAAGATCATCCACTACGTCTTGATCTGGAAGTTCGGGGTGGCTGCCATCAAGAAGATCTTCTTCCAGCCGCTTGCGGTGCTCTCGGTGCGTGTCAACGGCCGCCGGGTGAACGAGCTCATTCTCTATCTCGCCGTCTTCTACTTCATCGTCAACATCTTCCTGGTGCTGTTGGGTGGCGTCGTCCTGACTCTGCTGGACGAGCTCGACTACTTGAGCGCGATGAGCGCGGTGATCTCGGCACTCATGAACATCGGCCCGGGGTTCGGGGCGATCGGACCGTCCGAGAACTTCGCCTTCCTGTCGGACGCGAGCAAGTGGTTCCTCGCCTGGAACATGCTGGTGGGACGTTTGGAGATGTTCTCGGCGCTGGTCGTCTTCTACCCGTCTTTCTGGAGATCGTGAGCCGAGAAAGACGCTCATGAGCTCTAGCGGAGAGAAGCCGCAGTGGGAGCGTCCCGACTCGGTGGCGAAGTTCGCCGAGCGAGAGCCTGATCTACGGATGTTGGAGATCTTGGACGGCTTCCGCGACCCTGGTGCGGTCAGAGTGCTGGACCTCGGGTGCGCGGCCGGGCGCAATACCGTTGTCCTGGTCGAACGCGGGTTCGACGTCCACGCGCGCGACGGCTCGCGGGCGATGACGACGCATACCCGGAGCCGTGTGGCTGCGATCCTGGGAGAACGGGAGGCCGCGAGCAGAGTTCGACGGGGACGAATGGACGATCTCAGCGAGTTCGACGACGGCTCGTTCGAGCTCCTCCTCGCCCTCGGTCTCTACCACTGCGCTTCGAGCCGCGAGGAGTGGGATCGCGCCCTGGCCGAGAGCGCCCGGGTGCTTGCGCCCGGGGGTCGGCTGCTGGTCGCCGTCTTTGATCCCGAGACCGATCTTCACGGCACCGGGATCCGGCGGATTCCCGAAGAGGAGCATCTCTATGAGGGGTTTTCCAGCGGCCGAACGTTTCTCGTCGACGCTCCAACTCTCGACGCCGAGATGGCGCGGCACGGTCTCGAGCCGGCGGTGCCCAGCAAGACGGTACGGGTGCCGCTCGAAAAGGGTCGCCGGGTCGTGGTCAACGCGCTCTACCGAAAGGTGTGAGGCCGGCGGGTCTCGGCCACGGCGGGATCAGGAGGCGCGTGGGAAGCTCTCGGGGTCGGCGACGAAACGGGTCTCGCACCCCGAGCAGCAGAAGTAGTACGTCTCCCCCTGGTGCTCGTGGGTGTGGGCGGCGCCCTCGACCGACACGGTCATGCCGCAGACCGGATCGACCGCGGTCTCGGGAGCATCGCCCGGCGCCGACGCTCCGTGGTCTTCCGGTTGGTCACCGGCCGCGACCGACCAGGCGAAGAGCCTGGTCGTACGGCGGAGCTGTACGATCTCGGCCAGGATCGACAGCGCGATCTCCTCCGGCTCGCGCGCCTGGATGTCGAGCCCGGCCGGCGCGTGGAGGCCTTCGACGCGATCGGCGTCGATACCCCGCGCCTTCAGATACTCGCGGATCGAGCCGGCGCGCTTGGGGCTCGAGACCAGGCCCACATAGGGCGCCGGAGAGCTCAGGGCGTGCTCGAGGGCGACTTCGTCGTGGTCGCCATGGGTAGCGACGATGACCGCGGTCAAGGGATGCGCCTCGGTCGCGATGGCCTCGAGCGAGTCGATCATCTGGTCGGCGTCGGCGGGTGCCCCGCCCACTCCGAAGGCCTGATACCCGAGTGTCTTCGCCAGCGCCGCCAGCACCCGAGTAACCGGTTGGTCGCCGACCAGGATCAGGCGTGGCCGCGGCGGATGGGGCTCGATGAAGATCTCCATGGTGCCTCCGCTGAAGCAGGTCATCGAAAGATCGGTGATGCCCTCACGATCGGCTCGCTCGTCGGGCTCGGAGGAGAGCCGGATCAGCCGGCTCTCGCCGGTCCGGAGCGCGGCGCGGGCCTCTTCGATCACCGTAGGTCGGGAGCAGCTGCCGCCGATCCAACCGTGGAGTGAGCCGTCGAGGGTGACGATGGCGCGATCGCCGGGCTTGCCTGAAGTCGGCCGCTCGATCCTGACCACGGTGGCGGTGACGAACGGCTCGCCACGGCGCTCGAGCCTGCCGGCCAGGGCAAAGAAGTCGAAAGAAGCCATTCAGCGTCGGAGACGAGCTCTCACCACGGGGCGCTGCGACTCAGTCGCTCACACCCGCTTCGCGCAGCACCCTCCACACTTTCTCCGGGGTGATCGGGATCTCGAGATGCCGCACGCCGAGGTGCCACAGAGCGTCGACCACCGCGTTGGCGATGGCTGGGGGCGCGCCAACCGTGGGCGACTCCCCGACCCCCTTGGCGCCAAGCGGATGGTGCGGCGACGGAGTGATCGTCTTGCCGAGCTCCCAGCTCGGGGACTCGACCGCGGTCGGCACGAGGTAGTCGGCGAGCGTTCCGGACAGGTTCTGCCCGGTCTCGTCGTAGACGATCTCCTCGTAGAGCGCCGGCGCGAGCCCCTGGGTGAGACCGCCGTGGATCTGGCCTTCGACGATCATCGGATTGATGATGTGGC
Organism: Thermoanaerobaculia bacterium; assembly: GCA_947259925.1. Lineage (GTDB taxonomy): Bacteria > Acidobacteriota > Thermoanaerobaculia > Multivoradales > JAHEKO01 > JAHEKO01. The sequence goes on from CAMYOG010000049.1 coordinate 7,364, forward strand.
CGCAGTCGTCTACCGCCACGAAGCGGCGCACCTTGACCTCGCCGGTGCCCTTGTCGATGTCGACTACGCAGATGTAGCTGCCAAAGGGAAAGGTGAGGTTGGGCGGATCGTAGTAATCGGTCGCCTCGAGCCCGGCCTCCATCCCCGGTGGATGGTCGGTGTAGGCGGCGAAGGCGATCTCCTGGATGGTCTTGGCCTGGTCCGGCGAGCCCTTGACCTGAAACTTGTCGACGCTCCACTCGAGGTCTTCCTCGCCCACCTCCAACAGATAGGCGGCGATCTTCTTGGCCTTGGCCTTGATCTTCCGGGCCGCCATGGCGCCGGCCGCGCCGGCGGTCGGCGTCGATCGGCTGGCGTAGGTCCCCAGACCGTAGGGTGCGGTGTCGGTGTCACCTTCCTCGACCTGGACGTCCTCGGCCGGAAGGCCCAGCTCCTCGGCGACGATCTGGGCGTAGGTCGTCTCGTGACCCTGCCCCTGGGACTTGGTGCCGAAGCGGGCGATGGCCTTGCCCGTCGGGTGGATGCGGATCTCGGCTGAGTCGAACATCTTGATGCCGAGAATGTCGAAGTCGCGCGAGGGGCCGGCGCCGACCACCTCGGTGAAGCTCGAGATGCCGATCCCCATCAGCTCGCCGCGCTCACGCTTCTCGGCCTGCTCGCGGCGCAACCCTGCGTAGTCGATCATCTCCATGGCTTTGTCCAGCGCCGCGTCGTAGTTGCCGCTGTCGTACTGCCAGCCGGTGGGCGAGGTGTAGGGAAACTGGTCCGCACCAATGAAGTTCTTCTTCCGAAAGTCGGCCGGGTCCTCGCCCAACTGGTGGGCCATGATGTCGGTCACGCGCTCGATCATATGGACCGCTTCGGTCACCCGGAACGAGCACCGATAGGCGACTCCGCCTGGCGGCTTGTTGGTGTAGACGCCGTCGACCGCGATGTGGGCCGCCTGCATGTCGTACGAGCCGGTGCAGATCGAGTAGAGCCCCGCCGGGAACTTGGACGGGTTGGCGGCCGCGTCGGCTGCGCCGCAGTCGGCGATGGTCTTGACCCGAAGACCCGTGATCTTGCCGTCGGCGTCCGCCGCCATCTCGGCGCTGATGTGGTAGTCGCGGGCGAAGCTGTCGGCCTGGAGGTTCTC
>CAMYOG010000050.1:0-28335 GCA_947259925.1 Thermoanaerobaculia bacterium
GCCAGCTCCAGGAGCTCAAGCAGGGCGGACCGCCCCCACCCGGCGCCTGATCCCTGCCAACGTCCGTCTACCAGGGGCCGCGACAGCGGCCCCTTTTTCGTGCCCGTGATGCTGGAGGCGACCGGTGGCGGTGGTACACTCGCCTCGTCCGATCTCGGGCCCAAGGTGCCCGGATTGGCTTCGGGAGGATCGGTCGAATGTGGATGAGGAAGCTGAGGATCCGGATTACAGCCGTCAGGGCGCTTGCCGCTTTTCTGGTGCCACTACTCCCTCTGGTCGCAGGCGGCCCGCTCAGCGCGGACCATCACGTCGACTGCGCCAGTACCGGCATGAAGAAGATCACCGTGCTCGGCTCGAGCCCGGTATCGAGCAAGCCGCTCGAGAGCCGCGAGGCGATGGCCGACTACCTGGGCTCCATACGGCCCGCCATCGAATCGATCATGGCCCGCAAGGGGATGTCGAATCGAACCGACGAGCTGCTCGACGCGCTCCGCTCGGGCGACGGCGTCAGCGAGTCCGAGCTGCGGCCGGGTGACGTCCTCGAATGGATGATCTTCCGCGTCAACGGCCGGGTCGGAGTCGGTCCCGGGCCGTACTGCGTAGCGACGTCGCGTTCCTATCCGGCGTTTCAGGTGGATCTGGTCGACCAGGAGGATCTCGGCGACTCGGTCCGCGAGACCACCACCACGTTCGTGATTCCGAAGATCTGCGCCAACGTGGCGCTGGTTGGCTCCAAGACCGAGACGATGGCGAAGCCGGACGAGCGCTCGGCGATGGAGCCACCCGCAGCACCGGCAGCGCCGACGCCACCGACGCCACCGGCCGCGCCAGAGCCGTCGGAGACGCCCGACACGATGGCCGAAGAGCCGGCAGGGGAACCCGGGGCGGCGCAGGACTCGCGTTGGACGCTGCGCGGTTTCCCGCTGCGACTGAACGTCGACGACGATGAGGACGCCACCGACGACGGCTTCGAGCGGACGCACGTGACGCTCGACAACGGCAACGGCGTCGGGCTCTCACTCGAGTACCGTCCGAATCCTCGCCTCGGCATCGAGGGTGGTCTGCTCTACTCCGAGCTCGACTCGATGTTCGTCTACGACTCCCCGACCGAGTGGTTGATGGACAGCGACAGCTCGAGCCTCCTGGTCCTCACCCTCGGCCCGAACTTCCACCTGACGCCGGATTCGAAGGCCGATTTCTACCTCGGCCCCTACATCGGTCTGGCGCAGATCGGAGACGCGGATTACAGCCTCGGAGGCACGGTCGGCACCGTCGGCACCGACTTCGACGACGAGTTCGTGTTCGGAGCTCAGCTGGGGTTCGACTATCCGTTCGGCGACTCGAGCTGGGCGCTCCACCTGGGCGCGCTCTACATGAATCTCGGGCTTTCGAATGGTGGCATCGACCTCGACGCCAATCCGCTGATCGGCACCATCGGCCTGGCCTACGACTTCTAGGCCCCGGCAGTACCCGGGCGACCACGACGGGCCTTGATAGGTTAGCCGCGGTCATGGAGCTTTCCCCGCCCGTAGCGTCGGGCGGCCACTGGGTCGCCGGCGATCGTCATCGCACCGCCGAGGTCCGGTTCGTGGGGCACGGTCCCGTGACCGATCGGGCAGCGCTGCTCACGGTCGTGGGCGGCGAGGGCTTGGAGTTGGCGTGGTGCCGGCAGGTGCACTCCGACCGTGCGCTCGAAGCGACTCCCGGCGAGTGCGGGGAAGCCGACGCCCTGACCACTCGCGAGGTCGGCCTCGCGCTCGCGGTGGCAACCGCCGACTGCGTCCCGGTCATCGTCGCCGGGGAGGAGCGACTGGCTGCGATTCACGCTGGCTGGCGGGGAATCGCGGCTCGGATCGTGCCCAAGACACTCGACCGGATGCGCACCTCGGACGAGCTCACCGCGTGGCTCGGTCCCGCGATCGGCAGCTGTTGCTACGAGGTAGGGCGCGACGTCGCCGATGCGGTCGTCGCCGCCAGCGGCAGCCAGGCCGAGATCGTCTCGGACGATCCCACCAAGCCGCACCTGCACCTGCATCGCGCGATCACGCTGCAGCTGGAGAGGTGCGGTCTCACCGACATCCGCCGAGTCGACCTGTGCACGCGATGCCACCCCGAGACCGCCAGCTACCGCCGCGACGGCCAGCGCGCGAAGCGCAACCTCACCTTCGCCTGGCTTCGCCCATAGGCGCGAGGACCCATCGAGACAGCGTGCAAAGAGTGCCCGCGCGGCGAGCGTGCGTCAGATCGGTCCACCCGGGCGGCCGAGTGACTGAGGCGCACGTCTGCGGTGCGTGCCAGGCTCCGCAGGCAGCCTCCGCGTGGGCAGCGTGCGTTAGATCGGCTTACCGCAGCGGTGAGGTGCCGAGGCGTACGTCTGTACGCCGCAGGCACCGAATCCGCGAGGACAAGCCGAGATGACGTGCGCTGCCCACGCGGAGGGTTATTTGCGGCGACGGCGGCGTAGCGTCCGCGTCGGATCGATGCCGACCGACCTGAGGAAGGTGAGGTCGCGGCTGTCGATCCGGAAGGTCGGCTCCGCCTCCTGGCTCGGCATCTGTGAGGAGAGCTCGAAGGCGTTCGGCTCGCTCTGACCGTCGCTCTTGTCGATGACCAGATAAAGCGACCAGCCCTGATCGCGGATGCGGTGGAGAGCGCGGTTCACCTCCGGGGACTCGGTGAAGACGCGGGAGAGCGAGCTACGCAGGTCGCTCAGAAGGCGGCGGATGTGCACTTTCGCTCTGCGGTCCATGTCGCGATCCGGTGGTGGAACTCAGGCATTATGAGGTCGTGATCTGAGGCTGTCAAACGACTGCTGCATGGTACTTTTCGTGCGCATTTGGCAATCGGCCCATGACCAACCGGAAGATCGACGAGACTGCGCTCGCCTCCTGGCTGCGGACGGCGGGCAGAGAGCTGGTTCGCGTTCAGCCTCTGTCCGGGGACGTCTCCCCGCGGCGCTACGCACGGGTCGAGCTCGCCGACGGCGGGGGCGCGATCGTCGCTTCCTATGCGGGCGACATGGAGGATGCTTGCCGGAGGTTCGAGGCGACTACCAACCTGCTTCAAAGCGCCGACGTTCGCGTGCCGGAGATCCTCGAATCCGATTGCGCGCGCGGTCTGATGCTGCTCGAGGACGCCGGTAGCACGAGTCTCTTCGATCTCCACACTCCGTTGCTCGCGCGCCTACCGCTGTTCGAACGCGCGATCGAGCTCATTCGACGGATCTCGCTGCTCCCGACCGATCAGGTCGATCGACTCAACCCGCCGCTCGACCGGCAGCTTCTGAGGAGCGAGCTCCAACAGACAGTCGATCTCTTCCTCGAGCCCCGAGGCCTGCTCGGCGACTCATCGGAGCGTCAGGCACTCGAATCGGCACTCGACCAGCTGTGCAAGGCGTTGGCGCAGCGCGAGCCGAAACCGTGTCACCGTGACTTCATGGCCCGGAATCTGATGGCGACGGACACCGGCGACCTGATCGTGCTCGACCATCAGGATCTGCGGCTCGGCCCGCCCGAGTACGATCTCGCTTCACTGCTCAACGACAGCTTCTTCCCGCCCCCCGAGGTCGAAGTCCAGCTGCTAGCCGACACCCTGACCAGCGATCCGGAGCGCCTCGGCTATCACCGGGCTGCGGTACAGAGAACTCTCAAGGCCGTCGGCACCTTCGCCGCCTTCGCGGTGCGCGGCTCTGAGCGTCACCTGCCGTTGATCCCGCCCACGCTGGCGCGCACGCTCCACCATCTGCGGCAGGTGCCGGAGATGGCGCCGTTGGCAGGCCTCCTGGAGAGGCGCTGGGGGCCCGAACTCGGCGATGAGTGACGCTCGGGGGTGACGCCCGGCCGAGTCGGCTCAGGAAGGCTGGGTGTTCTTGCCTTCCTCGTTCTCGGCCGCTTCTTCGGCGTTGCCCGCCTTGAGCCCCTTCTTGAAGTTGCTGATGCCCTCTCCCAGCCCGCGGCCGAGCTGCGGCAGCTTCGAGGCGCCGAAGATGATCACCAGGATAAGCAGGATGATCAGAAGCTCTGGAACTCCGAACGGACCCATTTGGCGTACCTCCTCGGCAACTCGCCCACCCACTCCCCGGATTTAGTGTAGCAGATCGGCCCGGGTGCCCGGATCGCTCGGCGGCGCCTAGGCGGCGCTGTCGACGGCCGTGGTAGGCGCCGCCAACACCTCGGTGTCGAAGACGAACTCGTTCGCCCCGGTCGTCTCCCAGAGCTCGCGATGGTGGTTCACATAGAGCGACAGGACGCGCGAGATGTAGTGTCGGGTCTCACGGAAGGGCGGCACGCCCTGGAACCGCTCGACCGCACCCGGACCGGCGTTGTACGCCGCCAGGGCGAGAACCAGATCGCCGTCGAAGCGGCGCAAGAGATGTCGCAGATACCGGGTCCCGAGGTCGATGTTGGTGCCCGGGTCGTAGGCGCCGGTCTCCTCCGGGTAGCCGGGCGTCGAGGGCATCACCTGCATCAGGCCCTCGGCTCCACGCGGTGAGAGCGCCAGCGGATTGAAGCCCGACTCGGCTTCGATGACCGACGCGACCAGGAGACCGTCCAGCCGGTGGCGCTCGGCACTGCGTCGGATCATGCTGCCGTACGGCACCGCGGCGAGGCGCTCGCTACGAGCGGTCTCGTCGGTGTAGCTGCGGAACAGCTGGAAGCTCCGTGGACGCTCGCGTACCGCCCAGGCCAGATCGGAGCGCACGAGCCCCTGGAAGTCGGGCGAGTACTGGACCCCGACCCATTCGCTCAGCTCTTCCAGGACCCGCACCTCTTCGGGTGACGGCGGGCCGGGGCGGGCCGCATCGATCGACGTAACGCCCTCCTCCGGCGCGTTCAGCGCGATCACCAGCAGGATCAGGGTCGTGGGTATCACCTTGGACAGGCGATGCCGCTTGGGTGAACTCGACACGATAACTCCAGAAAACGCGGGGGATGGGGGCTGCTCTCTTCCCGAGAAGAGCAATCCGTGTGCCATCGGCACTGGCCAAAAAACACCCATTCACCAGCCTCGGTGGACTCCGATTCCGGATCTCGGACCGGAATCTGGATGCCAGAAAGGCGGGGCCCTCAGAACGCCCGAAAACGCCTATCTGCGCTTGGCTCTCGGCCGACGGCGGGGCGCCGAATAGTCACCCCCCTCGATGCCAAGATTGCTGACCTTGTTGCGCAGCGTATTGCGGTGTACACCGAGGGTCTTGGCCGACTGCGAGAAGTTGCCCTCGTGATCGCGCAGGCTCGCGCAGATGTACTGCTTCTCGAACTCTCTACGCGCTTGCTCGAGAGTGACGCCGTTGCGCACAAGCTCTCCGACGATCTGCGACAGCTGCCCGTTCAGATTCCGACGCATCTGGGTTCCGGCCTGAGTCCCGAAGGGGACTCAGGATACCACGATCGGCGGAGCGTCTGGGGCGCTATGCGGACGTTTTTTTCGCGCCCACTCAGTGGGCTTCGAGATCGAGCCTATCGCCCACGTGGATCGAGTGCCGTGACCTCAGGATCTTCGCGGTGGCGCTCTTCTCCTGGACGCTGAGGATGCCGATCTCCCCGATCACTACCGGTGGCAGCCCCGGCGCGTTCAGGCGGTAGATCGTGAAGATGTCGCCCGGAACCACATCGTCGGCGGAGCCACGATCAATGAAGACGACGTGATCCTGACCGAGCGACACGAGGTTGCCCAACGATCTGACGATCATCGGCGCCACCTCGAGATCGTGGGCGACCGGATCGTTGAAGCCGCGCATCCGCGAGCGGCGAGCGAGGGGAATCGGCTCGGGCTCGAACGGCTGCAACGCAGCACCGACCATGATCGGATCACAGCCATGGACGATCTCGGCAATCGCGGTCTCTTCCTGCACGGAGAGAACGCGCACGCGGCCCGCATACTTGTAGAAGCGGCCGAGCTGCTGACCGGTGAGCGGATGGTCGACGCGCTCCTTCGGTGTCACCACGGCGTAGACCGACCCCGGGCTCAGACCCGCAGCCGCGCCACCGTCCAAGTAGACGATGTCGCCGGTCGACAGGACCAGCTTGACCGTGTCCACCGTGCCCCAGCGGCCCCTGACCGCCGCGCGATGGCTGGACAGCCGGGGGGCGAGGTTCTCGTACTCCGAACCGATGATCTGACGCTCGAACGCCAGATCGACAGCACCGATGAAGCCCGAGCAGTGGATGTCGTACTCGCTGCCCAGGGCCTGCGGCGGGCTGACCGACCGATCGAGGTGGAAGCGGTCGTCGCCGGCTATCTGGTCTTCACCCGCAGCGTCTCCGCCCGCCCCGGCACCGTCCTCGCCCATCTCGGCGACCTCCTCGACGGGCATTGCGGCGATGTCGATCACGATCGGATCGCCCGGATAGATCCAGTGCGAATCTTCTATATATTGGTTACGCTCCCAGATCTGTGGCCAGAGATACGGGTCGCCGTGATACTGCTCGGCCAGATCCCATAGGGTGTCGCCGGCCTCCACCTCGTGGACCTGCGAGCCCTCCGGATGGCTGGTCGGCGGATTCCAAGCTGTCCAGTGATCACCCACCTGGTGCACCGCCGGAGGGCGCTGGTCGGCTTGCGCCGCCGGCACCACGGGAAGAATCAGCAGCAGCGCTGCACACAAACGTCCGCTCTTGAGCATCAGAGACCCCCTGGCTATCTCGCTAAGGTCCTGTCTGTTCTTCAGTTGGCACTCTTTTCTTCGAGTCGTGACCACGCACGACTGTCGAGTCCCATCGATTATGACGGGAAGCACCCACACACTCTGTGGACTAAATAACAGTTCTGACCGCGGGGTCGGCTAGCGTAGCTCCGCGCGCCGCTCTTCGGCGCTGACCGCCGCCGCCGATGCCGGGAAGCGCCTGATCACCTCAGCGTACGTCTCCTCGGCGCCATCGATGTCGCCCAGGCGGGCGAGGCAGTCGGCTGCTTTCAGCAGTGCGTCGGGGACCTTGTTGCCCTCGGGATAGCGCGTCAGCGTCTCGCGAAACGCCGCCAGCGCTCCGCGATAGTCGGCCCTCGCGAAGCGCGACTCACCGATCCAGTAGTACGCGTTGTCGGCCAGCTCGCTCGTCGGGTGGGCGCCCAGGAACTGCTGGAACGAGCTCTCGGCGTCTACATAGAGACCCCGATGGTAGAAGGTGTAGCCCCGATCGTAGAGCTCCTGCGCGTCGGCCGAGGGCGGACCGGAATCGACCCGCGCTCGCGACGCGGAGGGCGCGGGCTCGGGAGTCGTGGCCACCGGGGGCGCGGGGGGCGCCGGCTCGGTGGTCTCGGGCTCGGGCTCGGGCGGCGCTATGTCGGACGCCTCGATCGGCTCCGACTCGAGCTCGCCGTCGCCGGTGATCTCGTCGTCGAGTCTCGGCTCCGGGGCGACTACCTCGCTCGGCTCTCCTGCCTGGCCGGCGAGCCGTGCCTCGAGCTCGGCCACCTGGCGACGCAGCCGGTCGAGCTCGACTTCCGAGATTCGAGCCTGCCGTTGGAGCTCGAGAATCCGGGACTTCATCTCCTCGATCTCGGACTCCTCCTGGTCGACGGGCGTGAAGAGCGCCGGGCTGCAGCCGACCGAGACCAAGAGCAGCAGAGCCAGCCAGCGGTAGCTCACCCGCTCTGCACCTCGATCTTCGGAATCCTCCGGGTCAGGGGGCTGTCCGGGTACTCGGTCAGCAACCGGTCCCAGGCGCTCATCGCCTTCTCCGGCTCCTCCATGCGCTGGTAGGCCCGTCCCAGGTAGAACAGCACCTTGTCCATCTTCGAGTAGTCCGGATAGGTCTCGAGCACACGCTCGAAACGCCAGACGGCGGCCTGCGGCAGCCGCATGCTGCGGATGTGGAAGTAGCCTTTGATGAACTCCGACTCGGCCAGGCGGTCCTTGATCAGCAGGATCTGTTGATTCGCCTCCTCGACGAACTCGGAGGTCGGGTAGATGCGCAGCAGGTCGAGGTAGGCCGCGAGCGCCTTGAACGTCGACGCCTGATCCCGATCGGGTCGCAGCATGCGCTTCGACAGGCTGTTGGCGATCTGGAACTGGACGTAGGCCGCCCGGTCGCTGGTGGGGAATCGGTTCTGGAAGTCGCGGTACTTGGCCTCGGCACGGATGAAGTTCTCCGAACCGCCATCCAGAAAGTGCGCGTCCGCCACCAGCAGCAGCGCCTTGCGGCCGGTCGCGGAGTTCGGCTCGACCTCGAAGGCGTGGATCAGATAGTCGCGTGCCCGCACGTACTTCTTCTGCTCCATCAGCTCCTCACCCTTGGCCAGCGACTCCTCGGCGGAGAGTCGCAGGATCGGATCCTCGTAGCCGTCGCCGCCACAGGCCGCGACGAGGAGCGATATCAGGAGCAGCGGGAGTAGGTATCGCGTCATTCGGCTGTGCCCTCGGCGCGCGCGCGGAGCTCTCGAGCCGCGTCCTCGGGGCTCTCGGCGCCAAAGATCGCCGAGCCCGCGACACAGATGTCGACTCCGGCCGCAACCACCTGTGCGATGTTGGTCGCGTCTACTCCGCCGTCCATCGAGATGCTGACATGCAAGGATCGGTCCTCGATCCGCTCCCGCAGGCGTCGCGCCTTGTCGACGACGTAGGGCAGGAACGGTTGGCCCGCGAAACCTGGGTTTACCGACATCAGGACCACATAGTCGAGGCTGGGAAGGATGTCCGTCAACACCTCGATCGGGGTCGCCGGATTGAGGGCGACGCCCGCCTTGGCGCCGAATTGGCGAATCGCCGCGGCCATCCGATCGAGGTGGGTCGCGGCCTCCCAGTGCACGGTCACCCAGGATGCGCCGGCCTCCAGGTACTCCTCGAGCAGGCGCTCCGGCCGCGTCACCATCAGATGAACGTCGAGCGGCAGCTCGGTGGCCCGGGCGAGATCCCGCACCACCGGGATGCCGAAGGTCAGGTTGGGCACGAAATGGCCGTCCATGACGTCGACGTGCACCAGATCGGCGCCGGCGCGCTCGCAGACGCCGAGGGCGGCCTTGAGGTCGGCGAGATCGGCCGCGAGTATCGACGGAGCCAGCAGCATGATCGTGTCCCCCCTAGCCCTCGATCAGGTCGGGTGTCGAGACCACGAGCGAGATCACGTCCTGCCGGCGGAGCTGATGGCCGGGGGGCGGATACTGGCGCAGGATCACGCCCGGCGCGATCCCTTCGTACGACTCGAATTTAATGCTGCCGAGTCGGAAGCCGCGGCGATCGAAGAAGCTCCGCACGCCGTCGAAGTCACGGTAGACCAGGTCGGGCATGACGAACGTCTCGGCGCGGCCTTCGAGGCAGAGGAAGAGCTCGACCGTCTGCGCGCGGCCGACCTGTTCGCCCGGTCGAGGATTCTGATCGACCACCGTGCCTGGCGCACCGACCGGGCTGAAGACGCCGGCCGTCCGCCCGAGACCGAGGCCGGCCGCGTGCAGCGTCACCTGTGCGGCCTGCAGGGCCTGTCCGGTCAGATCGGGGACCTCGACCAGCTCCTGGCCGAGCGACACGATCACCTCCACCGAGCTCCCCTGCTTGACGATGCTGCCGCTGACCGGGTCCTGCTGCAGAATGTTGCCGACGGGAACGATCTCGTCGAACCGGCGATCGTCTTCGTCGACACGTAGGGTGAGGCCGGCGTCGGCCAACCGGGCCTGGGCCTCCGGCTCGGTCAGCCCGACGAGCTCGGGGACCGTGATCACGCCGCTTCGTACGAATGAATTGAACGAGATGTACCCAGCGGCGATGAAGACCAGGAGGACGGCGCCGGCGTAGGCCACGTAGCCAAACAGGCGAAGGAGCCGTGCCCACATCGGTCGGGCACTCTATCAGAGGGAGGGGTGTCGGTTGATCGGCGGCCAGCTTCGTGGCCTGCCCTCCCCGGGGCCGGCGTCCTGCGTAGTTGCCTATGGTGCGGGGGTCCGCCTTTGCGTCCGCTTCGCTGCGGTCGAAGGAGACCTGCAGCGGATCTCGAGAGACGCTCGCTCCCGACACCCCGGAGAGGGCAGGCCACGAAGCTGGCCGCCGACCAACCGAGGTCCGCAGCAGGTGCACGACCTTTCGCGGGCACTAGGGAGGGGAAGAACGGTTTCCTGCGAGCTCTCGGAGACGAGCCAGGTCGTTGCGGTGACCCTGGCCGTCGGGGCCGAGTGGGGTCTCGAGCACCTTGGGGGTGCGACGCAGGCGGGGGTGACGGATGAGACGGCGGAAGAGTGGCTCGCCGATCTCGCCCTGGCCGATGTTCGCGTGACGATCGCGGCGAGAGCCGAAAGGTCGCAGGGAGTCGTTCAGATGGACGCAGGAAGGCTCGGCTGGGCCGAGGGCTGACTCGATCCGGCGCAGCACCCGACCCAGACCCCGGGGACGGTGGATCGGGTAGCCGGCAGCGAACGCGTGGCAGGTATCGAGGCAGAGCCCGACCCGGCGAGGCTGCTCGAGCCGGCGGTAGATCTCGGCGAGCTGCCCGAATCGGTAGCCGAGCACGGTTCCGGCGCCAGCGGTGTTTTCGAGCAGGAGCTGGGTCTCGACCCGCCGTCCCCGCCGTCCTTCGCGCTCGACGAAGGCGGCGAGAACCCGGTTCATCGAGTCGGCGATCCGCTCGAGGCCCGCGGCCTCGCCCCGCCCCATGTGGGCTCCGGGGTGGAAGATCAGCGCGTCGACACCGAGCCGGTTACACCGGATCAGCTCGCCGACCAGCGCCCGGCGCGAGCGCTCGAGCGTCGAGCGATCGCGGGCAGCGAGGTTGATCAAGTACGAGGCATGCGCCACCACCGCCTCGATCGAGCTCTTGGCACGGGCCACCCTGAACGCCTCGACCCGGTCGTCGGTCAGGTGCTTCTGACGCCACTGATTCGGGTTCTTGACGAAGATCTGAATCGCCGTACAGCCGAGCGCCTCTCCGCGCTCGATGGCCAGATGCATACCTCCGGCGACCGAGACGTTGGCCCCCAGGAGTGGCATTCAACCAGGTCGCGCAGAGGTGCACCGATCGATCGGCGCGATCCGCTCAATTCACCCAGCGGTCGACCAGCCGGTTGATCACCTTGCGCGGATAGTTCGAGGTGGTCGATGGCAGGCGCTTGAGATCGCGCTCCAGCTGGCCGATGGCGTCGGCTACCGAACCGACAGGATTCGCCATCCACATGATCTTCTGCTGGCGATCGACCACCACCAGGGCAGGCGCCGGCGTCTCGCCCTCCGCGGCGGCCTCGACGCCGTAGTCGGACGAGAACCCCCGATCGTCGACCAGCAGCGGGAACGGCAGCCGCAGCTCGCGCTGAGCCGCCTTGAGCTCGTCCAGCTTGGCGGGCGAGATCCCGAGCACGCTCAACGGCAGCTCGGCGAGCCGTCGTGACGCGGCGGCGAGGTCCTCCAGGCCGCGGCGGGTGTCCTCCGCCGAGGGATCACCGAACAGGTAGAGCAGGACCGCCGCGCGTGGTACCTCGTCGCGCAGCATGATGACGACGTCCTCGGTGGACGTCAGGTCGAAGTTCGGCGCTTCGTCGCCGATCGAGAGGGTCGGAGCCATGGTCAACCTCGCTTTGCGGCCTCGCGCGGCCGTCTACGAGCCCGGCAAGGGCACGTTCTTGGCGAGGTCGAAATATAGCACCACGATCATCAGCATCACGATCACCAGGAAGCCGAACTGATTGACCCGCTCCTTGAACTTCAGGGAGAGGTCCCGCCGGCGCAGGCTCTCGATCAGCAGGATGAAGATCTGGCCGCCGTCGAGGACCGGAATCGGGAGCAGGTTCAGAATCGCGATGCTGATGCTGATCACACCCATCAGGTAGAGCAGGTTGCGGAAGCCGCTGCGCACCGCCGCACCGCTCATCGCCGCGATCTCGATCGGCCCGGAGAGCGCGCTCTTCGCGGCCAGCTTGCCGGTGACGATCTTGCCGAGGACCTGGAAGGTGCGCTTGGTGATCTGGACGTTGAACCGGACGCTCTGAACCAACGCGTCGACCGGTCCGTAGCGCTGATAGGCGACCGCCCCGATGTTGACACCGATCCGGCCGACCCCGCCCTCGTCCCGCGGTACCACACTGAGGCTCAGGATCTTGTCTCCGCGCTCGACCTCGATCTCGATCGGTGTTTCGGCACGCTCCGAGACGTAGGCCACGAAGGCGTCGGTCTCGACCACCGGTCGACCGTCCACCTTGCGCACCTCGTCACCCCGCTCGAAGCCGGCCTGATCGGCCGGTCCGCCCTTCGAGACCGCCAGAATCCGCGGCAACATCTCGGGGAAGACTCCGGCGTCGCCGAACTCGTACTTGGGCACCTTGAGCGGCGTCAGGGTCGTCGAGCCGACCTTGCCGTCGCGTGCATAGCTGACCTCGAGCGGCTGCTCGGGCGAGGTCAGGACCTCGAACTGGAACTCCTCCCAGGTGGGGATCGCCTGGTCGCCGACCTGGGTGATCAGGTCGCCGGACTTGAGGCCCGCCTGTTCGGCGGGTGAGCCCTCGACCACCGTGCCGACGACCGCCGGTGTGTCGGCGGAGCCGGCGACCTCGATGCCGACCATGAAGACCACCGCCACCAGCAGAATCGCCAGGATGACGTTCATCGCCGGCCCGGCCAGGTAGACGACGATCCGCTGCCATCTCGGCTTGTTCAGGAACTCGCGCGGATCGTCGCTGACCTCGCCGGGATCCTCGCCGCCGAGCTGGACGTAGCCGCCCAGCGGCACCAGCGAGACGCGATAGTCGGTCTCTCCGCGGCGGAAGCCCCACAGACGCTTGCCGAAGCCGAGCGAGAAGGTGAGAGTCCGGACGTTGAAGTACTTCGCGGCGATCAGATGTCCCGCTTCGTGGACGAAGATGATGACGCCGAGCGCGAAGATGAAGGCGGCGGTATTACTGAGGAGATTGAGCATATTAGGGGTCCCAGGGGTCGATCCGCTTCGTCTCGGACGGGTAATCCTAGCCGATTGGCCAGCTACCCGACCTTCTTGCAAGACACGATCCGGTCGGCCCCGCTTCCAGGGACGCGCCGGGAGGTCGCCGGTTGCGCCGGTTCAGCCGCCCGCCAGCCGCTGTTCGGTCTGCTGTCGCGCCCAATGATCCCAACGGAGGGCGTCGGCCAGGGTGACAATTACCTCTGGATCGTGGGTCTGGAGCGCCTCCTCGACCAGCTCCAGGATGCGCGGGAAAGGGATCCTCTCGGCCAGAAAGGCATCGACCGCGGCCTCATTGGCGGCGTTCAGCACCGCCGGCGCACTGCCGCCCGCCGCCAACGCGGCGTGGGCGAGATCGATCGCTCGCGCGAGCTGTGGCGGCACGGGCGCGAAGTCGAGCCGCCCGAGATCCTCGGGCTCGAGGCGCGGGAACCGATTCTCCCAGCGCTCGGGGTAGGCCAGCGCGTATTGGATCGGCACCATCATGTCGTTCACTGCCAGCTGAGCGATCCAAGAGCCGTCACAGTACTCGACCATCGAGTGGACGATCGACTGCGGATGGATCACGACCTCGATCCGCTCACCCGGGAGCTCGAAGAGATGGTGGGCTTCGATCAGCTCGAGGCCCTTGTTCATCAGGGTCGCGGAGTCGACGCTGATCTTCGCACCCATCTCCCATGTCGGGTGCCGCACCGCCTCGGACGGCCGGATACGGTGCCAGCTCTCACGCTCGCGCTCCAGGAACGGTCCGCCCGACGCCGTCAGCAGCAGCCGTCGAGCCTCGCCCCGTCCGCCGCACCGCAGGGCCTGGTGCAACGCCGCGTGCTCGCTGTCGACCGGCAGGAGGCGCGCGCCGGTCCGGCTCGCGATGCTCGTCAGCAGCTCGCCCGCCACGACCAGGGACTCCTTGTTGGCGAGCGCCACGTCGTTGCCGGCCGTGAGTGCGGCGTGGACCGGCGACAGGCCCGCGGCGCCGACGACCGCGGCGACCACCCGATCGACCTCCGGGTGTACCGCCGCCGTTGCCAGCGCCTCGGCACCACCGACGACCTCGGCTCGCCCCCCGACCCGATCGCTGAGCTCTCGCGCGGCCGCCTCGTCGTAGACCGCCACCAATCGCGGCCCGAACTCCTCGACCTGTGCCACCAGCAGATCCAGATCGCTGCCGAACGCGCCCAGGCTGGCCACCGTCAGTCGATCCGGATGATGGCGCACGACCTCGAGCGTGCTCTTGCCGATCGAGCCGGTGCTGCCCAGGACCGCGAGTCGCTGGACGGCGGGATCTTCGCCTAGGTCGGACACTCGACGTCCCGCCAGGGATTGCCCCAGCTCTGACTGATCCCTACCACCACGATCGTCATCTCGCGGACGACCGGGTGATTCGAACGGACCTCACCCTCACCGTAGATCTCTCGCGCTCTCGGACCCTGGGGGCGCGCCGATTCCGGGGTCGGCGCGAGCCTGAGTGTGATCACGCCGCCGCCCCCCTCGTCGGTCGGGGTACCCCACCAGGTGCCGCCTCCATAGTCCCAACCGAAGCCGCCGAATACGATCGGCTCGCCTCGGATCTCCTCCAACTCGTTGAGATTCGTTCCCATCCGGACCCCATCGGGCGTCGTCCATCTCGCTCCTTGCTTCGAGATGCGTACCGTAGCCGGCGCCGATCGCTGCTCATCGCGCCAGGTGATCGCGAGCTCGTCGGCCGTACCCGGAAAGACGCGTGTGCCCGGGCTGCAGAACCCTTCCGCCAGGTAGATCCAGTCGCGCGTCACGCTCTCCCTGCCCAGCAGCTCGATCAGGTCCGCTTCACCAGTTGCCGGGGTCACCGGGCCGATCCGCTCGCCCGGGATGATCGTCCAGCCCGGGTCCGGCGTGGGCTCCGCCGGACTCATCGGTGTCGCGGCCATCATCAGGACAGCGACGCCTGCTCGTCCCCGCAT
The DNA here is from genome assembly GCA_947259925.1 of Thermoanaerobaculia bacterium. GTDB lineage: Bacteria > Acidobacteriota > Thermoanaerobaculia > Multivoradales > JAHEKO01 > JAHEKO01. The sequence continues at coordinate 14,789 of CAMYOG010000050.1, forward strand.
CGGCCACCTCAGGGAATGACGATGTCGTATCCGAACGCCCACAGACAGATGAGCATGACCGGTCCCGCGAACATCACGGCGTCCATCCGGTCGAGCATGCCACCGTGACCCGGCAGCAGGGTTCCGGAGTCCTTGACGCCGGCGCCCCGTTTGAGCATCGACTCCACCAGATCGCCGACCTGCCCGCCGACCGAGGCAGCGATCGCCACGATGAGCACCGGCCAGCTGAGCCCACCGAGTCGCCAGACGCTCCAGAGCGCGCCGCAGAGGAGCGCGCCGACGACGCTGGCCACGGCTCCCTCCCACGTCTTGTTGGGGCTGACGACCGGAGCCAGTTTGGTCCGACCCCATCTGCGACCGACGAAGTAAGCGGCGCTGTCACCGACCCAGACGACTGCCAGCAACAGGAAGAGCACCCACGGATCGAGGCGCTGGAGACGCGATAGGGCGGCCACCGGCAGCGCGAAGTAGGCCATCCCGAAGCCGAAGGTACCGAGCGCTCCCATCGCCTCGTCCACCGGCGTCCGGCCAAGCAGAACGAGGGAGCCGACTCCGACCGAGAGCAGCATCTGCACCACCAGCAGATACTCCCAAGGGACGTGGGTCGGCGACGGCCAGAGCGCCCCCGGACTGAGCAGGAGCGCGGTCGGCGGCACCAGGGCGAGCAGCGCCTCGAGGGGGGCATGTGGCGCCCAGGCCCGACAGACCTTCACGAACTCGTAGACCTGGATCTCGACGACGACCAGCAGCAGCACGAAGAACCAGTGCGGCGGCAGGTAGAAGCTCGCCGCGAGTGCCAGCGGTACGGCGACGGCGGCGGTCCGTATTCTCGTCTTCGGCCCGCTCACGGCGGCCTATGCGGGATCGATCCCAGCCAGCGCCGGTGGTTGCGAGCTCACCGGGATTCCCGCTCGCGGACGACCTCGGCCGGCTTGCCGTCCTCGACCCCGCCGAAGCGCCGTTCGCGCGACTGGTAGTCGAGGATCGCCTGGAAGAGCTCGGCGCGCCGGAAGTCGGGCCAGAACGTCTCGGTCACCCAGATCTCGGTGTAGGCGATCTGCCAGAGCAGGAAGTTGCTGACCCGCATTTCGCCGGAGGTGCGGATCAGGAGATCCGGATCCGACTCGCCCGAGGTATAGAGATAGCGGCCGATCGTCTCTTCGTCGATGTCGATCTGCTTACCCTGAGCCCAGTCGGTGACGATCTGGCGGCAGGCGTCGACCACCTCGCACCGGCCCGAGTAGTTGAGCGCGATGTTCAGGTGCAGGCCGTCGCACTCTCGCGTCGCCTCGAGGCCCTTTTCGAGGGCCTTCACCACCGACTTGTCGAGCTCCCGCCAGCGCCCCAGGATGCCCAGCCGGATGTTGTTCTCGATCAGGCCGTTGAGCTCCCTGCGTAGATACTCCTTGAGCAGGTTCATGAGCGTCCACACCTCGTAGCGCGGACGCTTCCAGTTCTCGACCGAGAAGGCGTACAGAGTGAGTGCGTCGAGCTCGAGCTCGGCCGCGGCCTCCACCGTGTCGCGCACCGCGGCCACGCCTGCCCGGTGGCCTTCCACTCGCGGTCGGCTGCGGGCGGTGGCCCAGCGGCCGTTGCCGTCCATGATGACGGCGATATGTCGCGGCAGCCTCTCGAGGTCGAGACGCCTGACCAGAAGCTCCTCCGGACTGCCAGCGGCAGCCAGCTTCGTGACGTCGATCATGTCGGCAGCCATCCTACCCGATTCATCGACCCTCAGCTGCGGTACATGACACGCTCGAGGACGAGCGCGTGTGCGGGTGCCGTGGGCCCGGCGGCCGAGCGCGGCGCGCCTTCGAGCAGGCGAGCGAGCTCGTCCGGATCCCGTCGCCCACGTCCGATCTCGAGCAGGGTACCGACGATCGAGCGCACCATCCCGCGCAGGAAGCCGTCACCGACGATTCGGAATTGGAGCTCCGGAGCGCGATCGAGCCACTCCGCCTCGAGCACCGTGCGGACCGGCTGCTGGTGCGAGCCACCGGTGAGCGCGAACACGGTGAAGTCGTGCCGGCCGATCAGGACCGCCGCCGCCTCGCTCATCGCCTCGACATCGATCTCCGGATCGACTCGCTGCGTCCACCAGCTGTCGAGCGGCGAGACCACCGCGGCCCGGGTCAGGCGGTAGAGGTACTCCTTCGAGAGCGCGCTCTTGCGAGCGTGGAAGTCGTCGGCAGCGGGGCTCGCGTCCAGGACCCGTATGTCGCCCGGCAGGAAGTGATTGAGGCCGTGGATCAGGGCCCGCACCTCGGTCTCCACGGCGAGCCTGAGATGCGCCACCTGGCCGCGCGCGTGGACGCCGGCGTCCGTCCGCCCGGCACCGACCACCACCACCTCGGCGCCCAGTAGCTGCTCGAGCGCCTCCTCGACGCTCTGCTGGATCGTCGGCGCGTTCGGCTGTCGCTGCCAACCGGAGTAGTCGGTGCCGCGGTAGGAGAGCGTCAGTCGGTAGACCATTTCGAATCGACGCCCAGGGTAACGAAGAAGGGCACCCAGATCGCCGCGAAGACCCACGGCACCAGCTCGATGCGGGTCACCTGCGGTAGGTACGAGAGGGGCAGGAGGAACGACAGCAGGAGCCAGGCTCGCTGGCGCAGGAGCGCCGCGACCGGCAGCACCCAGAGCACGTACCAGGGATAGACCGTGGCCGAGAAGATCAGGACCAGCCCGAAGACCGCCCCGGTGCCACGCACCGGCTCACGGATTCGCCAGGCCCAGAGGAGCGACCCGCCGAGCGCCACCGTCAGGAGCAGCTTGGCGTGAAGCTGCGGGTAGTTGAAGGGATAGAGGCGATTCCAGAACTCGTGGCGCTCGGACGCGACCTTGATCCGATCGAGGATCGACTCGACCCACTCGGTCACCGCCAGCCGATCGGACAACCTCCAGAGCGGCTCGTAGAGCGGTCCGTTGAACTCCCAGCTGACGGCGAATCGAGCGATCCCGGGCGGCACCCCGTCGGTCGAGATCACCACCGGAAGCAGGGCCACGAGAATGAGCGCGCCGGCAGCGGCGACGAAGGTCAGGGGCCGCCGGCTCGCCCGCGTCCAGACCGGCAACGCGACGATCGGAATGAGCTTCGAGAGCGCCGACCCGGCGGCGGTCGCCGCCGCGCCGAGCGGCCGGTGCCCGCGGCTCACGAGGAGCACGAGCGTCGCGACCGTCAGCGCCACGCCGAGCGCGTCGACATGCCCCATGCCCGCGGTCTCGAGGGTCACCAGTGGATTCCAGGCGTACCACGCGGCCCGCTCTTCGGGTAGTCCAAGCAGGCCGGCGAGCCGTATCAGAAGGAGACAAGTGACCAGGTCGCACGCCGCGAGCAGGAGCTTGAGTGTCAGCAACGGAGCCGGGAGTTGAGCCGCTATACTAAACAGCCCCAGCGCGACGGGCGGATAGACCGTCGGGACCTCACGATGGGGCAGGGAGCGCCAGAGCGGTCCCCGCAACGAGGTCAGGGCCGGGTCGTCGGGAGCCAGAAGATAGGGATTCGAAGCCGCACCGACGACCCTGCCATCCCAGACATAGCGCAGCAGATCATCCGACAGCGTAGGCGACAGCGGAAGCAGGAGCAGGCGCAGAAGCAGAGCGACCAGGAGGATTCCCACCACTTTCGAGCCCGGTTGGACAGCGAGACGTCGAACCGCCCAGACCAGGCCCCCGGCGCCCAGCGCCATCATGCCGAGCGTAGCCACCGGACGGGCCGCGAGATCCCAGGTGATCAGCAGGCCGATATGAGCCGCCACCAGCGGCCCGGCCGCCACCAGGACGGGCTTGGCGAACCCCCGGGGCGGCGAGTCCCAGCGACCAGATGAACGAACTTCTGACTCAGACGACTCTGGCAAGCTACTACCTGATTCTCGGGGTGTTGGCGCTGTTTGGTGCGCACCGGCTGGTGCTACTGGCCATCTACTATCGCACACGCCATCTGCGCCCGGTGGCACCGCCGGCGCCGGCCGAGTGGCCGCGCGTCACCGTCCAGTTGCCGCTCTACAACGAGCTCTACGTCGCCACGCGATTGATCGACGCCGTCTGCGCCCTCGACTACCCGGCGGACCGCCTCGAGATCCAAGTGCTGGACGACTCGACCGACGAGACCCGGGAGATCGTTGCCCGGCACGTCGAGCGGCTGCGCGCCCGCGGCGTCGACATCGTGCACTTGCATCGGGTCGACCGGAAGGGCTACAAGGCAGGTGCCCTGGCGGCGGGCGTCCGCCGCGCTTCGGGCTCGCTGCTGGCGGTCTTCGATGCCGATTTCGTACCCCGACCCGACTTCCTGAAACGCACCGTCCCGCACTTCGCCGACCCCGAGATCGGCATGGTGCAGGCGTGCTGGGAGCACCTCAACCGCGACTACAGCCTGCTCACCCGGATCCAGGCGATCTTTCTGGACGCCCACTTCCTGGTCGAGCATGCCGCCCGCAACCGGAGCGGCCGGTTCTTCAACTTCAACGGTACCGCCGGACTCTGGCGGCTCGAGGCGATCCGCGACGCGGGCGGCTGGCAGCATGACACGCTGACCGAGGATCTCGACCTCTCCTATCGCGCTCAGCTGGCGGGCTGGAGATTCCATTTTCTCGCCGACGTCAAGGTGCCCGCCGAGCTGCCGGTCGAAGTCAACGCTTTCAAAAGACAGCAGTACCGGTGGGCCAAGGGCTCGATTCAGACCGCACGCAAGCTGCTACCGCGGCTGCTGCGCGCTCGGATCCCCTGGCGGGCCAAGACCGAAGCGGTCGTCCATCTGACCAACAACATGGCCTACCTGCTGATGATCGGGCTGTCGCTCCTGATCTTCCCGGCGATGCTGCTGCGCATCGGCACCGACCCGAGGTTGATGCTCTGGATCGATCTGCCGCTCTTCCTGGCGGCGACCGTTTCGGTCCTGGTCTACTACTCGGCCAGTCAGTACCTGCGCGGTGTTCGCGGCTTCGCCTGTCTCCGGCGGCTGCCGGTGGTGATGGGGCTCGGCATCGGCCTGGCGGTCAACAACTCGCGCGCGGTGCTGGCCGGCTTCAGGCGCAGTGTTGGTACCTTCGAGCGGACCCCCAAGTACCGTATCGAAGGCGCCACCGATGGCTGGATGGACAAGCGCTACCGGGTCGCGCGCGATCTGTCGGCCTGGATCGAGGGGGCACTGGCGCTCTACTTCATCGGCTGCTTCGCGGTCGCGCTGTGGCTCCAGATGTGGCCTTCGATGCCCTTCCTCTATCTCTTCTTGACTGGATATTGCTATATGTTTGGTCTTGCGATCATTCCGGCGGTGCGGACGGCACGCCGCGAGCCGATCGCCGAGACCTGATCCATGGCCGAGCTCCGAGCTACACCCCCCGAGTCTCGCCTGCGCGCGAGTCTGCGCCCCACCTACCCCGCCGATGCGCCGCTGCTGCTCCGATGGCGAGCAGAAGAGAGCGTCCGCCGGCATCAGCCACTCTCCGAGGTATCGCTCGGACAGCTGCGCGCCGAGCTGGCGCTCAACCGGGTCGACGATCTCTACCGCGGCCGCGGCGACAAGTTCCAGTGGATCATCCTGGCCGATGCCGCGCCGGTCGGCTGGATCACCCTCGTGGTCACCAATTGGGAGCACGGCCTGGCGGAGCTGGGCTACGCCCTGACGTCCGCCTACCAGCGCCGCGGCCTGATGGTCCAGGGTCTGAACCTGCTGCTGGCCGATCTCTTCTTCCATACCGAGCTCGAGCGCATCGAGGCGCGCTGCTCGGTCGAGAACACCGGCTCGCAGAAGGTGCTCACGCAGCTCGGCTTTCGACGCGAAGGCCGGCTACGGGGGTACTTCGTCCTCCACGGCGAGCGCGTCGACAACTACCTCTACGCCATCCTGCGCGAAGACTTCGTGCCGCCGCGGCCCGAGTAGAGCGACCCGCCAAGGCCGTGAAGCTGGACCCTCCGTCGTCGCTGGTACCAGCGGCGACGCAGCTAGCCGAACGTGTTGCAGACGTCGGGATCGCCGTTCTGCAGCCCACGCCGCAGCCAGGCGACGCGCTGCTCCGAGGAGCCGTGGGTCCACGACTCGGGCTGGACGTAGCCGGTCGAGCGCCGCTGTAGCTGATCGTCGCCGATCGCCGCCGCCGCGGTCAGACCCTCCTCGAAGTCGCCAGGCTCGATCATCTGGCGCTGGCGGTGGGCGTGGTAGCCCCAGACTCCGGCGTAGCAGTCGGCCTGGAGCTCGAGACGCACGAGCAGCGCGTTGCCCTCGCGGCGCGACATCGAGCGGCGCGCCCGCTGTACCTGCTCGCTGATGCCCAGGAGATTCTGGACATGGTGGCCGACCTCGTGCGCGATCACGTAGGCCTGAGCGAAGTCCCCCGGCGCCCCCAGCTGCCGCGACATAGTCTGGAAGAAACCGAGATCGATGTAGAGCTTCGAGTCGGCCGGGCAATAGAAGGGGCCGACGGCCGAGCTGTTGAAGCCGCAAGCCGAGGCGACGCTGCCGTTGAAGAGGACGAGGGTCGGCTCGCGGTAGCCCCTCATCAGGGAGTTCCAGGTCATCTCGGTATCGGCCAGTACGACCGAAGCGAACTGGCCGAGCTCGTCCGACGGCGCGGCCGAGCCGCCGTAGCCACCCGGAATCTGTGCCGAGGGCGGCGCCTGGACCTGCCCCCCGGTCTGCTCGACGACCGAGATCAGCTGCGTCGGATCGACGCCGAAGACCATCGCCAAGACGATGATGATCAGCAATCCACCGCAGCCGAGACCGGCTCCGCGGCGCCCCATCGGCAGACCGCCCATCGGGCTGCGTCCGCGGCGGTCCTCGACGTTGGCACTTCTCTTTCGTCCTCTCCAGCGCATCGAGGCGATTTTACCCTCCGAGCCCCGCCCAGGGCACGGATCGCTACAGGACCTCTAGATTCGCGTACTTGGCGACCAGCTTGCGCTTGCCGACACGGTCGAAGTAGACCGTCAGCTTGCCTTCCCTACCGTCGCCGTCGAGCTCGAGAACCACCCCTTCGCCGAGCGTCGCATGGCGGACCCGCCGGCCCTTCTTGAGCCCCGGATAGGCCTGCGAGCTCTGCGGCCCCCGAGAGCGCCCGGCGCCTCGGCCGCGGTCGAAGAACGAGGCGACGCCGCTCGAGCGCTCGTCGTAGAAGAGCTCCGGACTGCGGGTGACGTGGAGGATCTCCGCCGGTAGCTCGGCCAGGAACTGTGACTCCTGCTGGTCCTGGTAGTAGCCGGCGACCCGCCGGCGCCGGCAGTGGCTCAGGAAGAGCTGCTCGCGCGCCCGCGTCATACCGACGTAGAGGAGCCGCCGCTCCTCCTCCAGATCCTCGGGCTCACCGCCGGCGTTGAAGTGTGGCAGCACACCCTCCTCGAGACCGGCGACCACGACCACCGGGAACTCGAGACCCTTGGCGCTGTGCAGGGTCATCAGCGAGACACCCCCGGTCTCGCGCCAGAGATCGATGTCCGAGACCAGAGCGGCGTGGTCCAGAAAGGCGGTCAGCAGGTCGGTCTCGCCCGCCTGCAGACGCTCCTCGGTGAACTCCTGGGCAGCGGTCAGGAACTCCTGGATGTTTTCTAGGCGCGCGTACGCCTCCGGGTCGTCCTTGTCGTACATCCGCGCGTAGCCGGTCGTCTCGAGCAAGCGATCGAGCAGTGAGGGGAGCGGCCGCTCCGCGGCCTCTTCTTGCAGACCCTTGATGAGATCGCGGAACTCGGCCAGCGCCTTGGCACCGCGCGCCGGAAAGCTGCTCGCCTCGCCGCCGGTGAGCGCGTCCCACAGACTCTGGCGCTCCCCGCTGGCGCGCTGCTGCAGGAGCTCCTGGGTCGCCTTGCCGATCCCGCGCGGCGGGTTGTTCAGGATGCGCAGCAAGGAGAGATCGTCCCTCGGGTTGCGCAGCACCCGTAAATACGCGACCAGGTCCTTGATCTCCGCCCGGGAGTAGAAATGGGTGCCACCGACCAGCTCGTACGGGATCTGTCGCTTGAGGAACTGCTCCTCGAACGCGCGGGTCTGCGCATTGGTGCGCACCAGCACGCCCATCTCGCGCCACGAGCGTCCGTCGGCGGTGAGGCCGTGCAGGGTGTTGGCGACCCAGTTGGCCTCGTCCTGCTCGTCGCGCGCCTTGTAGAGCTCGATCTCCTCGCCCGTACCGGCGTCGGTCCAGAGCCTCTTGCCGCGCCGGTTGCGGTTGTGTGCCACCAGCTCACCGGCAGCCGTGAGGATGTTCTGCGTCGACCGGTAGTTGCGCTCCAGCTTGCGCACCGTGGCGTTCGGGAACGCCTTCTCGAACTTGAGAACGTTCGACAGATCGGCGCCTCGCCAACGATAGATCCCCTGGTCCTCGTCGCCAACCGCGGTCAGGTTGCCGTCCTTGCCGATCAGGTCGCTGACCAGCTTCATCTGGGCGTGATTGGTGTCCTGGAACTCGTCCACCAGCAGATAGTGGATTCTCGACCTGAGCCGCTCTGCGATCTCCGGTTCCTTGACCAGGAGCTCCACCGCTAGCCGCAGCATGTCGTCGAAGTCGAGGGCGCTGGCGTCGACCAGCATCCCCTGGTAGTGGCGGTAGACGCGCGCGACCCGCTCGGCGAAGAACCCGTCCGCCTCGGCTTCGTACGCTTGCGGCCCGAGCAGACGGTTCTTGGCCGCCCCGATCGCCGCCAGCATGCGGCGGGGCGGAAACGAGCTCTCGGCCAGTCCCTCCTTGGCCAACGCCTTCTTGACCAGCGAGATCTGGTCGTCGCGGTCGAAGATCGAGAATCCCGGCGAGACCGCGATCCGCGACCCCCACTTGCGCAGCAGACCGAGGGCGAAGCGATGGAAGGTGCCGACGAAGGTCGGCAGCGGATAGATCGCGAGCAGCTTCTCGACCCGCTCGCGCATCTCTCCGGCGGCCTTGTTGGTGAAGGTCACCGCGACGATCGAGCGCGGATCGATCCCCAGCTCCTTGACCAGCCAGGCGACCCGATAGGTGATCACCCGCGTCTTCCCGGAGCCGGCCCCGGCCAGAATCAGCTGCGGCCCCTCGCCGTGGGTCACGGCGGCGAGCTGCTCTTCATTGAGTTGATTCTCGAGATCCAATTCGCTGGGGGACACTGCAGGGCTTCCTGTCGTCGCTCGGGCTGTTTAACACAGGTGGGGGCCGCCTGCCATCCGCCGCGGGAGGGCGTTGGAGGAGGGTGCCCGCCCAGGGTACGGCGTCCCTCGGACATCTGCGGCGTGGGGTCCGCCTCAGCGATCACATCGCTCCGGCCTCCTGTGCACTTCGGAGACCCGTGAGAGACGCTCGTGATCGACGCCCCTGGCTCGGACACCCTCCCCCAACGCCCTCCCGCGGCGGATGGCAGGCTCCGTTGCCGCTGCTGGTCTTGGCAGCGAGAAGTGGGGGCCCTGACCGATTCGCGAATTGGATCTCGCCTGGGGGGTGGGGATTCTCGGAGGTGGGGCGGGTGGGCCTGGCGAGGGGTGCCCGACCCGGGGCGTCGAGAGCGAGCGTCTCTCACGGACCTGGTGAGGCCACCGCCGATCGGAGCGATGCGAACGCTGAGGCGGACCCCACGGCACAGGCCTCCGGAGGGACGCCGTACCCGGGCGGGCACCCCTCGCCAGGCCCACCCGACCCGCCGGCCGATCCTGGAACGAAGGCCCGCTATTCGACCGTGACGCTCTTGGCCAGATTCCGCGGCTGGTCGACGTCGCAGCCGCGCTTGACGCCGACGTGGTAGGCCAGGAGCTGCAGTGGGACGACGTTGACGATCGGCTGCAGCTCCTCGGACACCCGCGGCACCCGGATCACTTCCTCGGCGATACCGTCGAACTCCTTGGGATCGCGATCGGTCAGGGCGATGACGATGCCGTCGCGCGCCTTGGCCTCCTGCATGTTACTGCGCACCTTCTCGAAGACGCGCTCGCCGGTGGCGATGGCGACGATCGGCAGGTCCTCGTCGATCAGCGCGATCGGGCCGTGCTTCATCTCGCCCGCCGGATAGCCCTCGGCATGGATGTACGAGATCTCCTTCAGCTTGAGGGCGCCCTCGAGGGCGATCGGGTAGTTGATGCCACGACCGAGGAAGAGGAAGTCGCTGGCTCTCGAGTACACCCTGGCCAGCTGCTCGATCTCCGGCTCGAGCTCGAGCACTTCGTCGACCGCCGCCGGCAGATGGGCAAGATCCTGCAGCATCTCCGGCTCGATCTCCAGGCCGCGCAGCTGCCGCAGATGGAGCGCCAGCAGGTAGAGCGCCACCAGCTGGCTGGTGAACGCCTTGGTCGAGGCGACGCCGATCTCCGGGCCGGCGTGGGTGTAGATCACGCCGTCGGTCAACCGGACGATCTGGCTGCCGGGCACGTTGCAGATCGACAGCAGGCGAGCGCCGCGCTCGGCCGCCGCCTCGAGCGCCGACAGGGTGTCCGCGGTCTCGCCCGACTGCGAGATGCCTACCGCGACATCGTTTGGTCCGACGATCGGATCTCGGTAGCGAAACTCCGAGCCGTAGTCGACCTCGACCGGCACGTCGGCCAGACGCTGTATGAGGAATTTCCCGACCAGACCCGCATGCCAGGAGGTACCGCACGCCAGGATGTCGATCTTGGCGATGCCGCGCGCCTCCTCCTCGGTGAGATTCAGCTCCTCGAGGGTGATCCGGCCGTGCCCGAAGTCGACCCGGCCGGCGAAGGTCTCCTGGACCGCCAGCGGCTGCTCTTGGATCTCCTTGAGCATGAAGTGCTTGTAGCCGCCCTTCTCGGCCTGGATCGGATCCCAGTTGAGCCGCACGACCGGGCGCTCGACCGGCTCGCCATCGGCGTCCCAGATCTCGATGCGCTCGGGAGTGAGCCGGCCGACGTCGCGGTTCTCCAGAAAGATCACGTCCTTCGTGTGGGCGAGCAGCGCCGCCGGATCGGAGGCCAGGAACTGCTCGTCCTGGCCGACGCCGATCACCAGCGGCGGCCCCTGCCGGGTGACGACGATCTCACGGTCGCCGACCGTCGATACCACCGCCAGCGCGTACATGCCCTGCAGCTCGCTCGCCGCGCGGGTCACCGCCGTCTTCAGGTCGCCGTCCAGGTAGTGACTGATCAGGTTCGCCGCGACCTCGGTGTCGGTATCCGAGTCGAAGGTCCAGCCGGCGTCCAGCAGCCGCTGCTTGAGCTCGAGGAAGTTCTCGATGATGCCGTTGTGAATGACCGCTACCCGCCCCTGACTGTCGACCATCGGGTGCGCGTTGCGCTCCGAGGGCTCACCGTGCGTCGCCCAGCGGGTGTGGCCGAGACCGTAGCTGGCCGGAATCGTCTGCCCGGCGAGCTTCTCGACCAGCTGATCGAGCTTCCCTTCCGCCCGCACGGTCTCGAGGTTGCCGTTCTCGAGCACCGCGATACCGGCCGAGTCGTAGCCGCGATACTCGAGCCGGCGCAATCCGTCCAGGAGCAGCGGTACGACCTCCTGGGATCCGAGATAGCCGACAATGCCGCACATCGCTAGTCCTCCGAGCTCTCTCGTTTCTGCCGGCGCTCGACCCAGCCTTCGACGTTCCGTTGACGCGAGCGCTCGATCGCCAGCGCCCCGGACGGCACGTCCTTGGTAATCGCCGAGCCCGCGCCGGTCGTCGCCCCGTCGCCGATCTTGACCGGTGCCACCAGCATCGTATCGCTGCCGATGAACGCGCCGGCGCCGATCTCGGTCGGATGTTTGCGCTGGCCGTCGTAGTTGCAGGTGATCGTTCCGGCTCCGATGTTGGCGCCGGGACCGATCGTCGCGTCTCCGAGATAGGCGAGATGGCTCGCCTTGACGCCGGGTCCGAGAGTCGACTTCTTGACCTCGACGAAGTTGCCGACCTTGGAGCCCTCTTCGAGCACGGTGCCCGGACGGAGCCGAGCAAATGGGCCGACCGAGCAGCCGTCTCCCACCTGCGCCCCATCCAGCACGCTGTACGGCTCGATCGTCACGTCGTCGGCGATGATCGAGTCCCGGATCCACGCTCCCTGACGGAGGACGCAGCGCCGGCCGATCCGCGTCGACCCGCTCAACGACACGTCCGCCTCGACCGTCGTGTCGGCACCGATCTCGACTCCCGGCTCGACCTGGATTCGGTCCGGGTCGAGCAGGGTGACCCCGTGCATCTGCAGGCGGCGGAGCTTGCGCTCGAGCAGGCGCCGATGGACCCTCGACTGATCGACCCGGGTGTTGATTCCCATCGCCTCGCCCGGATCGGCGAGCTGTACCAGCGAGATCCGATCGCCGTCCGCCGCCGCGGCTCCGAGCGCATCGGTCAGGTAGAGCTCGCCCTTGGCGTTGTCGGGCGTCAGCGCGGCCAGGCGCTCGAAGATCTGGGGATAGGGCAGGCAGTAGAGACCGGCGTTGACCGTCGAGATGGCCAGCTCCTCATCGCTGGCGTCGGCAGCCTCGACGATCCGATCGAGAGCGCCGCCATCGCGATCCAGTACTCGGCCGAGAGAGCCGGGCTGGTCGAGGTCGGCGACCGCCATCGACCCCCAGCCCCCGGCCGCGGCGTCCGCCAGGGCGGCGAGCGTAGCCGGTCTGACCAAAGGTACGTCCCCCGACAGCACGATGATCACACCGTCGCCGTCGAGCTCTCGCGCGACCTGGGCCAGGGCGTGACCGGTACCGAGCTGCTCCCGCTGCTCGACCCAGGTAATGTCGGGCGCGTCGAGTGCCGCCCTGACCTGCTCGGCGCCATGGCCGACGACCGCCAGGATCCGGTCGCATCCGGCGCCGCGCGCGGCGTCCAGCACCCAGGAGAGCATCGGCCGACCGCCGACCGGATGCAGGACCTTCGGCGTCTCGGAGCGCATCCGGCTGCCGATACCGGCCGCCAGAATCGCCACTACCCGGCTCTGTGGCGCGCCGGTCATCGCTCCGCTCGCGTCGATTTGGCCGGCGTCGACTCGCGGACCGGGTCGCCCAACATGCCGATCACCGCCGAGGCCAGCCTGGCCGGGTCGTGCCGGATGAGCTCACCCGGAGCCAGCAGATCGGCACCGACCAGATCGACGCCCAGCCGCCGGATCTCGTCCTCGGCCACCCGCACCGGGATCGACCCGGTGTCGGCGTAGTTCGAGACCCCGATCTCGGGCAACGGCGCGGTGTTGACCAGAATGCGGTCCACCAGACGGGCGCCCACGTGACGCTCGATCGCATCGAGATGGGCCACGGCGTCCATGCCGTCGGTCTCCCCCGGTTGGGTCATCAGGTTGGTGATCAGCACGACCGGAGCACTCGATTCGGCGATCGCCCGTCGAATGCCCGGGATCAACAGGTTGGGCAGGATCGAGGTGTAGAGCGAGCCGGGACCGAGCACGATCAGGTCCGAGTGGCGCAGAGCCGCCACCGCCGGCGGGAACGCCGCCGCCGACGCCGGCTCGAGGGTCATCGATTCGAGCATCTCGCCCGACAGGCCGATCGCCGACTCGCCGTCGTAGAGCGCGCCCGAGACTCCCTTCGCCCGCAGCCGGACGTCGTTCAGGGTCCCGGGGAAGATCTTGCCGCGCACCGAGAGCACCGATTCGGCGGTCAGGATCGCCTGGTAGAAGTCGCCGGTGATGCCGGTGAGCGCAGTCAGGAAGAGAT
>CAMYOG010000050.1:28373-124958 GCA_947259925.1 Thermoanaerobaculia bacterium
GAGAGCCCTTCACCGTCGGCGAACCGGTACTGGAAGAGCCGCGCCAGCTGGTCCTCGTCGTCGGCCAGCGCGACGATGCAGTTGCGTACGTCGCCCGGCGGCAGGACGCCGAGCTCGCGCCGGAGGCGCCCCGAGGAGCCGCCGTCGTCGGCCATCGTCACCACAGCCTTCAGGTCCTCGAGCTGCGCCCCGACGTGGTGCTTGAGTCCGCGCAGCAGCACCGCCAATCCCGAGCCGCCGCCGACCGCGACCAGGCGACTCGACGGCTGGATCCGGCTAGTCACGAGGGCTCCCGAACGAGGAGCATACCAACCCCTACTCGGCGGCTTCGAAGAGCGCGGCGTAGTCTTCCTCGGCCCGCAGCGCGTCGAAGTCCGAGTCGTAGCTGGCGTGCACGCGGTTCCTCGGATCCATCGAGATCGCCGTCTCGAGCAGGCTGGCCGCCTTCTCCAGATCACCCCGCACGGCGTGGATCGCGGACGCCAGATAAGCGAACTTGTCGTCCTTGCCGGCTCGACCGCCCCGGGTGCAGATGTCGAGCGCCTCGTCCAGGTTGCCCCGATTGCGCTCGAAGACGGCCAGCAGGAACGGATCGTCGGGCCGGCGGGGCTTGCTGAGATGGCGGTCACACACTTCCAGGTATTTCTGAGCCCCCATCCGGAGCTCCGGCTGATCGGTCTCCTTCAGTACCTGCTCGAAGAACTTCTTCGCGTCACGCCACTTCTTGGCGTAGAGCGCCCGCGTCCCCTTGATGTAGACCGCGACCAGCGGATCGTGCTCGATACGTATCTCGGCCACGCTGTCCTTGGACGCCAACCCCAGCTCGGTCAGCTTGGCGGTTAGCTGCTCCCGATCGACCTTGAACCGTTCGGCGAGCTCGGCGGTTCTCTTCTTCTTCGCGTATCGCTTCAGATAGGTGATATCCGCGCTCTTCCACCGCTTGGCCATTCTTCGCCTTCCCCTACTTCTTTCTCAATTCCACGAGAACCTGCTTCGCCACCGACTTGAGAGTATCGAAGACTCCCAGACCGTCCGTGGCGACGGCCTCGAACGTCGGCTCCCTCTTGTAGTTCAGCATCCGGTACATCTCGTCACTCGGTACCGCGCCGTTGATGTCGCGCTTGTTGAACTGGAGCGCCAGCGGCATCGTGACCAGGTCGAACCCGTGGTCGCGAAGGTTCGACTCCAGATTGCGAATCGATTCGACGTTCGCCTCCATCCTCTCGGGCTGGCTGTCAGCAACGAAGACGACGCCGTCGACACCTTTCAGAATCAGCCTCCGACTGGCGTCGTAGAAGACCTGGCCGGGCACGGTATAGAGATGGAAGCGGGTGTTGAACCCCCGGATCGTGCCGAGGTCGAGCGGCAGGAAATCGAAGAATAGCGTCCGATCCGCCTCGGTCGCCAGCGAGATCATCTTGCCCTTACGCTCGGGCGCGGTCTTGTGGTAGATGTACTGCAGGTTGGTCGTCTTGCCGCCGAGACCGGGACCGTAGTAGACGATCTTGCAGTTAATCTCTCGAGCCGCGTAATTGATGAATGTCATGCCCTAAGCGCCGGTCTCGGCCGGCTTCGCGACGGGCCGCGCCCGTCGTCGCCTGCCCACCCGCTACTCGCTGAACAGCGCGTCGATGTCTTCGTCGGTAATCTCTGAGAAGGGGCTGGGCTCAGCCTCTCCCTGAAAGCCCATCTCGGCCTTCTGATCCATCTGTTCGAAGACCCGATCCATCTCGCTGCTCGCCCGCTTTACCCGCAACCGGACCAAGCCCAGGGACGACCGTTCGTCGAAGATCACCAGAAGGATGGCCCGCCGGGCCACGATGGAAATGTGGATGTGGTCTCTCTGGCCCTCGTGGAAGAGGACCGAGAACTCGCGTTCTCCGATCAGCTTGGCCAGACCGTCGGTCGCCGCGACGTTACCGGCCGTCAGCGAGGCGAGCGACGTGCTGTCGAACTGATCGGTATCGCCCGCGGCAGCGATGTGCTGGCCGTTGCGATCGATCAGAAAGACCGCCTTGGCGTTGGCGTCCAGTCGCAGTCTGCGCAGGGAGCTCTCGAGGTGTCGGAACTCCTCTTCGTAGACCTCCATGCGTGCCAGAGACATGCCGATTACAGTCCTTGAGAAGCTATCATACCGCCCTGTTTCGCCTGCTCACTGTTGAGTACGACACTCACTTCTGCTCGTGGAAGCTGGTGACGATATACGTCCCGGAGCGCTGGTCCTTCTTCAACTTGACGATCTTCTGCTTCTGGGCCTCCTCGAGCAGATCGGAGAAGGTCGAAAAGCCGTAGTAGCTCTCGTTGAACGACGGCCGCTTGCGCTGCATCGTCTGCTTGATCATCGAGCCCCACAGAACGTCCTTGTTCTCACGCATCAGCGCCTTGATCGCGTCGACCAGGTAGTTCATGACCTCGCTCTTGCGCTTGGTCAGACCCTTGACCACCGGCGCCTTCTGGGTGTCGCGCCAGACGTCCTCGTAGAAGATGAACTCGTCGCAGTTGTCGATCAGCAGCTTCGACGAGGAGTTCTTCACCCCGAGGCCGATCACCTGCTTGTTGCTCTCCTTGAGCTTCGAGACCAGGGGCGAGAAGTCACTGTCGCCCGACATGACCACGAAGGTGTCGAGGTGCTCCTTGGCGTAGCAGAGCTCCATGGCGTCGACCGCCATTTTGATGTCGGCGCTGTTCTTTCCCGAGATCCGTTTCTGGGGGATGTCGATCAGCTCGATGCCCGCCTCGTGGCAGGTGCGCTTGTACTCGCTGTAGCGCTCCCAGTCGGCGTACGCCTTCTTGACGATCACCTTCCCCTTCTCGAGGATTCGGGCCAGAGCCAGGTTGATGTCGAATTTCTTGATGTCGGAGTCTCTGACTCCGAGCGCTATGTTCTCTAGATCGCACAGCAGCGCGATCTTCATCTCATCGTTCACGGTAGTTTTGTTTCCTTTTGAATCGGCCGCGGCGGCGGCCTAGCTATGGCGCAAAGTCGGAGTGGAGGCGGACCCGACGGGCCGGTCGGCTCGACGCCTGCGCGGATCGTAGCACTCCGCGGCGGGAAAGGGCAGCCGCGGTCAAGGGTCGCTCCGATTCGTCGGGCCACCGCCGCCCGCTTCGTCCCAGCCCGGATAGGCCACCAGGTCCTGGCTTCTGAGCTGACGAACGAGAAGCCCCACACGCTCCTCGGCCGGCTCGATATCGGCGCCGAACTCGGCGCGCATCCCCTCGGCGAGCTCGCTCACCGAGCGCGTGCCGTCGAGGCGCGTCCAGGCGTAGCTGCCCTTCTCGTCGAGCCGGATCCGGCGCGTCGACATCAGGAATCCGATCCAGTGTAGCGGCGACCGGTACCACGGCCGAGCCGGCGGCGGCCGCTCGATGACCACGCGGCCGTCGATCTCCCGCCACTCGGCGCAACGGGTTGGACACAAGTCGAGCAGATTGATCGACTCGAGCGGATCTTCGGGTCTCGGCAGGGTGAGCTACTCGACCTTCGTAGTCGGCATGCCGCCCTCGCGCATCTTGTTGATCGGCAGCCAGACCAGCAGATAGATCAGCACCGGATAGACGACCAGGCTGAGCAGGAAGCTGGGGGTCATCGCCGGCGTCACCGCATCCCTCATGCGCAGCAGCCACGGAAGGAAGTCTCCTCCGAGCACCAGGAAGGCGAGCAGCACGGCCATCAGCGCCTCACCGGCTATGAACCCGGACGAGAGCAGGATCCCCATGTTGTCGGCCCGGGTGGTCTGCTCCTCCGTGGCTCCGGACTTCTTGAGTCGGGTCTCCAGCATCCACTTGATCAGGCCGCCGACGAAGATCGCGCAGGTCGACTCGAACGGCAGGTACATACCGACCGCGATCAGCATCGGTGAGGGCGATCCGATCAGGATCAGGCCGAAGGCCAGGAACATGCCGACGATCACCAGGGGCCACGCCATCTCGCCGCCGACGATGCCGTTGGCCATCAGTGCCATGAGACCTGCCTGAGGCGCCGGCAGCTCGGCCGAGCCGATGGTGTAGACGCGATGCAGGGCCATCAGCGGCCAGGCCAGCACCAGGGCGGCAACGAAGACACCGATCAGCTCACCGACCTCCATCCGCCAGGGGGTGCCGCCCAGGATGTGGCCGACCTTGAGGTCCTGCATCATGTCGCCGGCGATACCGGCGGCGCAGCAGACGACACCCGCCACGGCGAGGACCGCGGCGACACCGTGGACGTCGGTCAGCCCGAGAAAGACCATCAGCACCGCCGAGATCAGGAGTGCGCTCAGGGTCAGACCCGAGATCGGGTTGTTCGAGCTGCCGATGAGAGCCACCAGGTATCCGGCGACCGCGGCGAACAGGAAGCCCAGGATCACCATGACCACCGTCAGGACGATCGCGCCTCCCAGGTTCTGGGCGAAGTAGTAGTAGAGGAAGAAGGTGGCCACCGCCATGACCGCGATCGCCGCGAAGACCTTCTTGACGTCCAGGTCGACGTCGGTGCGGTCGGCGCCACCGGCCTTGGCGGCGCCGATGTCCTTGATCGCCTTGCTGATACCGGCGACCAGGGAGCTGCGGAGGGTGTAGAGCGTGTAGAAGGCGGCGACGATCATCGTTCCTACCGCCAGCGGACGAATCTGGCGTGACCAGACGGAGTTGGCCAGGGCGATCATCTCGGCGTCGCCCTCCAGCCCGGCCGAAAGCGCCGGGTTCAGAAAGACCGCCAGCGGCACCAGCAGCAGCCAGCCCATCACCGCTCCAGCGAACAGCACCGCCGAGACCCGCAAGCCGACGATGTAGCCGACCCCGATCAGCGCCGGCGACGCGGCCGGGGTCGCGAACAGGATGCCCCCGGTATAGGAGAGCCGCTCCGAGAGCACCTGGATGTTCGACTCGGCGAAGCCCATGAACCAGTTCTTGCTCTGCTGCACGATCTGGACGCCGTTCGAGTTCTTGAGCAGCTCCCAGAAACCCGCCAAGGCCATGGCGCCGAAGACGTACTTGGCGCCGGTCTGGCCACCCTGCCCGGCCTTGACGATCTCGGCGGCAGCAACGCTCTCGGGAAAGGGCAGATCCGCCTCCACCACCAGGGTTCGGCGCAGCACGATCACGAACAGAACGCCCAGGACACCGCCTACGAGCATGATCGCGGTGCTCTCCCAGTAGCGCAGCTCCGACCAGGCGCCGCTGATGACGAACGCCGGGATGGTGAAGATCGCTCCCGCTACCAGCGCTTCACCAACCGAGGCAGAGGTTCGGGCGACGTTCTCTTCCAGAATCGTCCCGCCGAAGACGCGAAGTGCCGCCATGGCGACGACCGCGGCGGGGAACGTCGCGGCAACCGTCAGACCGGCTTTCATGCCCAGGTAGGCGTTGGCCATGCCCAGCACCACCGCCATGATGGCGCCGAGAAAGACGGCCTTGAACGTCAGCTCGGCCATGCTCTGCGAGGCCGGTACGAACGGCTTGAATTCCTTCTTGTCCATGAACCCTCCGCGGGTCAGAGATTTACAGGGTCGCGGCATTGTACCGTCCGCGCCCTGCCCGGTCGAGGGCGCGTGACCCGTGGAGGAACGGCGAGCGGACTAGAAGCTCAGGGAAGCGCCCAGATAGGGCCCGGACAGCTCGAGGTCGAGCCGGTCGTCGTCGTCCTCGAGGTCGAGATCCAGCAGTCGGTAGCCACCGAAGACGCTCAGCACCTTGACCGGCGAGTACTTGATCCCCAGCTCCGCCTCGAGCATCTCACCGTAATCGAGGCCCGGCGCATAGCCGACCTCGCCGACGATCCGCAAGGTCGGGATCGGGCTCGCTTCGAAGCCGAGACCGACCGAGGCGAACCCGGTCTCCTGCGTCTCGCGCGCCGCCACCAGGGGGATGGCGAGCACGCTGCCGAGCAGCTCGGCCTCGGCGCGCAGCGCCTTCACCTCGAGAATCGGACCGATCCGGAAGTTCTCGCTAGCCCTGATCAGCCAGCCGACCCCCAGCCGACCGTAGTCGAGGTCGAGCTGTGACGCGACGTCGAACGCCACCGGAAAGGTGAAGCCGCCGAAGTCGATGTCCTCGCTGATGTTGGCGTCGCCGCTGAAGCTCATTGGCGTGTAGGCGAAGCGAACGACGAGCGGCCCGGGCATCCGCCAGGTGAGCCTGATGTCGAACGCGTCGTCCTCCTCGATGGCGAGAGTCTCGGGTAGCTGGATCTCGGTGCCCCTGCCCCGCTCGACGACCCGGATGCTGCCGTCCATCTCGAGCAGCCAGATCCGCGCCTCGAGCTCGGCCTCGGCGAGCAGCGGGGCGGGCAGGCAGATCAGGGCTAGGGCTACCAGGAGTCTCTTGAAGTGCACGTTCGCTCTCCTCGATGTCGGCCTGACGTTACGGCTTCGCGCGGGGGAGCGGAATGGAGTACGACACACCGCGCCCGGGGCGAGCTACGATGCCGGTCCGAGATCGCCGGCCCTGACCACCACCAGGGTCAGATCGTCGACCTGTTCGGCGGCACCCTGGAAGCGCGCAATACCGTCGACGATCGCGTCGCGCACGTCGTCGACACCCGAGCCGTCGACCGCTGCGCGCGCCAGCCGCATCAGGCGATCTTCCCCGAAGGTCGCGCCACTGGCGTCGGTGGTCTCCAGGACACCGTCGGTGTAGAGCACCAGCGTGTCGCCGCGGACGAGCGCTTGCCGCTCCGCCTGGTAGTCGGGCGACAGCCGGGTGCCGAGCGGCAGACCACTGGTGCCGATCAGTCGCGCTTCGCCGCCTTCGGCGGCCAGCCAGAGGAGCGGAGGGTGCCCGGCGTTGGCCAGGGTGACGGTGGCGCTGCGGCGATCGATCAGGGCGATCTGGAGGGTCACGAACATGCGGCTCGGCGCGGTCTCACGGACCATTCGATTCAACCGCTCGAGCACCACAACCGGCTGCGCCAGCTCCTCGCTCAACAGGTGGAGACCGCTGCGGACTCCCGACAGCACCAAGCCGCTCGCCACGCCATGACCGGCGACGTCGCCGATGACCAGCACCAGTCGATCGGCGTCGAGCTCGAAGTACTCGTAGTAATCGCCGCCCACCTCGCTCGCCGGGATCGAGGTCCCGGACGAAGCGAGCCACCCGAGCTCCGGGGTGACGCGCGGCAGCATGCTGAGCTGAATCTCGCGGGCGTCCATCAGCTCGCCGCGCATCCGCGCCTCCTCGCGCTCGCGCGCCACCTCGCGCCGCCACACCATCAGGAAACGGTTGCGATTCCGTCGCGTCAGGTAGACGGCGATCGCACTGGCGATCAACGCCGCCACCGCCGCACCGATCAGGAGGCCGGCTCGGGCACCCCAGGTCGGAGGCATCCCTTCGCGGGTCGTGAGCCAGGCGGCGAGCGCGAAGAAGCCGAGCTGTAGCGAGGTGTACTCGACCCAGCGCATGCGGAAGAACATCAGCGACGCCGGAAAGAGATAGCCGGCGAAGACGTAGGCCGGTTCGGGGTCTTCGAGCAGCATCGAGAGCACCGCCGCCGCCGCGTGACTGCCCAGGAAGGCGATCAGGAGCTGCCGCGCGGACTCGAGCGCCAGACGGCTGCGGCGCCCGAAGATCAGGAACAGATCGATCGCCAGCGCTGCGCCCCACAGCCCCGTGAGCAGCGGGTGACCGGTGCTCAGGCTGGTGATCAGCCCGACCAGCGCTCCCGGGGTCGCCACGATCAACGCCCAGCGGAGAACCGATCGATTGGCGCCGTCGAAGAAGCGCTGAACCGCCTTCCGCTCGGGCAGCCGGGTCAGATCGGAAAGTGGGGGAACGCTCACGCCAGCAGTCTAACGGCTGACCCCTAGGCGAGGTTCCGTCGGCAGTGCTCATTTCCCGGTCCTGGGCGTATGATCGAGCCAGCGACCCGCTTTCGAATGCGACCCGGCAAGGAGGCTCCAATGAGACGGCACCAGACAGTCGCGCTCCTCGCGCTCACCGTCGGATTCCACCTGCTCACCCCGGAGGTCCACGCGCAGGGCGGGCTCCAATCCTGGCAACGGCTCGAGCTGGAGGCGAGCGGCAAGGTCGACCGGGAGCTGCTCGCGGCCCTGGAGGCCGGGGAACGGGTCCGGGTGATCGCCACCCTCCAGGTCGGTGCCGGCGATGACCGGGTCCTACAGAAGTTCGTCACCGCCGCGGACCGACAGGCGCTGCGACGGGAGGGCGAGAGCGTGCTGGGCAGCCTGCCCGCCGGTCTCTTCGATCTCGCGCATCAGTACCGCTCGATCGACGCGCTCGCCGGCGAGACCGGCGCGGAGGGGGTGCTGGCGCTGGCGGCACTGTCCTCGGTCGACGGCGTCGGACTGGACGAGCGCCTCTCGTACAGCCTGGCCGAGGCGACCCGGGTGGCCGGCATCAACCCGGTACGGCGCATGGGCAAGCACGGCAAAGGGATCTGGGTGGCGCTGCTCGATTCGGGCGTCGATACCGACCACCCCGACTTGCGACGGCGGATCAAGGCCCAGGAGTGCTTCTGCAGCCCCGACTGCTGCCCGAACGGTGAAGCCCGCCAGTCGGGCAGGGGGGCGGCCGAGGACGACGTCGGACACGGCACGGGAGTCGGCGGCAGCATCGTCGGTATGGGCCGGGTCGCCGCGACCGGCGCGGCGAGAAGGGCCAATCTGATCGCTCTCAAGATCGGCAGCGGCCAGGGTCCGCTCTCCTCGGACGCTATCGCGGCGCTCGACTGGATCCTCAATGAGAGACCCGACGTTGGCGTCTACAACATGAGCTTCGGCGGCGGCGGGTACCGCGGCAACTGCGACCGCCGCGGTGCCACCAGCCGCGCCTACGCGCGGGCGATCGACCAGCTGCGCGACGCCGGGATCCTCGGCTTCGCCGCCAGCGGCAACGGTGCCCGACCGAACAAGATGGTGCGTCCCGCCTGCATCGCTAACGCGATCGCGGTCGGAGCGGTCTACGACGCCGACTTCGGTACCATCGACCTGAGCTCGTGCACCGACGAGACCACCGGTCCGAACCAGCTCATCTGCTTCACCGATCGGAACAGGAGAATCGATCTGCTGGCACCGGGCGCCCTGCTCGAGGTCCCCGACCTGGGAGGCACCGTCTCCTTCAGCGCCGGCACCTCCCTCTCGTCACCGCTCGCCGCCGGCTGCGCCGTCCTCTTGAGGAGGAAGTATCCGGAGGCGACCGTCGATGAGATCGAGGCGGCGCTGGAGGCGTCGAGTGTCCGGGCGACCGACCCGGTGAACGGCCGCACCTACCCGGCGCTCAACTGCCAGGACTCCTTCAGCTTCCTCAACGGCGGCTGACCAGGGCCATCCCATCGGGCTCCTGGCCGGTGCGAATCAGGCCGGTCACGGCCAGGTCCGCGGTCCGGACGGTGACCACGACGTCGGCCTGGGTGGCGGCGATCCACGCCGATGCGCCGTCGCTCGAGACCACCAGACCCACCGGCACCGGGCTCTCGCCGAACCGATCGCCGAACAGACGCTCAGCCGCGGTCGGCACGGTGCTCAGGTCGAGCTTGGCGCGCGTCAGCTCGCGCCGCTCGGCGACGTCGAAGACCACCACCTCGCCACTGCGTGCGGCCGAGACCAGCGCCCGCGCGCCGTCCGGGGTGATCGCCACCCGGATCGGAAAGCCGGGACAGGGGATCTGCTCCAGGATCTCGAGCGTTTCGGTATCGATCACGCTGAGGGTGTCCGAGGAGCGGTTGCCGACCCAGGCCTCCCGGCCGTTGGGCGTGATCGCGACCCCCTCGGCGCCATCGCCGGTCGCGATGTCGGTCAGCTTCCTGCCGGTTCGGAGATCGACCACGGTCACCGTCCCGGAGCCGATGTTGGCGACGAACGCGCGCCCACCGTCGGGGGTGACGGCGACCATGTGGGAGATCTCCTGCTCGGTCGCGATCTCCAGCTCGATCGTGCCGGCACCCGGGTCGACTACCAGCAGGTGGGCGCTCCCCTCGGTGGTGACGGCCAGCCTGCCGTCCGGGAGCCATCCGAGGCCGTGAGGTCTCGAGTGCGAGCCGAGGTCGATCGTCCGCGCGAGCTCGGCCCGCTCGAGATCGATCACGGTCAGACTCGAGCCCGGCTGCTCGCGATCGCCGTAGTTGGAGATCACCGCCAGACGGCCATCGGCCGAGACCGCGACCTCGTGCGGCGCGTGTCCGGTCGGCATCGTCGCGCGCGACTCACCGCTCTCCAGATCTACCAGGTCGATGGTGTCGTCACTCTTGTTGGCGACGATCAACGTGTCCGCCGCCAGCGGCCCTGCCATGAGGACCAGTAGAACCAGGATTCGGGCCGCGCTCTCGATCATCACGCTCTCCTTGCAGGAGATCGAGTATACGAAGTGCTCGAGTGGCGGTGGACCCACCGTCGGACGGGGCGCGGCGGGCGCTCTTCGGCTAAACTCCCCCTCCTGACAGGAGGACAGGGATGATCAGTATTGCCGAGCTCGAGCCCACTCCACTCTGGTCGCATTTCGATCGGATTCTGGGCATCAACCGCCCTTCGAAGGGCGAGGAGCTGATGCGCGAGCACGTGCTCGCGATCGCCGAGAAGAAGGGACTGACCAGCGACGTCGACGCCGCCGGCAACGTGGTGGTGCGCAAACCCGGCACCGCCGGCCACGAGAACGCCCCGCCGACCATTCTCCAGGCGCACCTCGACATGGTGCAGGAGAAGAACTCGGACGTCGACCACGACTGGGCAACCGATCCGATCAAGCCGCAGCGCGACGGCGACTTCATCAAGGCGACCGGCACGACGCTCGGCTCCGACAACGGCATCGGCGTCGCCGCCATGCTCGCCATCCTCGAGGCGGACGATCTGACCCACGGACCGCTCGAGCTCCTGTTCACCATCGACGAGGAGACCGGCCTGACCGGCGCCGCGGAGCTCGACGGCTCGCTGCTCGCCGGGCGCCGCCTGATCAACCTCGACTCCGAAGAGGAGGGGACGCTCACGGTCGGTTGCGCCGGTGGCAAGGACAGCTCGCTCCACCTGCCGATCGAGACCGCGGGCGCACCCGACGGCTCCGTCGGTCTGAAGATCGCGCTTCGTGGCCTGAAGGGCGGCCACTCCGGAGTCGACATCCACCTCCAGCGCGGCAACGCCACCCAGCTCCTGGCGCGGGCGATCAACGCCGCGCGTGGCAGCCACGCGCTCCACCTCGCCGAGCTCGACGGTGGCAACGCGCACAACGCGGTGCCGCGCGAGGCTCACGCGACGATCGCGATTCCGGAGGCGGACAAGGACGCCTTCGTCGAGGCGCTCGAAGCGGAGCTCGGCGCCATCCAGGCCGAGTTCAAGCCGGCCGAGCCGAGCATGGAGTTCGCGATGGAACCCGCCGAGATCGACACGGTCTGGAGCGATTCGACATCTCGCACCACGCTCAACCTCGTCTCGTCACTGCCTCACGGCGTCATGTCGATGAGCTACGACATCCCCGGTCTGGTCGAGACGAGCACCAACCTGGCAACGGTAAAGCGCCAGAACGGATCGCTATCCATCGGACTGTCGAGCCGTAGCTCGGTCGCCTCGGCGCTCGAGGCGCTCGTCCGCAAGATCCGCGCGGCCGGCGAGCTGGCGGGTTGCTCGGTGGAAGAGGGCGGCGGCTATCCGGGTTGGCAGCCCGACATGAGCTCGGAGCTTCTCGGGGTCGTCAAGGAGCTGCACGAGAAGGTGCTCGGCTTCGCGCCCGAGGTGGGCGCGATCCACGCCGGGCTCGAGTGCGGGATCATCGGCGAGAAGGTGCCGGGAATGGACATGATCTCGTTCGGGCCGACCATCCAGTTTCCCCACTCCCCCGACGAGCGGGTGGAAGTGGCGACGGTCGGTCGCTTCTGGGACCTGCTGACCGCGACCCTGGAAGAGCTGGCGAAGCGGGGCTGAGCTTCCGGGTCGCAGCGACCGCTACTCGACCTTCACCGCCGGCTCGGCCTCCTCGCTGCCGTCGTGGTGCATCTCCATCCGTTCGACCACGCTGTTCTCGTCGACGACGAACTCGAGCCAGGTGGTGGAGTTCTCGTAGAAGAAGCTCGAGTCGGATAGCGGCCGGATCGGCAGCACCTGGCCGTTGCCCCGGCGGGTGTAGAGCTGGTTGCCGGCCTTGATCACCCGTCGGAACTCGTCGTCGGCGATCTGGTAGTTGCCAGCATAACGCTCGAGCACCTCGCCGCTCACCTCGGCGATCGTGCGCGGCGCCAGGAACTCGACCGGCGGCAGATCGATCGTCGTGAACGGCAGCTCACCGGTACGCATGAACGCTTGCATCACTGCCAGCACCTTGGGCGACGACAGGAAGACATTGTGCCCCGAGCCGTTGACGATCAGGTGCTGGGCGTTGGAGAAGTGGGGCAGGATCCGCTCGGCGTTGCTGGGCGGCGTCCGCCCGTCGACCGAGCCGCTGATCAGCAGGCTCGGCACCGCCGACTTCCCGGGGCGTCGGAACTCGTCGCCCAGGTCCGGCGCCGGGACGCCGTCACAGACCTCGGGATAGGGGAAGTTGATCGCGTCCGCCAAGAGCGTCGTCTTCGCTTCCTCGGCGATCCGCTCGGCCCAATCGGTACTCATCCCCGAGGCGCAGTCCATCGCCGCCGACATCATGCTCCACATCTCTCCGAGCCGCTGCTGACCGGCCTGCAGACCGAGGGCGATCCAGTCGCCCCGTTCCAGGCGGTAGATGAAGTCGGGCAGGCCGGCGAACTGCTCGGGCCCACGCAGGAAGCCGGTGAGCACGTTCTGGAGATCGAACTTGCCGATCGCGACCGTGTGCTCGGTGCCGTTCATCGGGTGGGTCAGGGTCAACTGAACGGGCTCCCGGTCGAGCCGCGTCAGCAGCCGCTCGATCGAGCCGAGGAGATCCGGGACCTTCCCACTGATCCCCGCGTCGGCGCTCACCAGCTCGGCGATCTTCTCCAACAGGGTCTGCTGATCGCTCGGCAGCTTCCAGCTGTGGTGGAGCGGCTCGATCCCGGCGAGGATCACCCTGTCGATCGTGTCGCCGTGCCGCTTCAGCATCGCCAAGCCGAGGTGCGAGCCGTAGCTGATCCCCCAGAGCGACAGCTTCTCGGCGCCGAGCGCCTGTCTGAGAGCGTCGAGGTCGTCGGCGCTCTCCAGGGTGTTGTAGGCGCCGACGTCGTGGCCGGCCGCGATCAGCTTGTCGGCGCACGCCTTGGCGGCGCCGGCGATGATCTGGCCCGCCTGGGCGCGGTCGGTCGGTCGGTCGAGCGGCAGGAAGAACGGGTTGCCGCAGTCCAGATCCGCCTCCGACTCACCGGTGCCACGTTGGTCGAACGCGATGACGTCGCCGAACTCGCGCATCGCCATGAACATCGGGAACCGGTCGAACCGCGCGGTGCCGATCCCCGAGCCGCCGGGGCCGCCCGCCAGGTAGACGATCGGCGAGCCGCACGTCTCGCCCCCCGTGCAGGGGAAGCGGAGGAAGGCGAGCTCGAGCTGCTTGCCGTCCGGCCGCGACCGGTTCTCGGGCACGGTGAAACGACCGAACTCGGAATCGACCTTGTCGCCGCCGGCGGGCTCGAATTCGTACGGCTCGAAGCGGAGCCCGAACGGGTTCTCGATGTCCGAGGCGGCGACGGCGGTCGCAGCGAGAAACAGGGTGACGAGCGTCAAGCGACTTATGAAGCCAAGGCGAGATCGCATCCTAGAGCCTCCTTCCAGGCAGGAGTCTGCACTGACGGTCAAGATGTGTATTGGACGCAAGCAACGACCGGAAGGTTGCGGTCGGCCGACAACTCCTGGCCCGCAGGTCAGAGGCCGGCGCCCGGTTCGACCCGTCGATCACAGTAGCCCGAGCAGGAATCGAAGGCCCCAGACGATGGCCACGACGGCCGCCGTCAGCAGGACCGCCGGAATCAGCATCGCCACCGCGAGCGCCACCCAGTCGATAGCGGTGGGAGGCTCCTCGCTCTCCTGGTTCTCCTCGCCCTCTTCAACCGCCACTTCGGCCTCGGAGTTCGCGACCACGGTTGCCAGCTTGCGCCGCGCCGCGGCCGACTCCTCGCCGCGGCCGAGGAAGCGGATCTTGGCTTGGAGTCGCTGACTCTCCGGGTCGACCAGGACCGCCGTCGCCCAGCCGTCCGGCAGGGACAAGCCGACCCAGGTGAGCGAATCGTGCTCGTACTCCTCGACCTTCGCCGAGATGCCCGGAACATAGTGCACTTCGCCAACTCTGCGGCGGAAGAAGAAGCGAACCTGCACCCGATCGCCGAGTCGCACCTCGGTCTTACCGTCCGAGTAGGTCACCGGCACCGAGCCTCTCTTCACGATGGTCTCCTACCGTCAGTCAGGTCCGGTGCGCCGGCCGCCACCACCTCCGGGCGACCGTCCGGCCCGACCGCCTGGCAGACGTAGGAACCAGGCAAGGGGACGACGCCGAGGAGCCGCCGCTCCGTTCGGGTATAGCGGTAGCCGAGAAGCTCCCATGGCGCCGAGAGGCGGCACGGATAGGCAGGCTTCTCGACCGCCGGATAGACCAGCTCCAGGGCCACGCGGAGCGCTTCCTCGAGGGGCATCGGTCCCGATAGCCATTCCTCCGGCGGCCCCAGGACACCGAGATCGTCCAGGACGCGGTAGGGCCGCGGGCCGTCTCCCTCCGCGGCGTCGATTCGCTGGAGCGTCAGGCCTCGAAAAAACCGACTCCGCCTACCTACGAAGAGATCGACGTGGTAGTGGTTCTCCGCCTCCATCGGCGTGCTCGTGAGCGAGCCTAGCGAGCTGCTCCGTCCAGGCCGTAGACCTTCCGGAGGGTCGCGGTTTGGAAGAGCCAGGCCGAGAGCAGGGTGATCACCGCTACCGCGCCCAGGATCAACGTCATCCTCAGATACGGCTCTCCTTGCTCGGCGCGGGACATCGCCAGGGCGACCAGGGTCCGCACCCATTCGATCGCCCCGACCACCAGTACCACCTGCATCAGACGGGCTACCCACGGCCGCCGAACGGCGAGGAGCACCAGCAGTCCGAGCACGAGGACGACCAGAAGCAGATTGTCGCCGCGCAGGAAATGCGCTGCCAGAACAAGGATGCTCAGGACCACGGGAATGAACAAGAGGACCTTCATCTGCGCTCGAATCCCGGTGCCACCAGGGGCGTTCAGGGGTGGACCTCTCCGGGCCCGGCTATTGTACGAGGTCTCGGCGGGCGAGCCTGGTGAAGATCGGCGCCCCGGGCTATCCGCCGGCGTGGCTATCCTAGAGCTCGGCGCTCGGCGTAGGATGCGCCTCTATGAGATGGGGCCGAAGCGGGCGGCACCTCGGCACTGTGCTCGAAATGATCAAGTTCGAGCACACCATCTTCGCGCTGCCGTTCGCGTTTCTCGGCATGATCCTCGCCGCTGAAGGCTGGCCCGAGTGGCGCGTCGTCGGCTGGATCGTGGTCGCCATGATCGGGGCTCGGAGCGCCGCCATGGGCTTCAACCGGCTGGTCGACCGGCGGATCGACGCTGAGAATCCGCGGACCGCGAACCGGGAGCTGCCCACCGGCCAGATCGGCGTCGGATTCGTCACGGCCTTCGTCCTGGTGAGCTGCCTGGTTCTGGTCGTCGCCGGTTGGCGCCTCAACCCGCTCGCGCTCAAGCTCTCCCCCGTCGCCCTGGCGATCATCCTCGGCTACTCCTACACCAAGCGGTTCACCAACTTCTCGCACCTGGTTCTCGGCCTGGCGCTCTCGGGCGCGCCGCTCGGCGCCTGGATCGCGGTGCACGGCGACGTGACCGCGACACCCCTGGCTCTCGCCGGTGCGGTTCTGCTCTGGGTGGCCGGATTCGACGTCCTCTACGCCCTCGCCGACCAGGAATTCGACCGCCGGGCGGGTCTCTACTCGATCCCGGTGCGCTTCGGGACGGTGGGAGCGCTCTGGATCTCGGGCGGCCTGCACCTCGGCATGCTGGCGCTCCTGGCGCTCCTGCCGCGGCTCTACCCGCCGGGTCTGGACGTCGCCTACTGGATCGGCGTCGGTGGCTGCGCGGCACTCCTCGCCTACCAACACTCGATCGTCCGCCCGACCGACCTGTCGCGGCTCGACGCCGCCTTCTTCCAGGCCAACGGTTTGCTGGCTGTATGGCTGTTCGCGGCCACGGCGGCCGACGTGCTGATCTGAAGCGCGGCCAGGCGCTCGACCTCCTCGACCCGGCCGCCGGAGGGAGATATATTGCCCCCCGATGCTGGAGCCGTCTCGATTCGCCGAACCGCTGCGTGACATCGCCGCCAAGGTGCGCGACGGCGAGCGGCTGGACGAGCGCGACGCCCTGGTCTGCCTGACGACGCCCCACGCGCTCGAGCTCGGCCGTCTCGCCGGCGAGGTCCGGCGCCGGCTGCACGGCGATGTCGCCTACTTCAACATCAACCGCCACATCAATCCGACCAACATCTGCGTCTACACCTACAACTGCAAGTTCTGCAGCTTCGCGGCGCTGCCGGGCGAAGAGCACGCCTGGGAGATGAGTCATGAAGACGTCTACGAGCACGCCGTCAAGCAGGGGGGCGACACGGTCACCGAGTTCCACATCGTCGGCGGTCTCCATCCGGACCTGCCGATGTCGTGGTACGAGGAGATGCTGCGCGGGTTGAAGGAGCGCTTCCCGAGCGTCCACCTCAAGGCGTTCACCGCCATCGAGATCGGCTGGTTCGCCAAGCTCGAGAAGATCTCGATCGAGGAGGTCCTGGTCCGGTTTCGCGACGCCGGGCTCGGGTCGCTACCGGGCGGCGGCGCCGAGATCTTCCACCCCGAGGTACGGGAGGTGATCTGCGACGGCAAGCTCGATGCGGACGAGTGGTTCGAGGTCCATCGCATCGCCCACGGCCTGGGCATCCAGAGCAACTGCACGATGCTCTACGGCCATATCGAGCGGCCCGAGCACAAGGTCGATCACCTGCTGCGACTGCGCGAGCTCCAGGACGAGACCGGCGGCTTCAACGCCTTCATCCCGCTCGCCTACCACCCCGAGAACAACTACCTCGGCCTCAAGCACCACACGACCGGGATCGAGGATCTGCAGCACATCGCCTCCGCGCGGTTGATCCTCGACAACGTTCCGCACATCAAGGCCTACTGGATCATGATCTCGCCGAAGCTGGCTCAGATCGCTCTCTCGTTCGGCGCCGACGACATCGACGGCACGGTGGTCGAGGAGACGATCTACCACATGGCGGGAGCCAACACCGAGCAGCACATCCGTCGCGCCGAGCTCGAGCGGATCGTGCGCGAGGCCGGTTTTCGCCCGATCGAGCGCGACACGCTCTATAACCCCATTTCCGAGCCCGTCGCGGCGCCCGCCTGAGCGTGAGTCTTCCGGTCCACTACATCGCGGTCGACGGCCCGATCGGGGTCGGCAAGACGACGCTGGTCGAAAAGCTCGCCGATCGCTTCGACGGCGTGCGCATCCTCGAGGACGTCAGCAATCCCTTCCTGCCGGCGTTCTACGAGGACCGCCCGGGCTCGGCGTTCCAGACCGAGCTCTACTTCCTGCTGTCGCGCTACAAACAGCAACAGGACACCGCCCAGCGCGAGCTCTTCAACCGGCTGCTGGTCGCGGACTACACGTTTCCGAAGAACCGGATCTTCGCCTATCTCAACCTGTCCGACGACGAGCTGATGCTGTTCGATAAGCTCTACGCGCTGCTCGAGCCGCAGCTGGCGGTCCCCGACCTCGTCCTCTACCTGGTCGCCGACCTCGACACCTGCATGGCTCGGATCAAGAAGCGGGCGCGCACCTTCGAGGCGGAGATGAGCGAGGAGTACATGATCGAGCTGATCGACGCCTACAACCACTACTACCACTACTACAACCGCTCCCCCCTCCTGGTGGTCGACACCCACAACCTGAACTTCAAGGAGCGCGAAGAGGACTTCGAGGATCTGGTCAAACAGATCTCGGAACCGATCAAGGGGACGCAGTACTACGTGCCGCGGGGCACGTGACAGGGGATGACATGAAGACCGCGACTCCCAGCAAGCCCGCTACCGAAGTCGAGCCGCTGACCATCGCCGACCGGACCTTCCGCTCGCGCCTGATCCTCGGCACCGGCAAGTACCAGGACTCCGAGACGATGCTCGACGCGCTCGAGGCGTCGGGCACCGAGATGGTCACTGTGGCGCTCCGCCGGGTGCCGCTCGACGAGATCGGCAAGGGCTCGCTGATCGACCAGATCGATCAGGACAAGTACCTGCTGCTACCCAATACCGCCGCCTGCTTCGACGCCGACTCCGCGATCCGCACCGCGCGGCTCGGGCGGGAGCTGGGGGGCTGGAACTGGGTGAAGCTCGAGGTGATCGGCGATCAGAAGACGCTCTTTCCCGATAACGGCGAGCTGCTCAAGGCGACCGAGACGCTGGTCGCCGAAGGCTTCGTGGTACTCCCCTACACCAACGACGACCCGGTGGTCTGCAAGAAGCTCGAGGAGCTGGGCGCCGCGGCCGTGATGCCTCTCGGTGCGCCGATCGGCTCGGGGATGGGGATCCGCAACCCGGCCAACATCCGGATCATCATCGAGCAGTCCGAGGTGCCGGTGATCGTCGACGCCGGGGTCGGCACCGCCAGTGACGCCGCGGTGGCGATGGAGCTGGGCGCCGCCGGCGTGCTGATGAACACCGGCGTGGCCGAGGCCAGGGATCCGGTGCGAATGGCGCGGGCGATGAAGCTGGCGGTCGAAGGGGGCTGGCTGGCGGCCAATGCCGGGCGGATCCCCAAAAAGCTGCACGCGAGCGCATCGTCGCCGCTAGACGGCCTGATCGACTAGCTGCGGCGCCGGAAAAAGGGGCGAGCCCCCCCTTTTAACCCCTCCATCGGATCGCGGCCAACGGTCTCCGCAGTTGCTACCGGAGTCCCGATCCCCTAGAATCCTTTCCCTCGCACGGCCCACCTCGTGCACCCATAGCTCAACTGGATAGAGCATCGGACTACGGATCCGAAGGTTGGGGGTTCGAATCCTCCTGGGTGCACCATTCTTCCCCTCCTGACCGGCGCTCCGACCCTTTCGTGCTAGCCTTGCGCCCAGATTCATCGACGCACCGGGTCGAAAGGGCCGGTCTCTCGAGTAGAGGCGCCTTCCCGACGATCCTCCAGGAGTGCAGACGACCAACGGCATACAGGGGCCTCGATAGACATGAAGATCTTCGTCGGTAACCTACCCTTCAGCGCGACCGAAGACGAGGTTCGTGAGCTCTTCGCACAGCACGGCGAGGTCACGAGCGTGACTCTGGTGACCGACCGTCACACCGGACAGCCGCGTGGCTTCGGCTTCGTCGAGATGGAAGACGAAGGCGGCCGGCAGGCTATCGCCAAGCTCAACAATGAGGACTTGGGCGGCCGTCCGCTACGGGTGGACGAGGCGCACAGCAAGTAGACCGGGCGGCTCAGCCGCCCAGTTGGACCAGCTTCCCCTGGATCCGCCGCGCGGCGGCGTCATCGGCGTAGTCGCTGTGGCAGGACGCTTTGCCGTCGCCGTCGGCCTCGACGGCGTCTCGCGTCTTGGCCGCCAGGCGATGGATCTCCTCGGGTGACAGGACCCCCCGCTGCTCGAGGATCCCCCGCTGCTCCGGAGTCAGGGCCGCCGACTGGACCGCCCGTTCCCAGGCGTACGACTCGTCCTTGCCCGACGCGAACTCCTGGATCTCCTTGGAGATCCGGACGCTGCACCAGTCGTGGCCGCACATGGCGCAGAAGTCGGTGTCGACGTCCAGGTCCTCGTCGTGGAAGGCGCGGGCGAGATCGGGATCGAACGACAGATCGAAGTGCTTCTCCCAGTGGAGAGCCGCGCGCGCCCGGGTCAGCTCGTCGTCCCAGTCGCGGCTGCCGGGGATGCCGAGCGCCACGTCGGCCGCGTGAGCGGCGATCTTGTAGGCGACGCAGCCCTGCTTGACGTCGTCCTTCTTGGGCAGGCCGAGGTGCTCCTTCGGCGTCACGTAGCAGAGCATCGCGGCACCGTGGTAGCCGGCCGCGGTGGCACCGATCGCCGAGGTGATGTGATCGTAGCCCGGGAAGACGTCGGTCACCAGCGGTCCGAGCACGTAGAACGGCGCCCCGTGACAGAGCGTCCGTTGGAGCTTCATGTTGTACTCGATCTGGTCGAATGGCACGTGGCCGGGCCCTTCGACCATGACCTGGACGCCGTGGGCCCAGGCGCGCTCGGTCAGCTCGCCGATGGTGTCGAGCTCGGCCAGCTGGGCGTGATCGGTCGCGTCCGCCAGGCCGCCCGGCCGGAGACCGTCGCCGATCGAGAACGAGACGTCGTGCCGGCGCATGATCCGGCAGATGTCGTCCCAGAGGGTGTACATCGGGTTCTCGGAGTCCTCGTCCAGCATCCACTTGGCGAGCAGCGAGCCGCCCCGCGAGACGATCCCGATCAGCCGCTCCTTGACCAGGGGGAGGTGGGCACGCCGGATCCCGGCGTGGATGGTGAAGTAGTCGACGCCCTGGCTCGCCTGGTGCTCGAGGGTGTCGAGGATGACCGTCCGATCGAGATCTTCGAGCCGCCGGCCGATGATCATCGAGTAGATCGGCACCGTGCCGATCGGCACGGTCGAAGCGCGCAGGATCGCTTCCCGGCAGGCGTCGAGATCGCCGCCGGTCGACAGATCCATGACCGTATCCGCTCCCCAGCGCTCCGCCCAGCGGAGCTTCTCGACCTCCTCGTCGGTCCCCGAGGAGACCGGTGAGGCGCCCATGTTGGCGTTGACCTTGGTGGTCGCCGCACGCCCGATCGCCATCGGATCGAGCCGGTAGCCGAGGTGGGTCTTGTTGGCCGGGATGATCATCCGCCCGGCCGCCACTTCGTCCCGAACCTGCTCCGCCGTCAGGTGCGGCTCGCGCTCGGCGACCCGTTGCATCTCGGGAGTGACGATGCCGAGGCGGGCGTGCTCGAGCTGGGTGATCGGGACGAAGTCGGCGGCCGCCGGGACGGCTCGAATCGGCCGCTCGCCCCGGTTGTGACCGCGGCACCCCCCGGGGTGCTCCTCGATCGTCCAGCCGTCGGGCAGGAAGTCCCAGGCGGTGAAGGTCGAGGGCTCGGGCATGCCCGGGGTGTCGGGCGAAGCGTAGGTCAACGGCCCGCCGACGTCAGCGGCGCGGGCGAACGAGCCGGGGGTCGTACCGGCGGCGGTGCTGGAAGGGTTCGCCGCGCCTGCGGTCGGCGGGTCGAAGACGAAGCTCGGTCGGTCGGGTCGGGTGGTGGTCACTGCCAGGGGTTCCTTGCCTTGGCCCGACCGGACTTCTGGGGATCGCTATCTCGGAAGCGCATTCCCTACGCCGGTGCGAACCGGATCAGGTTCAACGGGTACTTCTCAGCGCCCGGAGATGACGCCGGGCGCGCCCCGTGCGACAGCCGGAGTATATGCCACGACCACTCCCCGCTCGGGGACCGCTAGAACAGCGGCGGCGGCGGCACGCGGTAGTGCCGCGCCCAGGCGTCGATCAGGTCGCGGAAGGCGACCTGTCCATCGTCATGGTTGGCGACCATGAACAACCCGCTGCCGGTCTTGGGCTCGACGAAGTAATAGGCGCGAAGGCCGGGGTTACCGCCACCATGGAAGACGTAGAACCGCCCGTCGCGCGACGTCCAGGTCGCGTGTCCGAGCGCGTAGCTCGACCCCGCGGCTTCGATTCCACCCTCGAACATCTCGACCTGGGGCTCGAGAAGCTCTCGAAAAGCGGCTTCGGGCAGGAGCGCCTCGTAGGTCGACCGCTGCTGAGCATAGAGTGTCAACCAGCGGCCCATGTCCTCGGCCGTCGAGTACAGTGCTCCCGCGGCACCCGGAAGGTGGTAGAGCGCGCGCACCCGGCCGTCCGACCGGTAGTAGGTCGCGGCAGCGGAGCGGATCGCCCGGTTGAGACGAAACGAGCTCGACGCCATCCCGGTCGGCGCCAGGACTTCGCGGCTCATGAAGCCGCTGAAGCTCGCGCCGGTCGCCTCTTCGAGCATCAATTGCAGCAAGAGATATCCGCCTCCGGAATAGGAGAACCCGACACCCGGTTGCCGAAACAGTCTGACCCGGGGCGTGCCACCTTCCTTGCCTTCCAAGACCCTCAGGACCGGCGGCAGGAAGCTCGTAGCGGGAAAGACCGGCGCCGAGGGGGTCGACAGGCCGGCGGAGTGGCTCAGGACCCGCCTGACCGTGACACCCGATCGATCGAGGCTCTTGGCACCACGCAGCTCGAACCTCCGGACGAGCGGCGGCACGGCGTCGTCGAGCGAGATTCCCCGGCTGCGGCAGAAGCGCAGGAACCCCCAGGCCGCGACCGACTTGGAGATCGAGCCGACGTTGATCGGGGTCGCGGCGGTCATCGGCCGCTCGCTCTCCAGGTCGGCCCAGCCGAAGCCCTCCGCGTGCAGTACCGAGCCATGCTCGACCACCGCTATGGCCAACCCAGGCACCCTGTTCCGGTCGACGAGCTCGATCGCGGCCTGCCGCAGGCTGGTGACGAGGGGGTGATCCTGCGCCCGGCAAACAGGCAGAAAGAGCGTGCTCGCCAGCGCCAGCACCGGGACGACCGGCCTCATGACGGCACCCTATCCGAAGGCGACCGTCGGGGCGTTGCGAGATCGACTACTCCTGCTCGACCCAGGAGTTGATCCGCATGCTCTCGGTCAAGCTGTCGCTCCAGATGAAGCTATCGCTCCAGATGAAGCCGGCGCTGCCGGCGACAGCGTCCTCCCAGCTCAATCCCTCGCCCGAGATCGTGCCGTCACTCCAGATGAAGGCATCGCTCCAGATGAAGCCGTTGCTCCAGATGAAGCCATCGCTCCAGATGAAGCCATCGCTCCAGATGAAAGCGTCGCTCCAGATGAAGCCGTCTCCCTGGAGGCCCATCAGGGTGTAGCTGCCGTCGGCAGCCCGGACGCCGCGGCCGCCGAAGTGCATCTGCCCGTCGAGATCGGCACTGACGTCGAGTCCGACGTTGGCGCAGCCCGTGGCGGTGCTCTGCACCGAGTCCCAGGCGTCGATTAGTCCGGCGCCCTGCTGGAAGACGCTGTAGGCGAGCGTGCCATCGTCCTCGAGAGCGGGCCGTCCGGAGCTCATCAGCCGGCACTTGACGTCGTCCGGCGTCAGCGACGGATCCTCCTGGAGCATCAGGGCGACCGTGCCGCTGACCACCGCCGCGGCCTGCGACGTCCCGGACATGTAGAAGTAGTTGCCGAAGACCGACTCGGGGTGCTGTGCCGGGAGCAGGCTGTTGACGTCCACCACACCGAGCATGTGCCCGCCGGGAGCGACCATCTCGGGCTTGACGAAGCCTTCGACCGTCGGCCCGGCCGAGGAGAAGGAGGCCAGGAAATCGTCCGTGGGGTTGTCGACCGTCACGCCGTCGGACATCGCGCCGACGGTGATCACGTACGGCACGTTTCCAGGCACGCCGATGGTCATCGGATCGGGTCCGCGATTGCCGGCGGAAGCGACCACGACGACACCCGCTTCCCACAGGGCCATCACCGCCTGATTGAGCGGATCGTCCCAATAGTACGAGTGCGGCTCGGCGCTGAACGACATGTTGACCACGCCGATGTTGTAGGTATCTTTCTCCCGCAGGATCCAGTCCAGACCGCGAATCACGTTCGCGTAGGAGCCGCGCCCGTAGTCGTCGAAGGCCTTGACGGCGACGAAGCCGGCATCGGGAGCGATGCCGTTGAAGCGGCCATCCACTACCTGGCTGTCCAGCGCCACGCTCGCTACATGCGAGCCGTGGCCGTGACCATCTCCACCATAATGGACCTGGTCGCGAATCGCGTCATACCTGACGCCGAGCCGCGACCGGCCGCTCGAGTCCTCGACCAGCGACTTCCAGGACCAGAGACCGGTATCGACGACGGCGATGCTGACCCCGGCTCCGGTGATTCCCTGCTGATGCAGGCGATCGGCGCTCACGATCTCGGGGAAGTCACTGTAGGGAGCGCCATCGAGGGTCTGCTCGTTGGCGACCTTGTGGGTAT
Organism: Thermoanaerobaculia bacterium; assembly: GCA_947259925.1. Taxonomy (GTDB): domain Bacteria; phylum Acidobacteriota; class Thermoanaerobaculia; order Multivoradales; family JAHEKO01; genus JAHEKO01. The sequence continues at coordinate 52,270 of CAMYOG010000050.1, forward strand.
GAATGCCCCAGACTTCCACTCGATCCAGCACGACCGAGGCGCCGTCGCTGAACTCCGACGAGGTGACGAAGCGAACCTCGGTGCCGTAGCTGGCATAGCTCGAGATGTCGTAGGCGAAGATACCGCCGTCCTGCTGCTGCGCGCCTTCGAGGCTACCGATCTCGATCCAGGTATCACCACCGTCTCCGGAGACCTGCACCGACACCCGGTCGTTCTCTCCGGTCAGGTTGTCCAGCTGGTAGTGGAAGAGCAGAAGCGCGTAGCCGACGCTGTCCAGGGTGACCCGCCGGCTCAGGCCTCGGTCGGCACCCGAGATCCGAAGACCCTGGCCACCGGAGTATGCAGATACGAGCACATCACCGGCGCCGGCGCCGTTGGACTCGCCGACCTCCTGCCAGTCGTTCTTCCAGCGGCGGCTACCGTCATTGTTGCCGAGTGAGATCTCGTTGAAGTTGTCGGCGACCCACCAGACACCTTCGCTCTCGTAGGGGTCCAGCACTTCGGGACCCGCCTGGTACTCGAGCTCCACCTGCTCGGCCGAGAGGGCCGAGCAGTAGACCGCCACCAGGCTGTACTTGCCGATCCAGTCCCGGCTCGTCGTGGTGCTGTCGGTGCTGAACTCATTGCCCAGCGCCAGGCCGTAGTCCGGATTCCAGTTGGCGAAGCTGCCACCGATCGTCTCGTTGTCGACAAGCACGCCGTCGAGATAGAGCGACGCGGCGCCGAAGGCGTCGCGGGTGACCACCAGTTGCTGCAACCTCGGTTCGACGCTCGACCGATCGCTATACAGCCTCACATAGGTCCCGTTGTTGCCGTTGGTCGTCGTCCGTAGGCGGAACTGGTAGCGATCGCCGTCCTGGAGCAGGCTGAAGTTGCGGTTCGACGGATCCTTCGAGAGGCTGACGATCCGCGCCGGCCCGCCTTGAGAGAGAGCACCCGGAGTGACCCAGGCTTCGACGGTCAGCTCATTGCTGGAGGTGCAGGTATCGAATACCTTGACCGAATCGACGCTGTTGGAGACTCGTGTGGCCTGGTGCAGCATCAAGCCGCCAGCGCTCCACGAGACCCGCTCCGGATTCTCGATCGTCAGATCCGCCGGAACCACGGCGCCCATGTCGCTGACGGAGCTGCCCGAGCCCTCCGTGAAGTCGTAAAGCACGATCGGCGTGCCTCTCTGAACAGGCGCTTTCGGGGTCGGCTCGATCGCGGGAGCCTCGAAGTCCGGACCGGCGGCGAAGTTCGCCGCGATCTGCGCGGCGTCGTGGGCCTCGCAGTAGACCGCCGCCAGCCGGTAGCTTCCCACCCAGTCGCGACTGGTGGTCGTGCTGCCAGTGCTGAACTCGTTGCCGAGCGCCAGGTCGTAGGACGGGTCCCAGTTGGCGAACGTGCCGCCGATGGTCTCGGAATCGACCTCGGCCCCGTTCAGATAGAGCTTCGCTTCGCCCGAGGCTGCCCGAGTCGCAACGACGTGCTGGAGTGACGTCGTCACACTGCCGCTCGCACTGTACAACCGAACGTACGTGCCGTTGTTGCCGTTGGTCGTGGTCCGTAGACGGAACTGGTAGCGGCTGCCGTCCTGGGTCAGACTGAAGTTCCGCCGTCCCGAGTCGAGGGAAAGCGTGAGGATCCGCGCGGGTCCTCCCTGGGAGGTGTTGCCCGGCTCGATCCACGCCTCGACCGTGAGCTCGTCGCTGGCCGTGCAGCCGGTGAAGATCTGGTTGGCGTCGGCGGAGTTCGAGGCCCGGGTGGCCTCGGTCAGAGTCAGGATGCCGGGATCGCTCCAGGCAGCGCGACTCGGGTCCTCGATCATCAGATCCAGCGGCGAGCTCGAGATGCCCGCCAAGTCCCGAACGACCGAGCCCCGGCTCGGCGAGGTGAAATCGTACAGAGCCACCAGCCCGCTGTGATCGCGGCCACTCGTGGAGTCGGTCTCCACTCTGCGGTCCTTGTAGATCCGAACGTTCTCGTGACTCTCCAGGTCGTCGCGCTGAGCTTGGGTGAGCTGCGCAGCCACGGACCGGATGATCTCGAGTCGATGGGTCACGCTGCCACCGACACTTTCGACCGCGACCGCGGCCTGGCGGGCGCTCTTGGCTTTCACGATATAGCCGCGCTTCGGCTCGCCATCCGCCCACAGTCCGGCGGCTCCGAGTAGAACCGATAGTGCGACCAGAATCGCTAGCGAGAGAGTCCGGTGCTCGCGCATCGTCTATATGCGCGAGAGCAACACCAGTGCCATAGACGAATCGACATGGGCCACCGCGCAGAGGGGCAAGCGGTCCCTTTTCATGGGCTCGTCGACCCGAACGGCCACGCGGCTCGTCCGGCCAGAAGCGGGCTTTCTGGTACCGAGTGCTCGGGTTTCCGGCGGCCGCGAAAAAAACGGCGCGGCCGAAGCCGCGCGAACAACTCGTTCGCGCTGGCTCAGTTGTCGATGTACCCCGCCCGGAACCTGACCTTGGCCGACGGTAGATCCACCTTCACCTTGACCGGCCGCCAAGCGCCGTCCGCGGTTCGGGTGGTCGGGTAGTAGCCGAGCACGTACTGGCCGCGGAGCTCGGCCATGATCTCCTCGAACGCGGGCTGGATCTGCTCGATCGAGGTCAGACTGCGGACCTCGCCGCCGCTCTCCTTGACCGCCCGCTCGAGCCCCTGCCACTCGTCGCGGTTGGTGCGGAAGTCTCGCCACGCCGAGGAGAACTCCTGCAGCTCCTCCTGAAGACGGATCCAGTAGATGAGCGCGTCGCTGCGCCGTACCTTCCAGAGCACATCGCGCATTCTCAGGGCGCTCAGAACGTCGGCCCCGTCGGAGAGGAGGATCACCACCCGCCGGCCCTGGGTGCGATCGAGGAGTCTCAGGCTGGCGTAGAGATGATCGTTGAGCGCCGTGCCGCCACCGGCGAAGACGTTCTCGAGCCTGGCGGCGAGGACGGCCGCGTCGCCCGAGAACGGCGTGACCGCCAGAGGCCGATCGGCAAACAGCACGACCATCGCCTCGTCGAGCCGCCCCATCGTGCTCAGAAAGGCGTGTGATCCGGTCAGCGCCGCGTCGAGATACCTGCCCTTCATGCTCTCGCTCGCGTCGAGCAGGACGACGGCGGTGATCGGCACGTCGCCGCGCTCGAACGTCACCAGGGTCTGGCGCACGCCACCGTCGAAGACCGTGAAATCTTCCCGGCGGAGATCGAGCACCCGTCGATTGCCCCGATCGACGGTGACGAAGAGCTGCTTGAGGGCGACCTCGAGCTCGGCCTCGATCTCGACCCGACGGGTGGTGACCGACCCCTTGCCGAAGCCCCCCCAGCGGCCGAACGCCTCGACCCGGAACTCCCGATCGACGTTCTCGTCGCCGACCTCCACCACGAGCTGATACGGCGGTCCGGTGAGCGTACCCACCAGCTCTTCTCCGAGGTAGAAATCGACCTTCCGGATCGGCTCCTCGGTCATCACCAGCGCCTTCACCTCGACCCTCTCGAACACGCTCTGGAAAGGGCTCGGCTGCTCGATCGCGACCAGGATCGGCTCCGGATCGCGGAGCACCACGAGCACCGCCCCGCGCGGACCGACCTGCGCCTTGAGCCCGTGCGGGAGGAGGAGCTGATCGAGGATCCGGTGGAGCGACGTCGCCGTCGGCTCGCTGCGGACGCGCATCTCCGGTTTGACCAGGTCGCTGCTGTAGATGACCGGCAGACCCCGCGCCTGCATGTCGGCCAGGGCGTCGGCCAGCGGCTGACCGAGATAGCGCGGCTGCGACCCCTCCTGCGGCAGCGCCGGCGGCGCGGCCACGAGCACCGCGCAGAGGACCGTCAGGGCGACCCGGCCGAAGATCATCTCGACCCCGCCGAGGCCAGAACGTCTTCGTCCGACAGGGCCTGCGCGAGCGTCGGCAGCTGCGCGGCGCTCTCGCCGCTCAGTGCTACCCGGAGCGCTTCGAGCGCCCGGCGCGGCATCCGGCTGTAGCGGTACCTGGGCGACTCGCTGTCCGGGATCGCTGCTGCGCGCAGTGCCGACGTCATCTCCGCCTTGCTGATCGGACGGCGCGCGCGGTCGCTGACATAGGCGAGCAGGATCGGCAGCGTCGGGTCCCCGCCGAGCGTTCGGGTCGCGCCGTCGAGCAGCGCCGCCGCCTCTTCGAACTCGTCCCGGTCGATGAGGATCCGGGCCAGCTCCTGGAAGGCGACCGCGTGCACCCAGCGGGGCTCCCGGACCGGATCGGCGATCAGCCGCAGCAGCAGCGCCTCGGCCTCCTGGCGCTCGTCGACGCGGATGAGGTGGACCGCCAACCGAAGCCGTCCTTCGGGGCTGGCGGCTGTCGACTCGCCCAGCCGCCGGAGGACCGGCAACGCCTTGTCGTACTCGCCGTGGCGCTCGAACACGCCGGCCAGGCCGAGCATCGCCGCCCCGTTGTCGGGATCGAGCTCGAGCGCTCGCTGGTAGAGGACCGTCGCCGTCGAATCGACGAACGCCGCGTGCAGGTGCCCGGCCATGCTGGTGATGATGGCGCCGGCGACGCGCATGCCGTGGGTGCCCTTGACGCGCTCCGCGTACAGCTCGGCGAGCTCGATCGTCATGCCCCGCGAGTGCGATGCGAGTGCGTACGAACCATCGTCGCGATGCGCCAGGTACGCCTGCTCGTGCAGCTGGCTCACCGGCACCAGGAGCTCCGCGCCGGCGCCGAGGAGATCACGCACGACCGACAGCTTCGCCTTCCAGAGCGGCTCGAGCCGGCCTCTCGCCTGCTCTCCGAAGCGGGACTCGAGCGCCACGAGATCGGCCAGGGCGCCCTCGGCCTCGCCGCGCGCCAGCCGGTCGAGCGCGCTCCGGTAGCCGAGCTTGAACTCGGCCTTATCGAACTTGCCCTTGCGGCTCGCTTCGGTCGATGGGGATGAGAGCAGCCCGAGTGAGAGAGCGAGGATGAGAGCGATCGACGGCGCGCGCATATCCCGGTGGGCCGGGATCGCTCAAGGACCCTCGGCCTGAATCACCAGAATACCGCCGTCCACCCGATGGACCAATCCGCAGGTGGGCAACACCGCCGCCAGCGCCTGATCGGGGCGCATCCCTTCGACCGACCCGTGTAGCACCACACCGGGCGCCGCGGCTTCGGAGCGCGGATCGAGAAAGCGCGCGCTCCAGCCGGTCTCGCGGTTCACCCACTCCAGAAAGACGTCGAGCGTGCTGCCCTCGAGCTCGAAGGTCGGAGCGACCGCCAGGATCCAGTCCCACTCGGGTCCGAAGATCGGGACGCTGCGACGGGTCAGAACACCCCCGGCGTCCACGGTCAGCTCGATGCCGGCCTCCGCGTCGTAACGCTGGCCGTCGCGATCGAGGTTGATTGCGCCCTCGCGCACCCGCACGCGGATCTGCTCTCGGTCGAGGCGCACCTCGAAGAGGGTGCCGACGTCGTAGACCACCCCGAACGCGGTCCGGATCTCCGCCGATCGGTCGATCGGCGCGTCGCCGGAGTCCAAGTAGAGCGCCCCGCTCTCGAGGGTCACCGCGGAATCGGACAGGCCGCGCAGCCGGGTGTTGCGGTCGAGCCTGAGCGAGTGACCCGAGGCGAGCCGCACGGCGGCCCGTCCGAGCACTCCGGTGTCGATCACCGAGCCGGCCTCGATCACGTCACCTACACGCACGGGCCGCTCGCCGCCCGAATCCTCGTGCAGGCGTACCGTGCCGGAGACGGTCTCGAAGAAGCCGACCTCGCCCTCGAAGACCGGCTCCGGAGCGAGGGTCGGCTGATATACGAGGCCGACCATCGCCAGTAACGCCGCAGCGGCGGCGAGGCCGAATCCGCCTCCGATCATCCACTTGCGGCGACGCCGGACGCGAATTGCGGCCAGCCACTCGGTGTGTACCGTCGTCTTTACCCGCGCCTCGCGCTCGTGAGGAGCCGCCGGGCGCGGTCCTGCCAGCCGGAGCAGACGACCGATGTGATCGCCGGCGGCGGGCGGGATCTCGGTCGGGAAGTCTCGTTTTTCGTTCATGGTGCTACGTCTCTGTCGTGCGGTCTCTCCCGCTATCCGGATTGCACCCCGGCGAGCCCGCGGCCGAGGGTGCCGAAGCCATCGCGAAATGCCTGCCGCGCCCTGGTCAGCAGTGACTCGGCGGCTTTCGGGCCAATGTCGAGTAGAGCCGCGATCTCCTTGACGGTCATACCGTGGATGTACTTCCATTCGAGCGCATCACCGTAGCGCGGCGGCAGGTGGTCCAGAGTCACCTGAACCAGGCGCGCGAGCTCCTTGCGCCGGAGCTGCTCGGCGGGGTCGGTGTCGGAGGCCGCGGTCAGCGACTCGAGCGCCGCCAGGATCTCGGGCTCCTCCTCCATCAGGTCGACTCTGCGCGGCGCCCGCTGTCGCTGCCGGTAGAAGGCGCTGATCTGGTGCCTGCAGAAGGTGCAGAGCCAGGAAAAGAGAGCCGCCTCTCCGCGAAAGGTGTGCAGCTTGAGAATCACCTTGGTGAGCGTTGCCTGGACGACCTCTTCGGCCGAATCCGGGTCGTGGTCCAATCGAGCCAGCGCAAAGCGGTACAGCCGGGGGAAGTAGGCCTCGAAGAACTCCTCGAACGCCCTCTCCTCACCGGCCAGGAGCCGCTTCACCAGAACTGTGTCTGTACCCCGGTCTAGCCTCATCTCCCGTCCTGACGAGTATGAGGGAAAATCACCCGAAAATCCTTCGGATTCAGAGACTCAGTCGCGGACCGTCTCGAACAGCGCCCGGAGCGCCACGATCAGCACCGCGGCCGCCATGAAGGCGACGACGTTGGCCAGGATCTGGGTCACCTGGGCACCGACGTACGGAATCGCCTGCACGGCGTTGGCCGAGAGCATCAGCGCAATCGCCGCCAGGAGGAAGCCCTGGGTCTCTCCGGACGTCACGTTCAGGAAGCCCACCACGAGGCCCAGGAGAGCCAGGACCCAGGTGAACCAGGTTTGATCGAACCCGACGCCCGCCAGAACGGCGATCACCAGACCGACGATGAATGCCCACTTGCCGATGTGTTGCATACGCTCCCCCGACTCGGATGAGAGAAAGAGACCAGACTGTTCGGATGCGTCGAGTATACCGCTCGAGGCCCCGAGGGAACGGTCAGGCCTGGAGCTCGGCGAGAATCCGGCGGAGTTGGAGCAGGTTCTCGGGCTCGGAGCGGAGGTCCTCGGTCAGGAACTTGCGGATGCGGCGCTCGATGCCCTCACGACGCGAAAGGGTGGGATGGTAGTGGTTGGTCGGGATGTTGCGCGGACCCGGTCGCTTCTCGGTCCGCAGGAATCCCTTGCGGGCGATGTTGTTGAGGGTCGCCAGCACCGTCCGGTAGTCACGCGGCTTGTACTCGAGCGAGGCCTCATGGACCTCGCGCGCGCAGGGCGCGCCGAGCTCCCAGCAAATGAGCATCAGCTCCCATTCGGACTTGGAGAGGTCGGCCACGACCTCCATGTTACGTCCTCGGTCGCCGGACCGACCCGGCCCCGGCTCGTCAGGATTCCGCCGGGCGACGGGAACACCTAAGAGAAGCGCGCCGTGTGGAGCGGCTTGGTTGCCCTCGGGTCGTGTTTCGTCTAGAATCCCTGCGCCAGCGATTCGCCGCGCAACTGCAAGATCGCGAAGATCACGCTGGCGGTGGGTTGGCAGCGAACCTCTCACAACCAGAGTCACCAGCTAAAGGGGCAAGCGGATGAACGAACTCAATCACCTGGTCCAAGCCGTACGGCAGAACCTGTCGGAGGAAGACAAGCGCCTTCTGCGAACGGTCTACAGTCCGCCCGAGCCGGAGCGATACGACGTGCTCTTCGACCGGGTGCTCGAGCGGTTGAGGAGCCGAGAAGCCTCGCAGCTGCAGAGTTCGTCCCCAGCCTCTTGAGGGTGCCACCGGCACCCCTTTTTTGGCCCTTGGCGCCAGCGTATCGCCAGCAAACGGTTCGAAAGCTCCTGCGATGAGGAGCTCGGATCTGCGCAGCCTGCCGGCCTTCCGTGGTCCGCGAAGAACTCTCATCCTGTTCGACCCCTGGCTCGAAATGTGGCTCGTGACCGGCTGGGATGGGGGCGAGGTGCTGGTGCCGGAGGCCGACCTGGTCGCCTTTCTTGAGCACTGCAACAAGCACCTGCCCCGCTCCGAGCGCTGACCGGTAGCGCTCGGTTGCCATTCTACTATAACTCTAGTATCTTTGGCCTCATGAAGACAGACCGACCCCTCCTGCTCAAGCCGAGCGTGGTGCACGGCCGCGAAGCGACTAGAGCAACGGCAGCCAGATCCTCGGCACAACCTTCGAGAACCACTTCACGTACTTCGCCGACGGTGCCGCGGCGCTGGCGCCGCCGCCGGCCTGCTTCGCCTCCCAGTCGTCGCGACCGAGGACGGCGAGCGGCTCCAGCTCCTTGCGCTCGAGCTGGGCGTTGAGGCCGGCGAGCGATGAATCGCTGGTGAGCTCCTCGAAGGCGTTCCGCGCTTTGACCAGCTTGCCATGCAGGAACTCCTGACGATCGAGCTGCGACTGACTCGGACGGCCATCGTAACCGTTGACCCCGCCGTAGAGGTTGCCGAGCTCTTCTCGCAGTAGCTCTTCACCCGAGAGCCAGCCGGCGGCGTCGGTCGAGACCAGACCGGAGCGAAAGCCCTCGAGGCGATCCGACAGGTCGGTCAGAGCCCGGCGCAGGCGGTCGCGTTCGCCCAGACCCTCGAGCCGCGCGCTCGCCTGCTCGCGAAGATCGACAACCGCCTCGACCAGATAGGTCAGCTCGCCGAGGTCGTCGTAGACGGCCATCGCGGTCTCGTACTGCTGGGCTCGATCCTCGGCGGTGTGGACCGAGCGCCGATCCGGGACCACGGTCAGCGTGGCCTCGTGGGTATCCTTCCCCTTGACCACCTTGACCGGATAGTCGCCTTCGGGCACCCGCGGACCGAAGAAGACGAACGGCTGGATGACGAGCGCCGTCGCGGCGGGCATCTTGGGCGCCTTCTGCCGCGCCGTCCAGGTCACGCGGTTGAGTCCCTTGCGCTTGCCGGCAGGCAGACTGGTCAACAGCTGACCGTCGGGCGAATAGACGTCCACCCGGAGGTCGCCGAAGAGGTGTCGCTTCTTCTGGTAGTAGACCAGGCTGGCGCCGCTCGCGGGGTTGCGGCCGACGAACTCGTCGTCGCCGGCGAAGCCGAACGCCGCCGACGGAATCGCCAGCTCTCCGGGCTGCGTCGGCAGGATCGCGAAGTCCGACTCGAGGATCTCTGGAGTCAGGTGACGGAGGGGCGTGATGTCATCGAGGATGTAGATCCCCCGGCCGTGCGTACCGATCACCAGATCGTGCTCCCGGGGGTGAATCGCCAGATCCCGCACCGGCACTCGGGGCAGCTCGCCGGTGAATCGGACCCAGGTAGCGCCCCGATCGATGCTCAGGTAGAGGCCCAGCTCGGTGCCCGCGAACAGGAGGTCGGGAGAGACCGGATCTTCGACGATGACGTGCGCATGTCCCTCGATGCCGTCGTCCGCCAGCGCCGTCCAACTCTCACCGAAATCCTCGGTCCGGTAGAGGTAGGTGGTCATGTCACCGGTGCGGTGACCGTCGAATGCGGCGTAGGCCGTGCCCTTGGCGTGGCGTCCCGCGGCCACATGGGCGACCCAGGTGTTGGCCGGCAATCCGGGTGCCGCGCCGACGGTGTTGGTCCAGCTCTCCCCGCCGTCGCGAGTCACCTGCAGGTTGCCGTCGTCGGTGCCGGCCCAGATGACCTGGTCGTCGAGCGGTGACTCGCTGACGGTGTAGATCGTCGTGTGATTCTCAGCGGTCGAGTTGTCGATAGTCAGGCCACCCGATTCTTGCTGCCTCTGCTTCTGCGGATCGTTGGTGGTCAGATCGCCCGAGATCTTCTGCCACGACGCCCCGCGGTCGTCGGAGCGGAAGAGGAACTGCCCGGCGACGTAGACCCGCCCGGAAGCGGTCGGCGACAGGTGGATCGGCGTATTCCAGCTGAAGCGGTACTTGGGGTCGCCCTCCTGCTCGAGCGGCCGGATGTCGCGGGTCTCCCCGGTCACCATGTTGTGGCGCAGGATGTTGCCGCCCTGGTACTCGACGTAGACGTAGTCCGAATCGGTCGGGTCGACGAAAGCGTGGAAACCGTCGCCGAAGCCGATGTTCTGCCAGTCCTTGTTCTCGATCCCGGCGACGCTCTCGGAGGGCCCGCGCCAGGTGCCGTTGTCCTGCAACCCGCCGTAGACGTTGTACGGGATCTCCATGTCGTGGCTGATCTCGTAGAACTGCGAGAGTGGGAGCCCCCGCGCCAGGCGCCAGTGGACGCCGCGATCGCTCGACATCCAGACGCCGCCGTCGGTCCCCAGAACGAGCTGGGTCGGGTCGTTGGGGTTGATCCAGAGGGCGTGGTGATCGGAGTGCGTCGATCCGGCCAGCTGGTTGAACGTCGCGCCGCCGTCGTTGGACGCTCCCAGGTTGAGGCCCGGCTTGTAGACCCGCTCGTGGTCGGTCGGATCGACCACCACGTAGGCGAAGTAGAACGGCCGCACCTGGACGTTGAAGGCCGTCGACGTCTTGCGGAAGGTCTCGCCCAGATCATCCGAGCGATAGAGAGCGGTCTCGTCGGCCTCGACCACGGCGTAGATCGTGCGGCCGCGCGAGGGGGCGACATCGACGGCGATGCGGCCCTTCTCGCCCGCCGGCAGACCGTGGGTCAGCTCGCGCCAGTTGGCGCCGCCATCGGCACTCTTGTAGAGGCCGCTTCCCGGCCCGCCCGACTTGAAGGTCCACGGCTGACGCCGGAACTGCCACATGCCGGCATAGAGGATCTGCGAGTCCTCGGGATCCATCGAGACGTCGGAGCAGCCGGTGTTCTCGTCCACCTGCAGAACGGCTTCCCAGGTCTCGCCGCCGTCGGTGGTCTTGTAGAGGCCGCGCTCCTCGTTGGCGTCCCACAGATGACCGGTCGCGCAGACGTAGACCACGTTGGAGTCGTTCGGATCGATCACGATGCGGGCAATCCGCTCCGAGTCCTCGAGCCCCATCCGCTTCCACGAGTCGCCGCCGTCGGTGGTCTTGTAGACGCCATCGCCCACTGACGTGCTGTTGCGCGTCCACGACTCACCCGTTCCTACCCAGACCACCTTCTTGTCGTTCGGATCGATGGCGATCGCGCCAATCGACTGGATGTGGTCGTCGAAGACCGGCCTGAAGGTCGTCCCGCCATCGATCGATCTCCAGACGCCACCGCTGGCGGCGCCGACGTAGATGGTCAGGGGGTCTTCGGCGACCACGTCGAGCGCGGCGATACGGCCGCTCATGACGGCCGGTCCGATGGCGCGTGCCGCCAACCCACCGAAGGTGTTCTCATCGACCTTCGCCTCGGCGATCGGCAGGATGCTCACGGCGAGCAACGCGAACAGGACGACTACGGGACGCTTGTACAGCATGGCTTTCCTCCAGCTCAACAGCCTGAATGGCGCCGCGAGCATCGCCCGCGGCGCTCGTGCTTTCGAACGAGGGTCGGGGCTACTCGCCCGCGACCGGCATCGAGAACTGATCGTCCATCAACTCGAGGTTGACCTCGGCGGTCTCGATGGTGATCACCTGACCCGCCGGCGCTCCCGCCGGCTTGCTCTCGATCGAGTGGGCGAGCATCAGACCGCCCACTTCCTTGTAGTCGCCGTAGGTGGTCTCGAACTCGGTCTCCTGGCCCTGGACCGTCGCCTTGCCCGAGCTCTTGATCGGCAGGAAGTAGTCCGTATCGAGGAAGTAGTAGCGCACGTCCCCAGACGACAGGGTGACCTTCAGCTTGTGGGTCTCGGTGCCCTCGATGTCCTCGACGCCCTGGTACTCGATGGTGTTGCCGTCCTCTTCCCAGTTGACCAACGGACCGTCGAAGTCCGCCTGCTCGATCATGATCTTGGCCTGGTCCTCGGGCATCGGCTCGGCTTCGGTCTTGCCCATGAACGGCATGATCTGCCAAGCGACGTCACCGTCCACGGCCTGCACGCCGGTCATCCCCTGGAAGGTGAACTCGAGACGGGTCTTTCCCGGCGTCTTGAACATCATGACGAAGGGCGCCTCGAAGCCGTTCGGGGCGCTCATCTTGCCGACCATCTTGGCGGTCGAGGTCGCAGCCCACGCGTCGAGGCCGCCGATCGCCTCGTAGTGGCTGTCGAGGATCTCCTCCAGTGTCATCTCTTCGGCGACCGACGGGGCCGCACAGACAAGTGCCGCCGCGGCGAGTGCAAGCAGAGTGCGTTTCATGAACCTCCTCCTGGAATGCTCTTGCAGAGTTCTATGGCGTCCGGGGTCCCGGACACCAGGTTTCGAGCTTGTCGCAAACAACCGACGAATACAACCGACTCGGGGAGCGGTTCCCTCCGAGTTCGGCGCCTCTCTCCTCTATACGCGCGAACGACGGCCGAGTTCCGACCGCATGGTAGCCTTCCCCCCCTCGCGGCCCTGAGAGAGCCGGCGCGACGAGCGCGATTCGGCCGGATTGGGTCGCCTCCGACGGAGAGCTCGCGTGACCACAAAACTCTCGCTGCTTGCTACCTGTGTCCTGCTCGCGGCGCTCGCCGCTCCGGCGCCCAGCCTCGCCGACCATCACTCCGAGTCCAACCCACCCGCCCCCGGCTTCGATCTCGCCGGCTCTGACGCCAAGGCGATCGAGATCGCCGATCAGGTGATGGCGGCCATGGGTGGCCGCGACGCCTGGGACGCGACCCGGTACATCCGCTGGCGCTTCTTCGGGCGCCGGTTCCACGTCTGGGACAAGCACACCGGGCGGATCCGGATCGAAGGCGTCGGCCGAGAAGACCAGAAGCCCTACGTCATCCTGATGAACCTCCATGCCAAGGAGGGCCGGGCCTGGCGCGACGGCACGGAGATCACCGACCCGACCGAGCTGGCCAAGATGATCGACGGCGGCGAGTCCGCCTGGATCAACGACAGCTACTGGATCGCCATGCCCTACAAGCTGAAGGACTCCGGCGTAACGCTGAAGTACGCTGGATCGGGCGAGATGGAGGACGGCCGGAGCGCCGAGGTGCTCCAGCTCACCTTCGAGGGCGTCGGGCGGACTCCCGAGAACAAGTACCTGGTCTACGTAGCGAGTGATTCGGGTCTGGTCGAGCAGTGGGACTTCTATCCGCAGGCCGCCGACGCGGAGCCCCGCTTCAAGGTCCCCTGGCACAACTGGCAGCGGTACGGCCGGATCCTGCTCTCCGACAACCGTGGCGAGGGCAGCCACACCGAGATGGCGGTCTTCGACGAGCTGCCCGACTCGGTCTTCGACGACCCCGCGCCGATCGATTGGTCGGTCATCGAGTAGACCTCCCATGTACGACACCCTGATCGTCGGAGGCGGTCCCGCCGGCCTCAGCGCCGCCCTCCATCTCGCCTGGCACGACCGCAAGGTGCTGGTAGTCGATCGCCGCACGGGGCCGCTCTTCTTCACCATCGAGGAACTCTTCAACGTGCCCGGGATGCCGGAGGTCAAAGGGATCGAGCTCCAGCGGCGCCTCAGGGCACAGGCCGAGGAGATGGGCGCCGAGGTCCAGATAGCCGACATCCAACGCGCCGAGGGCGAGGCCGGCGACTTCGCGCTCCACGCCGCCGATGGCACGAGCTGGCGGGGCAAGACCCTCCTGCTCGCGACCGGGGTCGCGCGCTACCACCCGACCGTCGACGGCGACTACCGCCCCTGCTTCAAATACGCCGGCAAGGGCAACCTCTACTACTGTCCGGACTGCGAAGCGCCGTTCTTGACCGGCAAGTCGACGGTCGTGATCGCGACCGGTAGCGCTCGGGGCGGCGCCGGCATGGCGCTCGGCCTGTCGCGCTACACCGACGACCTCCGCCTGCTGGTGACCACATCCGACGCTGAGCTCGACGAGTCGATCGCCGAGCGCCTCGAGGACAAGAGCATCGCCGTGATCAGAGGCGCGATCAAGGAGCTGGTCGGTGCCACCGGCAATCTCGAGGCGATCGTGCTCGAGGATGGCAACCGCCTGGAAGCCGAGGCGTTCTTCGTCTCCTCCCCGGCGCTCGGCCGCACCGACCTAGCGCAGCAGCTCGGAGTCGAGATGGCCGCGACCGACCACCACGCTCAGCCTCGTAGCCAGCGCGGAGACACCAACGTGCCGGGCGTCTGGATCGCGGGCGACCTGCGGCCGATGACCCAACAGGTGGCCGTGGCGATGGGTACCGGCAACATCGCCGCGGTGATGATCGATCAGTACCTGCGCAAGCAGGACGTCAAGTGAAGCGGGGACGCCCTCAAGGGCGTCCCCCGAAAAGAAAAAGGCCGAGCCGCAGAGTCTGGGGGGAAGAGATGAAGGAGCAATGCGGCCCGGCTTGGAAACCGGTTTAGGTTGTGCGGCGGCGCTCTACTTGAGCACCACCAGTGCTACTCGCCGATTCTTGGCCCGCGCTTCACGCGTGGAGTTCTCGTCCAGCGGCGCCGACTCTCCGTAGGAAATCGCCGACAGCCGATGCAGCGGCAGACCGTGCTCGGAGTTCAGGTAGCGAAGTACCGACTCGGCCCGGCGCGCGCCCAGCACCATGTTGTACTCCTCTGAGCCGGTCGAGTCGGTGTGACCTTGGATTTCGATGAAGACACCCTCGTTGCTGGAGATCAGGTCCGAGCTGAAGGCGTCGAGCGCGGCTTTCGCCTCGCGACTCAGCTCCGACCTGTCGAAGCCGAAGCGGACGTTGTCGTCGCTCAGGACGGTCTCGTAGAGCAGCTTCCCTTCAGCGAGCTTGCCCGCTGCGATCGCCCGCTCCAGAGCGTCCTGTGCGGTCTTCGACAACTCGGTGGTCTCGGTGGCGAGACGATCGAGCTCCTGCCCGTGCTTGCCGATCATCTCCTGGTTCTCTTCGACCATGGATTCGGTGTTCTGGAGACGCTCGGAGGTTCGCATCTCGGACGTTTCGATCTCGCCGCGAACGTATTTCTTCGTCGCACAGCCGCTGGCGACGACACTCACCGCCACCAGGACCAGTAACAGCATCAGATTGACTTGGCGCATACGATTCCTTCCCAATGGTTCAACGAGTGGCTTCACGCTGCTCCGCCGGCGCTCTGCTTCGCGGACGCGGTCTCTGCCGCGTCCCCGCTGGCGTTCTTGCGGTCGACCGGAGCAGCCGACCTGGCCGGGGCATTGGCTTTTCCCTTGCCGGCCTTCGCCGACTCCGTGTCCTTCCCCTCGGAGCCGGGCTGCATGTCGATGCTGCCCTTGAACTTGGCTCCGTTCTCGAGGGTTACCCGGGGAGCCGTCACGTTGCCGCGCACCTTCCCGCTGCGCCGAATGACCACTTCCTCCTCGCCGAAGAGGTTGCCGTTGACCTCCCCTTCGACACAGATGCTCTTGCTGTAGACGTCGGCTTTCACTCGACCGCTCTCGCCGATGGTCACGCGGTTCTGCCGGAGGGAGATCTCCCCGTCCAGCCGTCCCTGTACGAGCAGGTCCTCGTCGCCCGCAAGCGTCCCTTTAACGACCAGAGAGGGACCGAGCCGTGCCACTCGCTCACCCGTCACAACTCGGCCCGGCCCCTCCCCGGCCTGGCTTGAACCTTCTTCTGGAACCTTGCTCCACGCCATCTCTTTGGATCCTCCAAACCCATTCGTACTCCGATGCGCTGTTATCGCAAAGTCGGTACCAACTTCGCCGGCTACGCCTAAACCATCAAGGGCAAAGAACTTCCGAAAAAACCAGCCGATTTCGGAAGATTTCATTTACCCCTAGAACTAGGGAATTTTTTCCTAGTAAGATAGCCAACCACTCGCACCAAAGGGGGGGAGCGGGAGGCGACGTGCCCAGTGAATGACTCACTACGGATTCTGGTAGTCGACGACGAAGCGGTAATGCGCGAGGTGCTCGAGATGCGCCTCGGCGAGATGGGGTTCGAGGTCCACCTGGCCTCCTCCGGCGAGGAAGCACGTGAGCTGACCGAGCGCGTCCGACCCGACCTGGTCATCTCCGACGTGATGATGCCGGGCATGACCGGACTCGAGCTGCTCGAGATTCTCAAGACTGGCGAGCCCCACCGGCCGGTGGTCCTGATTACCGCGCATGGAACGGTCGACTCGGCGGTCGAGGCGCTCAAGCGCGGTGCCCTCGATTTCCTAACCAAGCCGCTCGACTACGACAAGCTCGAAGCGGTCCTCGAGACCGCCCGTACCGACATCTCGCAGCGCAAAGTTCGTCGCCGGCTCGAGTCCGTGCTCGACAATGGTGCCGGGCTCGGGTTGCTGGTCGGCCGCTCGAAGCCGATGCGCAACGTCTACAAGATGCTCCGGATGCTCGGCGCGAGCGAGGCGTCGGCGATCATCACCGGGGAGAGCGGCACCGGCAAGGAGCTCGCCGCCCAGACGATGCACGCCTTGAGCGACCGAGCGGACCAACCGTTCGTGGCGGTCAACACCGCCGCCATCCCCGAGACCCTGACCGAAAGCGAGCTCTTCGGCCACGAGAAGGGCGCCTTCACCGGCGCGCTCCGCAGCCGCGCCGGCTACTTCGAGCAGGCCGACGGTGGAACGCTCTTTCTCGACGAGATCAGCGAGATGCCGATGGCGGTCCAAACCAAGCTCCTCCGCGTTCTGGAGGACGGCAAGGTGCGGCGAATCGGCAGTCCGCGCGACGTCGAGGTCGACGTTCGGGTGGTCGCGGCGACCAATCGTCGACCTGACGAAGCGGTCCAGCAGGAGAAGCTCCGTGAGGACGTCTTCTACCGGCTGAGCGTCTTCACCATCGAGATGCCACCGCTCCGGGAGCGGGTCGAGGATCTGCCGCTGCTGACCCAGCACTTCGTCCGCCAGTTCAACTCCAAGCACCGCGTCGAGGTGGAAGGGATCAGCGACGACGCTCTCGCCGCCATGGCCTCGTACCGCTGGCCAGGCAACGTGCGTGAGCTCCGCAACGTGATCGAGCGCGCGGTGATCCTCGCGCGCCGAGGTTGGATCGAGAAGGTCCATCTGCCACCGTTCATCCGGGACCGCAAGGACGAGGCGACCGGCGAGGTCGTGCTGCCAGCCGGCTCGACCGTCGCGGACGCCGAGAAGATGCTGATTCTCGAGACCCTCAAGCAGATGGACAACAACAAGTCGCGGGCGGCGCGGGCGCTGGGGATCGACGTCAAGACGATCCGGTACAAGCTGCGCGCCTACGCCGAGAAGTAGGAAGACTGGGTGCGAGTCAGCAGCAAGGTCGGTCTCAGCACGGGTCTGCTGACGGTGATCCTGATCGTCGTACTGGTCTACAACATCACCCAGGTTCGCCGGCTGGCGGAGACCCAGCGAGGGCTCGCCCAGATCGAGCTCCAGGCGACCACCAGCGCACTCGACCAGCAGCGCCTGATGCCGCAGTTCGAGTCGGCGGCCCTCAAGTACCTGGTCACGCGAGACCCGCAGTACGCCGAGAAGGTGAACGAGCTCCGAGACTCGTTCGAGACCGAGCTCCTGAATCTCGAGGCGCTCGAACTTTCCGAATCTGTCCGCCAGGAGGTCGACGAGCTCCGTCGCCTGTGGGAGGGCTTCCTCTGGTCCGAGTTCGTCGTCCAGCCCGAGACGCAGGAGGTGCTGGGGTCGGAGCTGGCACCGGAGGACGAGGTCGTCCTCGGGGTCTCGGTGAGGAACGAGATCGAGAACATTCGAGCCCAGCTGGCGCAGGTCACAGCCGCCACGCGCGCGGTGTTCGGGCAGAAGGTCGGGCAAGCGATCGATGTCTCGACCCGTGCGCGCACGGCTTCGTGGATCGTCGTCGCGGTCACCCTCGCTTGTGCCGCACCGATCCTGCTGCTCACCATCTGGTCGATCCGTGAGCCGCTGCGCCGCCTCGAGGAGGGGACGAAATCGGTGACGCGGGGGATCTATTCGTATCCCCAGCTCGACGATTCCCGGCGCGACGAGTTCTCGGACATCGCCACGAGCTTCAACGAGATGGTCACCCGGCTGGGCGAGCTCGACCAGCTGAAGCGCGACTTCCTGTCCCACGTCTCGCACGAGCTGCGCACACCTCTGGTGTCGATGGACGAGACCAACCGGTTGCTGCTCGAGGAGCTGCCAGGTCCGTTGAACGAGAAGCAGCGCAAGTTCCTGGAGCTCAACCTCGAGGGCAGCCGCCGACTCTCCGACATGATCTCCAAGCTGCTCGATCTGGCCCGGATGGAGGAGCGGGCGGTTCTCTTCGAGCTCCAGACCAACGACCTGGTCGACCTGGCCAACAAGGTGGCCGACAGCTTCCTTGCCCGGGCGCGCGAGCTCGACTCTGCGGTCTGGGTCGACGCCGACGACCAGTCGGTCCTGGCCGAGTGCGACGCCGACCGGATCATCCAGCTGTTGAGCAACCTGGTCGACAATGCGCTCAAGCACTCGCCGGCCGAGGCGCCGGTGGTGATCCGCGTCCGGCCTCCGGGCGCGCCATCGGATCACGGCGTCGGGTTGGTCGGCGAGCAGGCCGCCTCCCTGCAGGTGATCGACCGCGGCCCGGGCGTACCCGACGACCAGAAACAGAGGATCTTCGAGAAGTTCCACCAGGGGAGTCGGCCAAGGTCCGGAGGCGTCGGGCTTGGGCTGGCGATCTGCAGCCAGATCGTCAACGCCCATCGCGGCGCGATCTGGGTGGAGGACAACCCGCCCGGTGGCAGCGTCTTTTGCGTCGCGCTGCCCGCCACCGCACCGGAGACCGCCGCGCAGGCCGGAGGAACGGCTTGGTGAAGGCGCTCGGTCCGTCCGTCCTGGTCCTGGCGCTGGTCGCCAGCGGCTGCGCTTCCAGCTTGACCGAGGGTGATCGGTACTTCCTGGCCGGCGACCTGGTTCGCGCCGAGGCCGCGTATCGCGGCTACTTGACCAGCGGCGCCGCCTCGGGAGCTACCAAGGCACGGGCGCGTTACCGACTCGGCCTCATCTACGCCCTGCCCGAGAGCGATCTGCACGACTGGGAGATGGCCAACAAGGCGCTGACCTCGCTGATCGAGAACGAGCCCGAGAGCGCGTGGGCGCAGCAGGCGTCGCTCCTGCTCTCGCTGCACCTCGAGCGCGCGCGGCTCGAGCGCGAGCTAGTTGAGCGCGATGACCGCGTCAGCGCTCTTCTGAGCGAGGTCTACGAGCTGCGGCAAGCGGCCGCGGATGCCGGCGACGAGGTCGAGGACCGCGAGGCACGAGTCGAGCAGCTCGCTGGCGAGATCGCCGAGCTCAGGCGCAGCATAGGCGCACTGGGCGAGCGGCTGGAGGCGCGCGAGGAAGAGCTCGAGCGGATCAAGAGGATCGACCTGCAGACACCGCCCTAGCTGGCGGTCAGTAGCGACTCGAACTTCTTGGCCATCCGCGGCCCGGCTCCCTCGTCCTCGTGCTTGAAGAAGACGAAGACGTCGGTCCACTCCTGCTTCCCGATCCGCCGGGCCCACTCCTCGAGATCGGCGTCGGAGTAGTCCTCGCGCCGCAGCCGGAGGTACCCGAACGGCGCCGTCGCGGTGAGCGGCGGGTCCTTGTCGGCGCCGGTATCGGCGATCACCAGGGCGACGCCATGCTCTTCGAGGGCTGCGAAGATCTCGTCGTCGAACCAGGACGGGTCCCGGAACTCGAAGGCGGCGTTCAGATCCTCGGGCAGGAGTCCGAGGAAGTTGCGCAGGCGGTCGGCGTTCTTCTTGAGGTAGGGGGGGAGCTGGAAGAGCATCGGTCCGCGCCGATCGCCGAGCACGGCGCTGGTCTCGACCACGTACGTCAGCTCCTCAGCGGCCTCGGGCTTCAGCCGTTTGAAGTGAGTGATCCGCCGCGTCACCTTGAGGACGAAGCGAAAGTCCTCGGGTACCTGCGCCGCCCACCCCTCGAGTACCTGTCGTCTGGGCATCCGATAGAAAGTGTTGTTGATCTCGACCGACTTGAGCCGGCCGGCGTAGTACTCGAGCATCTGCGGCGGCTTCAGGTCCTCGGGGTAGAACGGACCCCGCCACTCCTTGTAGGAGTAGCCGCTGGTGCCGACGTAGACGCGCATGTGCCTGAATTGTAACCACTTGGACCCGATCCCGGTCGCCACCGAACAGCTCGATTCCCGTATCATCGACATACTTCGGCGCGTTTCTTGCGTAGAAACAGTCAGGGAGGCCCCGAAGGGACGCCAACGCCATGAGCCCGCAATCGAGTATCCGAGACCGCGCCAAGGACGGCCCGAATCGGCCGTTGCAGACCCGGCTCACCCTCGGCAGTCGTTGGCAGGGGCCGACGCTCGAGGAGTTCGTCGAGCGGGTCGAGCACGAGTTTGGCGCGTCGACCGATCTGATCGGCATTCTGCGCGACGGTGTCGGCCGTCACGACAACCTCGCCCCCGCCGACATCCGGGAGCTCTGCGCGCTGCTCGGGGTCCCGCCCGAAGACTTCGGAGTGTAAGAGGCTCGCCAGAGCGCCGGACGGAGCCGCGGCGAGTCGCTCTGGGGAGGTAACGGAGTTTCTCGGATACAGTCTCCGCCGGATGGTTCCGGTACCGCAGGAAGGGGTCATCAAGTTCCGCGCCGAGCACGCCCGGCGGGCACTCGAGGCGCGGCGGGTCGGCGAGACCGCCTGCCGACTGATCGCCTGGCGCGAGATCATGGCGCTCACCGGCCTGGTCGGGCGTGACCCGGAGCGCTACGAAGGTGCCGCCTACGGTAACGTCAGCGCGCGCCTGGGGCCACCGTCGGCGGGTCTGGGCAGGCGCTCGTTCCTGATCACCGGTACGCAGACCTCCGACAAGCGATGCCTGGGGCTCGACGACTTCGCGGTCGTGGAGCGCTTCGACTTCAGCAGCAACTGGGTCCGCAGCTACGGCCTGACCGAGCCCTCGTCGGAGTCGATGACCCACGGGGCGATCTACGATCTCGGCCCGCATATTCGCTGCGTCCTGCACGCCCACTCGCCGATCGTCTGGCGCCACGCCCGGCGGCTGCAGATCCCGACCACCGCGGAGCACGTCCCCTACGGCACTCCCGAGATGGCGCTCGAGGTCCAGCGTCTCTACCGCGAGACCGTTCTGCCAGAGCGACCGATCCTGGCCATGGGCGGGCACGAGGACGGAATCGTCGTTTTCGGCCGCTCGACCGAGCAGACCGGCCAGCTGCTCCTGAAGTGGCTCGCCCGTGCCTACGAGCTCGAGTGCGCGGCGGGCGACGTCAACCTCTGCTCGTTCTAGAGCGAAAGACGAACAGGCTGGCCAGCGTGACGACGTAGGGCAGCGACTCGGTCAACTGCGAGGGGAGCTGAAGCCCCTGGAGGCGGAAGCCGAGCGACTCTGTCAGACCGAACAGAAGGCAGGCCGCGAAAACACCGAGTGGGTGGGCGCGCCCGAACATCACCGCCACCACCGCGATCCAGCCTCGCCCGGCGCTCATGTTCTCGACGAAGAGCGTCACGTTGCCGAGCGACAGCTGGGCGCCCGCCAGTCCACACAGAGCGCCCGAGACCAGGATCGCGGCGGTGCGCAGCCGGCCGACGTCGACGCCCAGGGTCATCGCCGCTTCGGCGTGCTCGCCGACCCCCCGCAGCCGCAGTCCGATCACGTGCCGGAAGAGGAGCACCTGGACCCCGACGGTGAGGAGCAGGGCGACGTAGACCACCGAGGTGTGACCCGAGAGCAGCGGTCCGAGCAGCGGCAGTCCGTCGATCCCCGGAAGACGAAGGGTGGACAGGCCGACCAGGGCAGGATCCTGAAAGGCTCCCTTGACCCCGAAGATCGAGCGCAGCAGATAGACGGTGAGACCAGATGCCAGCAGGTTGATCGCGATGCCGACGACGATCTCGTTGCCACGCAGCCGAACCGCGAACAGCGCCAGCAGGGCCGCCAGGGCGACTCCGCTCAGCACCGCCGCCGCGACACCGGCGAGCGCACTGCCGCCGAAGTAGCTGCCGACCACCGCACCGAAGGCGCCGGCGAGCATCAGCCCCTCGAGGCCGATGTTGAAGACCCCCGCGCGCTCGCAGATGAGCCCACCGAGCGCGGCCAGCAGGATCGGGGTCGCGAACCGGAGGAGCGATCCGGTCAGGGTGGC
This sequence comes from Thermoanaerobaculia bacterium, assembly GCA_947259925.1. Lineage (GTDB taxonomy): Bacteria > Acidobacteriota > Thermoanaerobaculia > Multivoradales > JAHEKO01 > JAHEKO01. Next base: position 74,250 of record CAMYOG010000050.1, read on the forward strand.
ATCGAAGATACCGAGGAGCTCCATCAGTCGGCTCTCCGTGTACGCGCGAGCGCCAGCCGGAAACGGTCCTTGGCCGCGACGAACAGGATGATCAGCGCCTGCAGCACCCGGGACAGCTCCCGCGGCACCTCGGTCACTCGCTCCATGGCGAAGCCCCCGGTCTGAACGGCGGCAAAGAAGAGCCCCGCCAGGAGCACGCCGAGCGGCCGCGAGCCGCTCAGCAGCGCCACCATCAAGCCGGTCCAGGCCCAGAGCGGCTGGGTCAGCGAATTGTCGATGAACCGATGGTGGACTCCCAGGACCTGGACCGCTCCGACCAGACCGGCGACCGCGCCGCTGGTGAACATGACGCTCGTACCGAGTCGCCGCAGGTCGACGCCGCCCGCCTGAGCGAAGCGGCGATTGAGTCCCGTCATCCGTAGGCGGTAGCCGGCTCGAGTCCGCGCGATCGCGAACGCCACCACCAGCACCACGATCAGGACGAGCAGGATGCCGGCGTGCAACCGGCCGCTTCCACCCCACCGAGCGAGCTGCACGCCGTCCGCGATCCGCTCGGTCTGAGGGAGCCCCGAATCGACGTCTCGGAGCTGGTGGTTGACCAGGTACGACGCCAACAGCCTGGCCGGGTAGTTCAGCAACAGGGTGCTGACCAGGAGCGGAACCCGAAATCGGAACTCGAAGAACGCCGCCGAGGCCGCCCACAGCCCCCCCACCACCGCCGCCGCGCCGATCGACAGCACCACGGTGAACAGGCCGCCCTCCGGCAGGGCGAGCGCGACCGTAGCCGCCGCCAGCCCGCCGAGCACCAGCTGTCCCTCACCCCCGAGGTTGAAGAAGCCCGCCCGGAAGGCGATCGCGGTCGCCACCCCCATGCCGACGATCGGCGCCGCCCGTGAGAGTGTCGCGAAGAGATCGCCGGTGAGCATCGCACCGTATGCCAAAAGTGGGTTATGGCCGGTTGCGAGGACGAAGGCCCCGCCCACGAGCACCGCGGCGCCGACCGCCAGCAGCGGCCCCCGAAGGTCACCGAGTAGCTCGCGCAGAGCGCTCACCCGCCGCCCGCCATAAGGAGTCCGAGGCGCTCCTCGGTGGCGCTCTCTCGAGCGAGCTCGCCGACGATGCGCCCACCGAGCATCACCAGGATCCGATCCGCGAGGGTCAGAAGCTCGCCCAGCTCGGCCGAGATCAGCAGGACCGCCCCACCGCCGGAGCTGTAGTCGAGCAGGGCTCGGTGGATGAGCTCGATGGCGGCCAGGTCGACGCCTCGGGTCGGCTGCTCGACCAGCAGGAGACGCGCATCGTGAGCCAGTTCCCGGCCGACGACGAGCTTCTGCCGATTGCCCCCCGAGAGGTCGGCCGCCGCCGCCCTGACGCCGGCGGTCCTGATCCGGAGTTGGTCGACCAGATCGCCGGCTCGGCGGTCGATCGCCGCGCTGTCGAGCACGCCCCTCGGCGCCAGCTCCGGCCGACCCTCGAAGCCCATCAGGGCGTTCTCGGCGACGCTGGCCGCGGTTGCCAGTCCGGTTCCGTCCCGATCCTCCGGAACGCAGGCCAGCCCCGCGGCGCGGCGCTCCCGAACCGACAGCGACGTCAGCTCGGCCGAGCCGAGCCGAATCCGGCCCGAGCGAGGACGCTCCAACCCGGCGATCGCCGCGGCCAGCTCGGACTGTCCGTTGCCCGCGACACCGGCGATGCCGACGATCTCTCGCGCCTTGACCGCCAGGTCGACCCGATCGACCGCCGGGTCGGGGCCGCGCCCGGAGACGACCAGCGACTCGATCTTCAGGACGGTCTCGCCCGGCTCGTGCGGCTCGATCTTCGGCGCGCTCACGGTCCTCCCGACCATCAAGCGCGACAGCTCCTCGGCCGAGCTCTGCGCGGTGACGACGGTGCCGGTGACCCGCCCCTGGCGGAGCACCGTCGTGCGATCGCAGAGAGTCAGGACTTCCGGCAGCTTATGGCTGATGAAGACGATCGCGGTACCCTCGGCCGCCAGGCTCCGCAAGACCCTGAACAGCCCCTCCTGCTCGCCCGGGGTCAGGACCGCGGTCGGCTCGTCGAGCACCAGCACCGCTGCCTGCCGGTAGAGAGCCTTGAGGATCTCTACCCGTTGCTGCACACCGACCGGTAGCCCGCCGACCAGAGCCCCGGTCTCGACCTCGAGGCCGTAGCGCTCGGCCAGCTCGGCTACCCGCTTCGCCGCTACCGCCCGGTCGACCAGCCCGTATCGCTCGGGCTCGGCTCCGAAGACGACGTTCTCCGCGACGGTCAGCGAGTCGAAGAGCATGAAGTGCTGATGGACCATGCCCAGGCCGGCATGGATGGCGTCGAGCGGCGAGTCGAAGCGGCGGCGACGGCCGGCGACGCGGATCTCGCCGGCGTCGGGCCGGTGGATCCCGTAGAGGACCCCCATCAGGGTCGTCTTGCCGGCCCCGTTCTCGCCGATCAGCCCGTGGATCTCGCCGGCGTCGACCGACAGGTCGACCGCGTCGTTGGCGACGACCTCGCCGAACCGCTTGGTGATCCCCTGGAGCTCGAACGCCGCGGTCGGAGGGTGCTGGCTCACCGCCGAGGCCTAGAGGATGCCCATTGGATCTTCGATGCCGATCTCGCCCGCCTCGACGCCGCGCGCCAGCTCGCGCAGTCGATCGATCACCTCCGGGTGCTCGAGAATCAGACAGTCGCTGTCGGCCGGCGGCTGGTCGTCGAGCGCGGTGAGCCCGATACCGCCGTTGCCGATGCCGTAGACCATCATCGTCTCGGCGCTGCCGTCGATAATCGCCGCCGCGGCTTCGACGATCACGCGATCTACCCGCTTCATCATGTTGTCGACGATCCTCCCCGGAGCCACCGGGCACTGATCGACGTCGATGCCGAAAGCGAAGAAGCCGGTCTCCGTCGCCGCTTCGAACACGCCGAGGTTGCCGGCCGCGGCAGCGCTATAGATGTAGTCGACTCCGTCGGCAGCCAGCGCCAGTGCCTGCTCCTTGGCCCGCACCGGATCGGCGAACGGACTCTCGCCGCCGACCCAGCGGATCGAGACCTCGGCGTCCGGCCGCACGTGGCGGACGCCCGCCTCGAAGCCGTCGGTATAGCGATGGAGGAACGGGATGTCGGCGACGCCGATCGCGCCGAGCTTGCCGGTCTCGCTCAGCATCCCGGCCGCGGCACCGATCAGGAACGAGCCGTCGAACTCTCGAAAGAGCGCGCAGTGCACGTTGGGCGGCGGCTCGTCGATGCACTGATCGACCATCAGGAACTCGATCTCGCTCGCTTCGGCCGCCACCTGGGAGAGGAGATCGTTGAACTCGAAGCCGAGCAGCACGATCAGATCCGCCCCGTCCGAGATCGCCGCGCGCAGATTCTCCTCGCGGGTCATCGGATCCTCGCTCTCGAGCACCTGGGAGGAGGCGCCGAAACGCTCGGCCGCGGCTTCGATACCGATCTGGCCCATGGTCAGGAACGGGTTCACCCCCAGCGGATCGGGCGAGATGAAGACGAACTCGAGGCGCTGCTCCTCGGTGTCCTCGGCTACCGGCACTTCGCTCGAGCAGCCTGCCGTCAGCAGGGCGAGCAGCAGCAGGCGCACACTGTCGCGGCCGATCATCACGCCGCCTCCGGCGTCTGGTCGGCCAGCACCCGCAGCGCCAGCTGCAGCATCCGGTCGACGCCCTTCTTGACTACCGGACGGTAGGGGTCGTACTCACTCATGTCCTCGGCCGCTCGGCTCGGATTGCCGTCGGCCGTCAGAATGCCGCCGGCCCGGACGCCGTGCAGCGCGGCGACCACGAACAGCGCGCTCAACTCCATCTCGACCGCCAGCACGCCGCTCTCCTGCCACGGGGTGAAGTCCTGACCCAGCACTCGCGACGGGTAGAACAGGTCGGAGGTCAGGACGATGCCGCTGTGAACACGGGTGCCGTCAGCGGCGCTGGCACCGAGCAGCGCGTGGGTCAGATCGAAGTCGGCGACCGCCGGAAAGCCGGTCGCTACCAGTCGCGGCGTCAGCCCTTCATCCCGAACCGCCGCGGTGGCAACGATCAGATCGCCATCGGCGATCTCGTCTCGAAGGGCGCCGCACGAGCCGGCGCGCACGATCGTGGTTACTCCCGCGCGCGCCAGCTCCTCGAAGCAGACGCCGGCACCGGCACTGCCGACACCGTGCGAGCAGACGGTCAGGCACCGGCCTTCGAGGGTGCCGGTATAGGTCGCGTACTCGCGGTTCGTGGCTACGAGCTCGGCGTCGGTCAGCAGCGACGCCGCCTGCTCGGCGCGGCGCGGATCTCCCACCGCCATCGCTGCCGACGCGACTTCGTCCGCGCGCAGTCGCAGGATGGGCGTTCGCTCGTCACTCGCCAATGCCGAGCGAGTATAGACGTCCGACTACTCCTGCTCTACCCAGTGATTGATCGACATCGACTCGCTGAGCGTGTCGCTCCAGATGAAGCTGTCGCTCCAGGTGTACGAGTCGCTCCAGATGAAACCGTTGTTCCAGATGAAGGCGTCGCTCCAGATGAAACCGTTGTTCCAGATGAAGGCGTCGCTCCAGATGAAACCGTCGCTCCAGATGAAGCCGTCGTTCCAGATGAAGCCCGAGACGCCCTCGATGTAGTAGTTGCCAGCGGCGTCACGATTCGCCCTGCCCCGGTAGTGCTCGTCGCCTCTGAGATCCTTACTGACGTCCATGCCCTGGTTGGCGCAGTTGCCCGCCGAACTCGCCACGGCGCCCGCGGCGTGGGCCATGCCGGCCCCCTGCTGGAAGATCGAGTAGGCGAGCTCGCCGCCCTCGTCGATCGCCGGGCGGGCGGATGCCATCAGGCGGCACTTGACCCGGTCCGGATCCAGGCTCGGGTCGGCGTCGAGCATCAGAGCGACCACACCGCTCACGACCGCCGCGGCCTGGGAAGTGCCGGACATGTAGAAGTAGCCGCCGTAGATCCACTCGGGGTGCTGGCTCGGCAGGACACTCAGCAGGTCGACGACCGCCAGCATGTGGCCGCCCGGGGCCACGATCTCGGGCTTGACGAACCCCTCGACGGTCGGACCGGCCGACGAGAACGAGGTCAGATAGTCGTCGGTGAAGTTGTCCGGCGTCACGCCGTCCGACATCGCGCCCACGGTGATGACGTACGGGACGTTGCCGGGTACGCCGATCGACATCGGGTCGGGGCCGGTGTTCCCCGCCGACGCCACGACCACGATCCCTTCGTCCCAGGCGGCCATCACCGCCAGGTTCAGCGGATCGTCCCAGTAGTGGGATTGCGGGACGGCACTGAACGAGAGGTTCATGACCCGGATGTTGTAGACGTCCTTGTGGGTCACGGCCCAGTCGATGGCTCGGATAACGTTCGCGTAGGAGCCCTGGCCGTAGTCGTCGAACGCCTTGATCGAGATCAGGTCGGCGTCCGGCGCGATGCTGTTCGAGCTGCCACCGTAGCCGGGAGGCTGCTCGCTGTCGACGATCACGCTCGAGACGTGGGTGCCGTGGCCGTGACCGTCTCTCCCCTGATGCAGCTGGTCGCGGATCGCGTCGTAGCGGGCGAGCAGGCGGTTGCCGCCGTTCCTGTCCCGCACCAGTGACCGCCACGACCAGAGACCGGTGTCGATCACCGCAACACCGACGCCCTTGCCGGTGATCCCCTGGGAGTGGAGCAGGTCCGCTCCGACGATCTCCGGGTAGCCCACATAGGGAGCGACCTGGTTGGGATCGCCGCTCCCCTCGGTTACCGCCTCGACGCCGCCGATCTGCAGATTGGCGATGTAGACCTTCTCGTCGCTAGAGAGGTCGGGCGAGCCGAGGAAGCGGACGACGGTCTGGCTCGAGGTGTAGCTCGAGACGTTGTAGCTGAAGCTCTGGAACGTCGGGTCGTGCGCCGGTCCCTCGAAGCGCTTGAGCTCGGTCCAGGTCTCGCCACCGTCGGCCGAGATCAGTACCGCGACCCAGTCCGATTCTTCGTCGAGCTCGGCGCGGGCATAGTCGAAGGAGAGCATCGCGTAGGTCGTTCCCGAGAGGTCGACCGCGCGCTGCGCCCCCTTGTCGTCGTCGCGGATACGAAGGACCTGCCTGCCCAGATACTCCTTGATCTTGATGTCGTTGTCGTCGGGACCGTCGTGCTCGCCGATCTCGGTCCACGGGCCCGACCAGTCGATCGTGCCGTCGTTGTTGGCGAACGATTCGGTCTCGAAGGCGTCGCGGGCCATCCAGAGATCGTCGCCGCCGTAGCTGGACGGCACGAAGAACTCGATCTCGACGTTGTCGACGCCGATCTCGCCATCGTCGAGATCGGTGACGAAGAAGCCGATCTGGGTTTGGTGGCTCATGTGGGGCGTCAGATCGAAGGTCAGGCTGGCGCCCAGCACTTCCGTGTCGAACTCGAAGGTGTGCAGGGTCGTCCAGTTGGCGCCGCCGTCGGGCGATACCCGGAGCTCGACGGTGCCGCCCCAGTCGTCGTGCCCATAGCCGAAGCTCAGGCTCGCTATGGTCGCGGCGCTCAGATCGGCCTCACGCACAACTGCGCGCGGCAGGTGATCGTCGGCCTCGACGATCAGGCACCCGGTGCCGATGCAGCGGAAGTTGTCGTCGAGATCCTCGACCTCGATGTCCCCTGTCCCCGGGCCGCTGGATTCGCCGATCTCCTGCCAGCTACCGCTCCAGCTGGCCGAGCCGTCGTCGTTGTGGAAGCCGAGCGAGTTGAACTCGTCGCGTAGGGTGAAGCTCGTGCTAGCGCTCGAGGTCGCGAGCTTGCGGTCTTGCGAGATAGCGACGACCTCCTCGGCGGCCGAGAGCTCCTCGATCTGCTCGGCGGTGAGCTCGGCGCCGACGGCTTTGATGATTCGCAGCTCGTGCGTCACCTTGCCACCTGCCGCCAGAACGAGACGCTTGACCGTCTCGAAGTCGGTGCCCCGCACGATTACGCTCTCGGTCGCCTGAGCCGCGGCGGTCGACGGCTCGGCCGCGCTGGAGCCGTCGGTGGCTGCCGTTCCCGGCCCACAGACCAGGATCAGTAGCAGCCCCAGCAGGGTTACGAGATGTCGTAGTGTGGTTCTCATCGGTGCGATTCTCCAAGCCGTTTCTGGCGATTTCGCAGATCTCGCCTTTCTAATGGAGCAAGAGCGAGGCCATCACCACATCGACATCCGGCAATATGTCCGGACTCTCCTGCCAAGGGGAGGAATCCGACACAAGTCCTTTCGCGTCAACTTTTGCGACGACTATGGCGGACCAACCGGCCCAGTGTTCCACCCGGTCGAGGGCGCGCGCTCTCGAGAGGAAGCGGTAGCTCGCGGAAAGAAGCGGCGCACCACTCTTTTGCCGCCCTCCGCCGACGCGACCGGTCGAGCCCGCCCGGTAGACTCTGGCTGGTGCGTCTCGTCTCCCTCTGTCCGAGCCTGACCGAGCTGGTCTTCGACCTCGGTCGCGGCGACGACCTGGTCGGAGTGACCCGCTGGTGCGTGCATCCGGCCGACGGCGTCGGAGCGATCGAGAAGGTAGGCGGGACGAAGGATCCGGACGTGGCGCGAGTCGTGGAGCTCGGGCCCGACCTCGTCCTCATGAACCGCGAGGAGAACCGACTCGAAGATGGCCAGGCGCTCGAAGCGGCGGGGTTGCGCTGCCACGTGACCATGCCGCGCACGATCGAGGAGACCGCCGAGATGGTGCGGTCGATCGGGCTCGCTCTCGAGCGCGTCGACGCTGCGGAGCGCATCGCTGTCGACATCGAGGTCCGGGCGGAGCGGGTGCAGAAGACGGCCGCCGACCGGCCCGCTGTGCGTTTCGCCTACCTGATCTGGCGCCGGCCGTGGATGACGGTCAACGGCGACACCTTCGCCCACGCGTTGCTGTCACTCGCCGGTGGCGTCAACATTTTCGCCGACCGGCCCGAGCGCTACCCCGAGATCAGGCCCGACGAGCTGACCGCCGGCGATCCGGACCTCGTCCTCCTGTGCACCGAGCCGTTCCCGTTCACCGAGACCCACATCGACCAGCTGGCCGACCTGACCGGCTTGCCGCGCGCCCGCTTCCGCTTCGCCGACGGCGAGTATCTCTCCTGGCACGGCTCCCGGACCCCAGCCGGCATCGACTACGCCGCGCGCGTCCTGCGACTCCCTCTGAGCTGAGCCCCGCGTGCTCGGCCGGTCACGTCCGGAACAACACTTCTTCGCGCTGGAACCACTTGCTGCAGAAGAGGAGCGCCGCCCCGGCGTAGACCGCGGACGAGGCCAGGATGACGGCCAGGCAGTCCCACTTGAAGATCCCCGCCCAGGCCTCTTTCAACGCCAGGCTGACGTTGACCAGCGGCACGAAAGAGAGGGGGATCGTCAACTCGATACCCGGTACGAACGAGACCAGCGCCGGCAACAGGATCGCCATGTTGATCGGCGTCGAGTAACTCTGCGCCTCCTTGAAGCTCTTGGCGTAGATTGAGGTCGCCAGCAGGACGGCGGCAAAGAGCGCTGCCACCGGCACCATCAGGATCAGCGAGACCGCGATCGCCGTCGGATCGTATTCGATGCCGCCCAGCATGCCCGGCGCCGAGAGCAGCCCGAGCCGCGCCGAGACCACCAGGCTACCGACGCTCAGGAGGGTCGCTACCATCGCGGCCAGGGTGATCATGCCGAACTTGCCGAGCACGAACTCGAGCCTCTCGGCGGGCGTGACCAACAGGGTCTCGAGCGTGCCACGCTCTTTCTCGCCCGCCCCGAGATCGATCGCCGGGTAGATGGCACCGAGGAAGCACATCAGCAGGACCATGTAGGGGAGCAGGATCGCCAGCAGGTTGCGCCCCCGGCCCAGATTCAGCTCCGCGCCGGCGAACGGGTCGAGCAGGCCGCGCTCGAGAGCCCGGTTCTCGACCCGCGCCCGCACCACCCCCTCACCGAGCCGCTCCAAGAAGCGATCGACCTTCTGTCGCGCCGCGGCCGACTTCTCGCGTGCCTCGTCGTAGAGCAGGCTGTAGTGCGCGGTGCCGTCGGCCCTCAGCCGCTCGAGGAAGCCGTCGTGGACGACCAGGATGGCATGGTAGCGGCCTTCCTGGGCCGCCACGCTCAGCTCGGCCGCGATCGCATCGAGGAGTGCCACCTGCGCTTCGACCTCTCCGCGCTCGGCCGCGCTCATCCCCTCGAGCCGCTGGCGATCGGCCACCAGCGTCGCATCGCGTCGGAAGAGCGCCAGCGTGTCGACGTCGTCCAGGGACCTGAGGCTCCGGGCCGAGGTCGCCAGACGCAGGGTGCGCGCATCGCGCAGGAAGTCCGTCGATCCGTCGCCGAACGCGGTGGCGAGCGCGGCGCCGTCCGGCTCGTAGGCGACGGTCTCGAGAAACCTGGCCGACCCGAGGCGGTCCTGCTCCTCCTCGCCGATCCCTTCGATCGCTCCGGACAACAACATGGCGTCGAGCAGCTCGTCCGCGGTCAGCATGTGATTCAGCCCGTCGGTCAGCAGCGGCTCGTCGATACCCGCGAGCGCACCCGGGTCGCTGCCGAGGTCGGCGAGCCGATCGAGCAGCTCGATGAAGGCGGGCGCGTTGTCGCCACCGACGACGGCGATGATCGACGACTCCTCGGTCAGCCTCTTGACCCCGCTCTCGACGAAGCGGTTCATGATCCACATCATCCCCGGGATGACCAGGACCGGCAGCAGCACCATGAAGATGAGGGTCTTGCGGTCGCGCAGGAGATCGACCAGCTCCTTCCTGAAGATGATCGAGATGTTGCGCCAGCTCATGCCGCCTCCCCGATCAGTCTCAGGAACGCCGACTCGAGGTCGTCCGAGTTGGTGCCCGCCATCAGCTCGGCCGGCGTGCCGTCGGCGAAGATCCGGCCTCGGTGGATGACCGCTATCCGGTCACAGAGGCGCTCGGCCTCCCCCATGTGGTGGGTCGAGAAGACGACGCACTTGCCCTCCTCCCGGCACTGTCGAACGAGCTTGATGATCTCGCGCGAGGTCATCACGTCGAGCCCGGAGGTCGGCTCGTCGAAGACCACGATCGGAGGGTCGTGAATGACGGTGCGCGCGATCGAGGCCTTCTGCTTCTGACCGGTCGACAGGGTGTCGGTCTTGCGATCGGCGAAGTCGAGCATCCCGAGACGGGTGAACAGCTCCTCCGTTCGCTCTTCGATGGTCTCGTCGTCGAGTCCGTAGAGGCGCGCGAAGTAGGTGACGATCTCACGCGGAGTCAGTCTCGGGTAGAGGGCGGTCGAGCCGGAGAGAAACCCGATCCGGCGCCGAACCTCCCCCGGCCGCTCGGCGACGTCGATGCCATCGACCAGGATGGTGCCGGAGCTCGGCTTGAGTGCGGTCGACAGGATGCGCAGGGTGGTGGTCTTGCCGGCACCGTTGGGTCCGAGCAGACCGAACACCTCGCCCGTCTGGCTCTGGAACGAGACGCCGTCGACGGCCCGCACGTCCCCCTCCTGCTTGTCGCGGAACACTTTCCGCAGATCCACCACTTCGATCATCGGCCCTCCTCCTGCTGATCTCGATGTCGCGGCCGACCGGGCCGCTTTCCCTACAGTCTCGGCCGGCAGCAAGACCTTACACTTGGGGTGATCGGCTAGACTCTTCCTACGTGCCTGCCGCCTCGACTCTGCTCCGGGAGCTCGAACAGATCCGTCTCGAATACGGTCGCGGCATGGGCGAGCGGCGCATGGAGCTGCTCGAGGCGCTCGCCGAGGCGCGGCTGGCCACGGCGCGGCAGGTCTATCGCCTCCACGAGGTGCTCTGCTTTCTGCGGGCCTATCCTGACAGCCGCTCGGTCCTGCGGCAGGTCGAGTCGATGCTCGAGAGCTTCTCGGAGCGCGCCGACCTGCGCAAGTTCCGTCACCAGCTGGTCGACTCGGGGATCACCGGCACCGACATCTACTACCCGTTCTACTGGGTCACCGCGCGCTGGCTGGCGCGGCACTGGCCCGATCAGCTGACCATTACCTGGCCGGACTTCGAGAATCGGGACGAGCTGATCGGGATGCTCGACCTGCTCCTCCCCTACTCCGAGAGCGTCGCCCTCGACATGGTCGATCGGACGCCCCGCGAGTGGCTGACCGCGCTCAAGCGAACGGACGAGACCGACGCGGCGTTCCTGATCCGGCGCTTCGAGAGCTTCGATGCCGCACCCGCCGTCCGCGAGCGGACGTATGAGCGCCTCGACCCACCGCTACGGCTCGCGCCCGGGGTCGACTCTCCCAGCCGGACGCGCGCCAAGCATCCGGTCCCCAAGATGGTCGCCCAGCGGACGCCGCTAGCGCGCGGACGTCCGAAGCTGCACGGCCTCGTGCCGCGCCTCCGGCCCCAGGTCCGCAACGTCTGGCTCCAGGAGGCGCAGGCACTGATCGATCGAGCACGCGAAGGGATGGTCACCCGCAGCCGCGACCTCGACGGCTTCACGCAGGCGGACGAGAACGACATCCGGATGATTCGCTTCAACGGCGGTATCGAGTTCGCCCTGATGGGCGCCAAGCCCGAGCACCGCCTGCTGCTCGAGGCGCGCTACACCCTCCTGATGCTCAAGAACGGCGTGCCGATCGGCTACGCGCTGGTGAACTCGCTCTTCGGATCGAGCGAGATCGCGTTCAACGTCTTCGACACGTTCCGAGGGTGCGAGGCAGCGCACATTTTCGCGCGCGTTCTGGCCGTCGGCCGGCGCCTCTTCGGCGCCGACACCTTCGCCATCGATCCGTACCAGCTCGGACACGGCAACGCCGAGGGGCTGCGCTCCGGGGCGTGGTGGTTCTACTACAAGCTCGGCTTCCGGCCCCACGACCCGACCGTGAAGGCGCTGGTCAAGGAAGAGCTGCGCAAGATTCGCGCCGACCGCAGCTATCGATCGAGTCTCAGGACGCTCGATGCGCTGTCGTCCGAGTACATGTTCCTCCATCCGCCCCGCCGGCGGCCGCGGTCTGACGTGATCGGACAGCTGGCGCTCGGAGCGATCGGGCTACGGATCTCGGACTACCTCGCGGAGCGGTTCGGTGCCGACCGGGAGAAGGCGATCCGCAGCTGCTCGCACGAGGCGATGAAGCTCCTCGAGCTCGATTCGCTGCGCGGTTTCTCGACCGCCGAGCGCCAGGCGTGGGAGCGCTGGAGCCCACTGGTGCGGATCCTGCCCGGCGTCGAGGGTTGGGGCTCGAACGACAAACGGGCTCTCGCGGCTGTCGTGCGCGCCAAGGGCTCGCGGCGCGAATCGGAGTTCGTGGCCCGCTTCGACCGGCACGCCCGCCTCCGGGCCGCGGTGCTCGAGCTGGCCGAGCCGGCCTGAGCGCGGACCAAAGGTCAGATACGGTCCAGATCCTCGGCCTCGATGGTGTAGTCGTGGTCGACGTTGCCGGTGTTCCGGGTCGCCGCCGGCTCGAAGAGCACGACATGGGCTTCTTCGACCGCTTGGGGGCTGTGCTCCACTCCACGCGGGACAATGCAGAGATCTCCCTCGCCCAACTCCACTACGCTGTCTCGAAAGCGGATAAACAACTTCCCCTTGACCACCAGGAAGAGCTCGTCCTCGTCGGCGTGGAAATGCCACGGATACTCTCCGCGGCATTTCACGACCTTGACCAGCTGGCCGTTGAGCTCGCCGATCACCTTGGGCGACCACTGCTCGTCGAAGAGCGCGAGCTTCTCCGCGATTCTCACCTTCTGCGTCATCGATTCTCCTTGCGCGTAAACGTGAAGACCTCGGGTCGGGCCACGGCCCGCCAGTCGGCGCTCGCCATCAGGATCGACAATGTCCGCACGCCGGCGGTGAAGCCGATCTTCTGCTGTTCGAGCACCGAGGGATCGGCGTAGAGCGGCAGGTCGAAGATCGGACGGCCGAACGGTGGTACCGCACCCGGCTCGACACCGGTCAGCTCGGCCAGCTCCTCCGGGGTCGCGAAGCGCGTTCGCCGTGCCTTCAGGTGGTGGCGCACCAGGCGCGACTGCATGCTCCGGCTCCCGCTCATGACGTAGACACCGAACCTCCCGTCGACCTTGAACACCAACGCTTTGGCGCCCCGCTCGAGCGGCCAGCCGCGAGCGGCGGCGGCTTCCTCCGAGGTTCGGACCTCCGCATGCTCGAGCTCCTCGAACGGGACGCCACTGTCGGTAAGCAGGGTACGGACGGCTTCGAGGACCCGCCGGCTCATGATCGCCGCGACCATATCCGGTTCCGACACACCCGGTACAATCGCATCCCTCGCTCATGCAATTCGGGAGTCAGGACTTAGCCGGCCGGTCGGAGCCGGAGGCCCCGAGACGCCGTCCCTGGATGGCGACGATCTTTCTCGGGCTGTTCACGGCGATCGGCGGATTCGTCGCTGTGGTGATCGTCATCGATTGGCTGCAGGGCGTCTCGACCTACTTCTGGGAGGAGTCGACCTGCACGATCGAGTCGTCGGCTGTGGAGCAGAACGAGCTCGGCGAGTTCGAGTTCATGGTCAGCTACCGCTACCACCTCCGCGGCGAGCATTTCACCGGCGATCTCTACCGGCACAGCTACACCGGATCGAGCAGCGCCTCGGACGCCCATCGCCTCGCCGCGCGCTATGCAGTCGGCGAGACCGTGCCTTGCTACGTCGACGCCGACAAGCCGTGGAACGCGTATCTGAAGCGGGCGAATCTCTGGCGGGGCTTCTTGATCTTCATACCTCTAATGTTCGTAGCGATCGGCGGGGGTTCGCTCTACATGGTGCACGGTCGTGAGGGCACGAGCGCGGCGCAGCCGGCCGGGACCCCCAGTAGCAGCCTCGGCAAGGCCAAGGCCGCCGGCGGTCCGATCAAGGTCGCCGTCGGGATGCTGATCCTCTTTGGGGCCTTCTTCCTCTTCGGCTTCGGCATGTTCATCCCGTTCTTCGTCTGGCCCGCCCTCCAGGTGGCCGAGGCGCGGTTCTGGACGCCGGTACCGTGCGAGATCATCTCGAGCGGAGTCGAGTCCCATGCCGGCGACGACAGCACGACGTACAGCGTCGAGGCTCTCTACCGCTACCGATTCGCAGGCCAGGACTACACCTCGAACCGGTACCAGTTCATGGGCGGCTCGTCGAGCGGCTATGAGGGCAAGGCCGAAGCGGCCGCCAGGATCCCGGCCGGCAGCCAGACGGAGTGCTACGTCGATCCGGACGATCCGTTCGAAGCGGTGATCCACCGCGGCTTCAGCGCCGACTACCTGTTCGGACTGATACCGCTCCTGTTCGGGCTGATCGGCGCCGGCGGCCTCTGGTTCGCCTTTCAAGTCGGCTGGGGCGCCCGCCGCGACGCCGAGCGACCGAGCTGGCAGCCGCCGCCTCAGGCCCTCGCTGCCGCCGGCATCCAGACCGGGCCGATCACGCTCGAGCCGCGCTTCGGTCCACTCACCAAGGTCGTCCTGGCTCTCATGGTGGCACTCTTCTGGAACGGCATCGTCTCGATCTTCCTCTGGCATCTGGTCGACGGCTGGTGGACCGGTAACACCGACTGGTTCCTCGCCATCTTCCTGACCCCGTTCGTCCTGATCGGGCTGCTGCTCTTGACCGGTGTCCCGTATTCCATCCTGGCTCTGGTCAATCCGCGGCCGCGCATCCACCTGAGCCCCGGGGTCCTGCAGGCCGGCGAGAGCGCGCAGCTCGACTGGTCGTTCCGCGGCGCCTCGAGCCGGATCCAGAATCTGAAAATCTGGCTCGAAGGGACCCGCACCGAGCGGAAGTCGCGCGGCAACGAGACCCGCTCGCGTTCCGAGAGCTTCCGCACCGTCGAGGTCCTCGACCGCCCGGCCGGCCTGCCGCTCGAGTTTGGGTCGGTGAGCATCCGGGTCCCGGACGACATCGAGCCGACGACCGAGGGCGACGACGCCGTCACCTGGAAGCTCAAGCTCCAGGGCCGGATCGCCTACTGGCCGGACGTCATCGACGAGTACGAGGTCCGCATCCTCGGCGTGCAAGAGTAGAATCCGCCCGGTCCGCCCGTCGGTGGATCGAGAGGAGGCCCCATGTATCGAGTGCTCTGCGTCGCATCCGTCCTGTCGCTGCTGATGCCGCCGCTTTCGGCCGCCGAGCTCACCGCGACCCAGGAAGCCGCGATCGCTTCGATCGAGGCGCACGCCACGGAGCTGATCGACCTGAGCGATCAGATCTGGCGGTTCGCCGAAACCGCCCTGCGTGAGACCAGGTCGGCACGGGTGCTGGCCGACCACGCGGAGTCACTCGGGTTCACGGTCGAGCGTGGGATCGCCAGCCTGCCGACCGCGTTCGTCGCGACCTACGGCAGCGGCAGGCCGATCATCGGAGTGATGGGCGAGTACGACGCGCTCCCGGGGATCTCCCAGAAGGCGCAGCCGACCAAAGAGTCCTATGAAGAGGGGGCGGGTGGCCACGGCTGTGGGCACAACCTCTTCGGCGCTGCCAGCCTGGGCGCCGCGATCGCCATCAAGGAGCTGATCGAGGCGGGCGAGCTCACCGGCACCATCCGCTTCTACGGCACGCCCGCGGAAGAGTCGGTCGGCGGCAAGCTCTACATGGTGCGTGAGGGCTTGTTCGACGACGTCGACATCGCGCTCGCCTGGCACCCGAGCTACGAGAACAGCGCCGACACCAGGTCGAGCCAGGCACTGGTCGACTTCGTGGTCGAGTTCCGCGGCCAGTCGGCGCACGCCGCCAGCGATCCCTGGAACGGCCGCAGCGCCCTCGACGCGCTCGAGCTGTTCACCTTCGCGCTCAATCAGATGCGCGAGCACGTCCGCCCCTCGGTGCGCATGCACTACGTCATCCAGGAAGGGGGCGACGTTCCCAACGTGATCCCCGAGCGCGCCAAGCTCTGGTGCTGGCTGCGCGACAGCAAGCATCAGAGCGTCGATCAGCTGCTCGAGCGCGCGCGGCAGATCACCGCCGGCGCGGCCCTCGCTGCCGGCGTCGAGGGCGAGCTACGAGTGCAGTCGGGAGACTACGAGATGCTCCCCAACATGACCGGAGCGCGCCTGTTGCACAACAACATGACCGCGCTCGGGCCCCTCGAGTTCACCGACCAGGAGCAGGAGTTCGCCAAGGCGATCCAGCGCGCCACCGGGGTCGAGGAGGTCGGCCTCAAGAGCGAGCTCGAACCGTTCGAAGAGAACCCCGGCCCACCGGAGGGCGGCTCGACCGACGTCGCGGACGTCAGCTGGGTGGTGCCGACGCTCCACCTGTCGGTCACGACGTCGCCGTACAGGGCACCCTGGCACGCCTGGCCAGTGGTCGCCTCGGGCGGTATGTCGATCGGCCACAAGGGGATGCTCTACGCGGCCAAGGCGTTGGCGGTGACGATGGTAGATCTGTTCGAGGACGAAGAGGCGCGCGCCGCGATCCGCAGTGAGTTCGAGGAAGAGACCGAGGGCTTCACCTACAAGGGGTACATCCCGGACGGCCCGCCCCCGATCCCGGCCCAGTAGTGGACTAGCGGTACTCCTCGGGCTCGAGTCGTCCGTAGATGCTCTCGCGCAGGCTGCGCTCGCCCTCGAAGTCGTGTTCCAGATAGAGCACGTCGGCGAGCTTCAGGAGAGCCCTGCCGGCCCGATCGGGGCTCGTGCGCAGCCGCTCGTAGACGCGGCGCGCAAGGCGCAGCTCGCCGGCCCGGAACGCTTGATCGCCGGCCTTCTCCAGGCGATCGAGCGCCCGCTTGCTCGGCTCCCACTCGGGATCCTCGAGGGTCTCACGAGCCCACTGGAACAGGAGGTCGCGTTGCCACTCGGAGCGCGGCTCCAGGCGACCGACCGCGAGTGAGTCGACGAAGTAGCGCCGCCGACCGGGAGCGACGAACGGCTCCTGCAGGACCTCCGGATCGGTCGCGATGGTCAGGTCGTCGACGAAGAAGTCGAAGCGGCCGGCGTCCTCGAGATCGCCGATCAGCGAGAAGAACTTGACCGCCGATCCGGGGTGGCCGTTCATGCTGCCGATCTTGCGCAGGTCGACCAGGGCGTCCCGGCCGCTCTCCTCGTAGATCGCCAGGTCGTACCTGCCCAGATCGACGTGGTAGACGATGTCCACGAAGTACCACGAGAAGGGCGTCGGCGCGAACAGATCCTGCCAGCCGTCCGCGGTTCGATGACGCAGGTAGCCATCGTCGGTCTGCAGCCAGATCGCCTGGCCGTGCCGCTCCAGGCTCAGGAACCACTTCTCCCCCGCCAGGCCGAAATTGAAGCGCTGCCCGGGATCGGTCAGCAGGAGGTAGAACTGGATGAAGACCGCACCCTCGCGCGTGTCGCGGAAGTAGGCCAGGAACTCGGCGAAGTCGCGGTTGCCCGGAACCTCGGAGATGTGGAGCGAGCGCTCACCGCTCACCCGGAACGCCCGGCTGAGGGCCACTTCGCCGTCGCCCGACTCGCGCACCCAGAACGTGTCCGGACCGGAAGGCGTGCTCTCCTCGAAGTCGTAGCGGGCGAGGATCGGCGATGCCACCGGATGGACCTGGTGGTTGAGCCTGGGGCCCTTGGCCGCGAGCGGCGCCGCCACCAGGAGCACCGCCAGGACCGCGCATCGCTCCACCGTTCCACGCTAGCAGCGGGGCCGGCGACCCCGGAATGGCTCATTCCACAGCGCGCGACGCTACTCTCGACCTCGGCGGCCGGCGCCAGCTCGATCCCTACTCGTCGCCGCCGGCGGCGGCCATCGCCCTCTGCACGCGATGGGCGAGCAGACCTGAGCCCGGCAGATAGGTGCCGCCGTCGACCACCAGCAGGGCGCCGGTCACATAGGCGGCGAGCGGTGAGGCCAGGAAGACCGCCGCCTGGCCGATGTCGTCCACGGTGCCGTAGCGGGCGAGCGGGATCGCCGAAGTGAATCTGGCCCGCGCCTCGGGGTCGTCTGGACCGAGCCGTTTCATCCCCTCGGTACCTTCGATCGGACCGGGCACGATGCCGTTGGATCGGATGCCGTAGCGACCCCACTCCAGCGCCAGGTTGCGCATCAGGTTGTCGACCCCCGCCTTGGCCGCGCCACAGTGGGCCTGCGCGATGTGCGGCACCGAGGCCTGGCCGGCCGAGATGAAGAGGAGACAACCCCGGGTCTCGCGAAGCTGCTCGAACGCCGCCCGGGCGGCGTTGAACGAGCCGAGCAGATCGATGTCGACCACCGCCTTGAAACCGTTGGCGCTCATCTCCTCCGCCGGTGCCAGGAAGTTGCCGGCCGCGCCACAGACCAGGACGTCGATCGGCCCGAGCGCCTCGCGCGCGTTGTCGAAGGCGTCCACGAGCGCGTCGTAGTCGCGCACGTCGGCGACCGTCGTCGAGACGCTCGCCCCGAGCTCCTCGAGCTCGCTGCGGGCGCTCTCGAGCCTCGATTCGGTCCGTCCGCAGATGCCGACATCGGCGCCCAGGGCGGCGAAGTTGCGGGCGACGCCCAGGTTGATGCCGCTACCGCCACCGGTGACGAAGACGGTCTTGCCGGAAAAGAGGTCGGACGGGAAGTGCTCGCGGACGATCATGGCTCCTCCTCTCGACGCGCTCCTGCGCGCGGAGGTCGGAGTCTACCTACACCTCGCTGCGGCCCACCCCATCGGGCGGGCTGGGGACCGGGATCGGTCGACGAGTGTCAGCCGGACCGACGATCCGGGTCAGTCGGTCGGGCGGGAGCCCCGTGGCCGCCAGCGCACGCGGCTGATCGGCAGGGAGTGGGTGGTCAGGTCGACCTCGGTGACGACGCTCAGCTCGGCCTGTCGCCCGTTCGTTTTTCGACCGGCTGCTCGCGTCTCGGGTCGCCGCTCCGAGGGGTGCCGATCGTCAGACGAAGGGTGTGCCATTGTCATCTCCTACGCTCCCCATAAAAAAGACCGCAAGGAAGGTGCCAACCTCGGCGGGATAGCAGGCTAAACTACTCGGCCGGACCGCCGCCGCGGGCCGCCAAGGAGTCTCTTTCTGTCTACCGTAGATTTTTCGAACCTCGAGCAGGAGATCCTCGCCTTCTGGGAGCGCGAGCGCTGCTTCGAGAAGCTGCGCGAGAAGAACCGGGGCAAGCCTACCTGGTCGTTTCTGGACGGCCCGATCACGGCCAACAATCCGATGGGCGTCCACCACGCCTGGGGGCGGACCTACAAGGACCTCTTCCAGCGCTACTTCGCGATGACCGGCCACGAGCTGCGCCATCAGAACGGCTTCGACTGCCAGGGACTGTGGGTCGAGGTCGAGGTCGAGAAGGAGCTCGGTTTCAAATCGAAGCGCGACATCGAGTCGTACGGCATCGACAGGTTCGTCGAGAAATGCAAGGAGCGCGTCCTGAAGTTCGCGCAGATCCAGACCGACCAGTCGATCCGGCTGGGCTACTGGATGGACTGGGACAACTCCTACTACACGCTGTCGGAGGAGAACAACTACACCATCTGGAGCTTCTTGAAGAAGTGCCACGAGCGCGGCTTCCTCTACCACGGCGACGACGCGATGCCCTGGTGCCCGCGCTGCGGCACCGGCATCTCGCAGCACGAGATCTCCAGCGAAGAGCGGCCGGCTCTCACCCACCTGTCACCGACGGTGCGTCTGCCGATCCACGGCCGGGACGCCGAGTATCTGTTGATCTGGACGACCACGCCGTGGACCCTCACCTCGAACGTCGCCGCCGCCGTCCACCCCGACATGATCTACGTCAAGGTGCGCCAGGGCGATGCCGTCTACTACCTGGTGAAGGAGCGGCTCGAGGCGGTCACCTCCGGTCTGGGCGAGTTCGAGGTGCTCGCCGAGCTGCCCGGTCGCGATCTCGTCGATCTCGGCTACGACGGACCGTTCGACGACCTGCCGGTACAGCAGGGCGTCGAACATCGAGTGATCCCGTGGAAGGAGGTCGCGGCCGACGAGGGGACCGGCATCGTGCACATCGCTCCGGGCTGCGGCAAGGAGGACTACGACCTCGGCCGGCAGTTCAAGCTGGCGGTGATCGGACCGATCGACGAAGGCGGCATCATGCTCGACGGCCTCGGGCCGTTCGCCGGCAAGCACGCTTCGGACATCGCCTCCGAGATCATCGAGGCGCTGCGCGAGCGGAACCTGCTCTACCGCGCCGAGGACTACACGCACAACTACCCGATCTGCTGGCGCTGCAAGACTCCGCTTCTCTTCCGTCTGGTCGACGAGTGGTACATCAGCATGGACGAGCTGCGCCACGAGATCATCGCGGTCACCGAGCAGACCGACTGGATCCCGGCCGTCGGCCGCCAACTCGAGATCGAGTGGCTGAACAACATGCACGACTGGATGATCTCGAAGAAGCGCTACTGGGGCCTGGCGCTGCCGATCTACAAGTGTGACTGTGGCAACTTCGACGTCATCGGCAGTCGCGAGGAGCTCGAGGAGCGGGCGATCGAGGGCTGGGGCGAGTTCGACGGCCACACCCCCCACCGACCCTGGGTGGACGCGGTCAAGATCGCCTGCTCGGCATGCGGCAAGAGCGTCGCGCGCATCCCCGACGTCGGCAACCCGTGGCTCGACGCCGGCATCGTTCCGTACTCCACCATGGGCTACACCACCGACCGCGCCTACTGGGAGAAGTGGTTCCCGGCCGACTGGATCTCGGAGAGCTTCCCCGGTCAGTTCCGCAACTGGTTCTACTCGATCCTGGCGATGAGCACGGTGATGGAGAACCGACCGCCGTTCAAGCTGATGTTCGGCTACAAGCTGATGAAGGACCAGCACGGCGAGGAGATGCACAAGTCGAAGGGGAACGCGATCGAGTTCAATCAGGCCGCCGCCGAAGAAGGGGCCGATCCGATGCGCTGGCTCTACGCCTCGCACAACCCGGACCACGACCTCTGGTTCGGGCTCGATCCGATTCACCAGGCGCGCCGTGAGTTCCTGGTGCTCTGGAACGTCTACCAGTTCTTCCTCACCTACGCCCGCATCGACGGCTTCGACCCGACCCGGGCCGAGGTGCCGCTCGAGCGACGCTCCGACCTCGACCGCTGGATCCTGAGCCGACTGGCGAAGCTGGTCGAGAGCGCGCACCGCAACTATCAGGGCTTCAGCGTGCATCTGCTCATGCGCGACGTGCTGTCGTTCATCGACGCGCTGTCGCGCTGGTACCTGCGACGCAGCCGCCGCCGCATCTGGAAGAACGACGACGAGGCCGACAAGACCGCCGCCTACCTGACGCTCTGGGAGAGTCTCTCGACCCTGGTCCAGCTGCTGGCGCCGGTGGTGCCGTTCGTAACCGAGAAGATGTACCAGGAGCTGGTGCGCCACTACGACGACGGCGCGCCGGTCAGCGTCCACCTGACCGACTTTCCGCGCGCGGACCTCTTCACGGCGGACACGGCGCTGCTCGAGACCATGGACACCGTGCTGGCCATCGTCGAGCAGGGACACGCGGCGCGCAACCGCGCCGGCGTCAAGGTGCGCCAGCCACTCGCCGAGATGCGGGTCGTTCTCGCTCGCGCCGGCATCGCCGAGCGGCTCGAGCCGTTCGTGCCGACGATGCTCGACGAGCTGAACGTCAAGACGATCGAATTCATCGACTCCAGCGCCGGTCTGTACGACTTCTCGGTACGACTCGACGGCAAGATCGCGAAGCGCAAGTACAAGCAGCACTTCAACGCCGTCCAGGAAGCGGTCGCGGCGATCCCGGAGGACGAGCTCGAGACCCGGCTGCGCGACGGTGTCGTGGAGGTTGCACTCGAGGCCGAGACCTTCCAGGTCGAGCCCGAGGAGGTGCTGACCCAGAAGACCGCCGTCGACGGCTGGGAGATCTCCGAGGGAGACGGCTGCTTCGTCGCCCTGGCGACCGAGCTGACCGACGCCCTGCGGCGGGAGGGCTTCGTGCGCGATCTGGTGCGCAAGATCCAGGACCTCCGCAAACAGATCGATCTGAACGTCGCCGACCGGATCGCTCTGACGTACGTGGCCGAAGATCCGGTCGCCGAGGCGATCGACGAGTATCGCGACTACATCGGCCAGGAGGTACTGGCGCTCTCGATCGGGCGCGCCGAAGAGCCGCCGGCGGGCGCCCACACGGTCAAGGTGGGCGGCCGGCGCATCGAGCTCGGGCTAGAGAAGCGGGCGACCGATCCGTCGTAGAATCGAGACGAGATGAGCGAGCTGAGCGATTGGATCTGGCTCGCGGTCGTGGTCCTCTGGCTGGTAATGCGGATCGTGCCCCGCCTGTTCGGAGCCAGGGTGCGAAGCCAGGAGGCGCCCGCGACCGAGCCTGCCGAGTGGAGACCCGCCGCCGGCTGGACACCGACGGGAGCAGGCGAGGAACAGCTCGTCGACATCGGTCCGAAGCCGATCCACCCCAAGTGAGTCGACACCCCTAGGAGTCCGGACCGGGCCGCGGCCCGATCTCGACCTCGACCTCTCCTGGCAGGTAGATACCGTCCGCCCAGACGATGCGCTGGCGTTCGAGCTCGGAGCGCAACGAGTCCAACGCCTTCTGCAGCCCGGCGACGCTCCGCACCCCGAGCGGCGAGCCCCAGGCGGTCGGCGCCTTTTGCGTCTTGCCGAGGTACCAGACGTGCAGCGGCACGCCGAGCGCCTCGAGGTAGGTCCGCGCGCCGGCGGCGTCGAGCAGACTCCCCTGGTCGATCGACTCGGGTGCCAGTAGCAGCACCGCCGCCCGCCGGCGGGCTCCCGACTCGAGCCGGCTGGCGGCGATGGCGACCGCGTCGGCAAGCCAGTGGACGCTCCCGTCCGACTCGGACGCCTTATGGGTTTTCAGATGCCAGAAGAGTCCGAAGTTGCCTTCGAGGCCGCTGACCAGCGGCACCGCCAGCCGCTGGTGCTCGAGGCTATCGCCGCGCCGGACGGAGCCGTGCGGGTCGAAAATCCGGACCCACTCTTCCCGCTCGATCGGCACCGCGTGGATGACGCGCGCCGCCTGCGCATCACGCGCGCCCGACAGGGCTCCCATCGTGGCCCGACCCGGACCGATCCTCTCGACGGCGCTCGCCGCGAGCTCGCCGCGCACGAAGACCATCTCGGCGTCGCGGCGCTCGATACCGACGACCCGCACGCGCTCTCCGGTTCCGGTCCGTCGCGCCCGTGCGGTCTCGGGCGCCGCCCGCGCATCGGCCTCCGGCACGTGTGCGACGAGCGCGGTCAGACGGACGCTGCCCTGGCCGAGGACCGGACCGCCAACGCCGATTCGATCGCGAGCGACCACCCCATCGCTGTACTCGACCACGGTCTCGATGACGTGCAGCCTGCTCGGATCGAGCGCCGGCGGCCAGATCTCCGAGGGATCCTCGAACTCCACCGGACTCCCGTCCACCGAGACCGCCGAGCGGCGCGGCTCGGCCCCCGCGCGGTTCGGCCAGGAGAGGGCTATCTTGGTCACCCAGCCGCTCGAGTTGCGATGGAGGACATAGTCGACCCCGGCTGGGGGTCGGTAGACGTTGAGCTGGCGCTCGGCGTGGTCGAGCTCCCGTCCCCCGCCATCCAGCGCTCGCGCGGTCAGCCGGTGGGGGCGGAGCTCCTCGCCCAGATCGACCGACAGCTTCCACGGCGCTCCTGCCAGCCGGCCGACCTCTTCGCCGTCGAGCTCGAGAACTACCGCGGCCACCGTCTCGTCGACCGCGACCTCGACGTCGATCGGCCCGATGACCAGGCCGAGCAGGAGACTGACGAACTCGACCATCGATTCGCGCTCAGCCTAGCACCGTGGTCGGGAGGCTGCCGGCGGACCGCGGTCAGTCGAGGGGATCCGTATCCGCCTGGATCGACTCCAGGAAGTAGACGAGCTCGTCGACCTTGCGTCGCACCCGGTCCTCGGGCTTCTCTTCGGGACCGCGCTCGGTCTCGGAGAGCGGACTCTGAAAAACGTCACCCCAGACCGGCATCTCGCGGCTACCGTGGCCCCTGGTCGTCTGTCGGCCGTCGATGATCTCGGCGATCTCGTCGCGCGGGAACTGGCCGTCCCGTCGAGCGCTGATCTGGGTGAGGTCGGACGGCTTCACGCTCAGATACTGAGCGAGATTGCCGTCGCCCTTCGCTTCCCGGCCGTGGCAGCTGGCACAGTAGGTTCGGAAGGTCACCCGCCCCTTGGCCGCCATGAAGCCCGCGGCCTCCTCTTCCTCCTCGGCCTCGATCGGTCCAAAAGCCGCCGCCGACATCAGCAGCACCGAAGCGAACAGGATCCAGAGGCCACTTTCGCGAATGCGTCTCATCCAGAGGTTCCTCCCTTGCCAGGATTGGAAGAATCAGTCTAACAGGTGGCCCGCCGGTCGATAGACTCGGCGCCGCCCGGCAATCTACGCTCGGCCGCGAGCCGTAGTGCTTTCAGATGATCCTGACCCTGCTGCTGATCGCCACCTTTCTCCTCGCCTGGAGCAACGGCGCCAACGACAACTTCAAGGGCGTGGCGACGCTCTGGGGGAGCCGTACCGCGACGTTTCGGCAGGCGCTGATCTGGGCGACCGGCGCCACGTTCCTGGGTAGCGTCGTCTCGGTGATGCTGGCGGGAGCCCTCGCCCGGCGCTTCGGCGGCAAGGGAGTGATCGACGACGCGGTGATCGATCCGACCGTTCTGGGAGCGATCGCCGCCGCGGGGGCGATCACGATTTTCCTGGCGACGGTTCTGCGCATGCCGACGTCAACGACCCACGCGCTCACCGGTGCGCTGGTCGGCGCCGGCTGGGCGGCCGGTGGGACCGGAGCGATCGACTGGGCCGTCTTGGGCACCAAGTTCGCCCAGCCGTTGCTGCTCAGCCCGCTGGTCGCGATCGGTGGCGCCGCCCTGGTCTATCCGCTGCTCCGCCGGGCGCGAATCGCCGCCGGCATCGACCGCCAGACCTGCCTGTGCGTCGGTCCGGGTGAGGTCAAGCCGATTCCGATCGGGGCGGCGGTCGCGGCCGCGGCCGACGCCGCCGCTCCAGAGATCGTCGTCGGTCGGACCGAGGAGTGCGTCGAGCGCTATCGGGGATCGCTCATGGGGATCGAAGCCCAGCGCGTGGTCGACGTGATCCACTTCGCGAGTGCCGGCTCGGTCTGCTTCGCTCGCGCGGTCAACGACACACCCAAGATCGCCGCTCTGCTCCTGGGAGCCGGAGCGCTCCTCGGGAACGAGCTGTCGACACCCGCCCTCTGGCTGGTCGCCCTGGCGATGGCGGCCGGCGGCTGGATCCAGTCACGAGGGGTCGCCGACACGATGAGCCGCCGGATCACCGATCTCAACCCGGGCCAGGGAGTGACCGCCAACCTGCTGACTTCGTTCCTGGTCCTGGGCGCCTCGCGACTGGGCTTGCCGGTCAGCACCACGCACGTCTCGTGCGGGTCGATCTTCGGCATCGGCCTGGCGGCCCGCAACGCCAACCCGCGGACGATTCTCCAGATCCTCACCACCTGGGTCACGACCCTACCGCTCGGGCTGGTGCTCGGTGCGGTACTCTACCGGCTGCTCTCTCAGTAGAGCGCTCGAGCGACCCGGGCCGACTCCGAGTCAGGAGGACCCGATGCGACAGAGGCTCCCGTTCCCGACCGCCCTGCTGGCAGCGACGCTCGTCTTTCCGGCCCTGGCCGGGGAACCGGTGCGGATCGAGCTACCGGTACGAGCACGGCTCGACATCGGTGACGCCCAGCGGCTGGCGGTGGTCCCCTTCGTGGTCGTCCAGCAGGAGGAGAGCGCCTTCGGCCTGCCCGAGCTGGAGCGCGAGCTGCAACGCTATCTGGTGCGTACGGTCGGGCGCGACGCTCGGCTGCGGGTCGAGCCGTTCTGGATCGACCCGCCGACCAGCGATCCGGAGACCCTGGCCACCAACGACGCTTTCTGGCAGGCGGTCGGCGAGCGCTCGAACGCCGACCTGATCCTGGCCGGCGCGGTCGACTTCGACCTCCACGACCGGAGCGGTTACGTGACCCGCGCGTTCGTCTCCGAGCACGACGGGCGGACCTATCACTCGCAGGTGCTGGTCGAGGAGACCGGTGTCGAGCTCGATCTACTGATCTGGGTCTTCGAGGCCCGCAGTGGCAGGCTGCTCCTGGCCGACAACCTGAAAGACTTCCGCGCCTTTCACGGCGAGAGCATCGACCCCCTGACCGGACTCTTCTCGAACCTGGCGCGGCTCGAGGATCGTCTGCGCGGCATCTTCTCCCAGCGCACGATGCGCGTCGAGAGGCTTCTTCAGTGAAAACCGTAGCGTTCGTTCAGACAGCTACGGGTAGTAGCCGGCCACCGTTCGCACCTCGGCGCCCTTCACCTTCACTTCGACCCGCCGGAAGAGCGACTCGTCCTTGTCGCTGGTCGACTGATAGACCAGCAGATACTGGGAGCGCAGCTCCTCCTGGATCTGCTCGTAGATCTCGGGCAGCGCCGAGACGTCGTCGATGAAGAAGGCGTGTCCGCCGGTGATCTTGGCGAGGTCGCGCAGGGTCTCGCGCGACCGCCGATCGGCCGCCAGCTCCTTCATGCCGATCACGTAGACGGTCACTCCGGCCCGGCGGGCGGTCTCGAGCGCATTCTCGAAGCTGAACCGACTCGCTTCGTCGATGCCGTCCGACAGCAGCATCAGGGCCTTCTGACCCTTGACGCCGTCGAAGTAGTGGAGCGCGAAGATCAGGCTGTCGTAGAGGGCAGTGCTGCCGCGCGGCCGGAGACCGTCGAGACGAGCCGAGATCTGGTCCTTGTCGCTCGAGAACTTGACCTCGACGCGCGGGCGGACGTCGAACGAGATCAGGGCCAGCCGATCGCGCTCCTGGATGGTCTGATCGACAAAGGTCCGAGCGGCTTCCGCCACCTGATCGATCCCGTCCTCCATCGACGCCGAGGTGTCGACGAGGAGCGCGGCGTGGATCGGCAGATCGCGGACGTACTCGAACCGCCGGATCTCCTGCTCCTCACCGTCCTCGAGCACCGTGAACGCCTCCCGTGGCAGGTCGAGCAACGGTCGGCCGCCTCGGCCGAGCACCGTGGCGTAGAGCTCGACCAGCTGGACCTCGATGTTCTCGAAGTAGTCGGGGGCGTTGACGAACACCACGTCCTCGGTCGTGTTGCCGTCTTCGAGGAAGCCGACCGCGCGCACGTAGGCGAGGCCCGGCTGCTGCAGGATGATCGGCTGAATGAACGGCTCCTGGTAGAGGGTGGCGATCCGCTCCTCGCCGAGGAAGATCTCGACCCGCTCGAGCGCGCTGCCGTCCGGGACTTCGACCTGAGCGACGGCGCTCAGGCTGTCCAGGTACTCCCGATCGGCGCGCGGCTCGACCAGGCGCACGCGGAAGCGCTGGCCACCCTGGTTGATCAGGATCTCGTCACTCGCCCGCTCGGTCCCCTCGGCATCGACGGCGACCACCCGTACGCGGTGGCTCGCGGCGACCGAGCCCAGATTCAGCTCGAGGCTGTACGGCGGCTGTCGCTTGGTCATGATCTCGCGCTCGTTCAGCAGGAAGGTGACGCGATCGACCTCGCCCGAGACCACGGTGTTGAAGCGGACGTGACCGAGCTGGATCTCGCCCTCTTCGAGCGGCACCAGCCTGACCGTCGTCTGGCCACGCTCGGCGGCCTCGTTGGCCTCGTCCAGGAGCCGGAAGATCGCCGAGTCGGGCGCCTGGCGGATCGAGCGCAGCCCGCTCGCGTCCGGTATCGACAACTGGCGGCGGACGTGAGCGAACCGCCGGCCGTAGATGTCCTCGACCTTGACCCGGATCTCGACGTCGCCCTCGCGCAGGAAACGCTGGAAGATGAGCGGCATGGTCGGCCCGGCGGTGCTCGACCCGGGCACCTCGAACTGATAGCGGAAACTCTCGAACAGCCGGTTGTTGCGGATCACCTCGCCGATCAGAAGGAACTCGTGCACCTTGCCGTTCGGCAGCGGTCGCGAGCCGGCGACCTCGCTCGGCACGCTGACCAGACCCTGCACCGCGGTGCGGCTCTGGTTGCGCCCCGGAAAGTCGAACTCGAGCTCGACGTCGAAGGTCTCGACACCTTGGGGTAGGTCGGTGGTCAACGCCTCGAAGCTGTCGATCCACTCCTCGGAGCGCGGCTTCGGCACTCTCATCAGGCCCTCGATGAAGATCTCGTAGGCCGGCTCGCTCAGGATGAGCTGGACGGCGCCCTGGAAGATGTCGCCGGTGCAGAAGTCGGCCGGATTGTCGCTCGGCAGCTGCGATCGGACCTCGGCCTCGAGCTTCCGCATCCGCAGCCAGACCTGATAGGGCCAATCGGAGCGGTAGACCGGGCGGTAGAAGATCACCGCGAACTGCGCGCTGGTCTGCTCGCTGCCGCCGTAGAACCAGATCTCGAGCTCGGTCCGCGACGAATAGCAGATGTCGAGGACCTGGCCGTTGCCGAGCGGGAAACGGCCGGGCT
This sequence comes from Thermoanaerobaculia bacterium, assembly GCA_947259925.1. Classification (GTDB taxonomy): domain Bacteria; phylum Acidobacteriota; class Thermoanaerobaculia; order Multivoradales; family JAHEKO01; genus JAHEKO01. The sequence continues at coordinate 102,435 of CAMYOG010000050.1, forward strand.
CGCCGTTGAGTAGATAGAAGCGGGAGCGCGCGTCTTCGAGGCTGCCCCAGTCCTCCAGCGCCTGATCGACCCGGCTCATCCACTTGCCCTTGAACTCGTTGTAGGGGGTTCTCGGATCCGGATCACGCACCTCCCAGAACTTCTCCATGAAGGCGTGACGCCGGAAGTCCTCCTCGATCGACAGGAAGTACTCGAGCTCGGCGTCCGAGATCAGGAGCGAGACGGTCTCGAGCCAGTAGCGGTACTCGCGGTCGAGATCGTCGGGGATCTCCGGACTCTCGGCGTGCGCCCCGACCGGTAGGGCCACGAGGAGCGCGACAGCGACCAGGATGGAGGACGCTACGAGCTCGAGCCTGTGCTTGGTGGTCACCGATCTGCCGTCCTGGTGGCGCCTGCCGCCGGCCCCACCCGTGCTACCTCAGAGTCCTTGCGAGTCTCGTTCCAACGGAGCCCGGAGTCTAGCGGCCGATGAAACGGCGGAGCTCGCCGAGGAGCGGATCGTCGGGCACCTGGTCGCCGATCAGCAGTACGAACGGCTCGACGCCGGCGTGCGACGGAACGGACGAGAGCTTCCAGTAGAGCAGCCCGGTCAGGAGATCCGTCCCGGTCGCCGACTCGAGCTCGCGATTCGACTCGAACAGCGCCCGCATCGCCAGCGCCCGCTCGCGGAAGTCCTCGGGTTGCTCCTCCCAGACCACCAGGCGGGTGCCGTCCTCGGTCGGCAGCACCGAGAAGCCGGTGGCGGCCCACGGCTCGATGGTCGAGTTGGCCCGGCTGACGTAGCCGATCTCGGTGAACAGCACCGGATGGGTGGCCGCTCCGACCTCGCGCCGGAAGGCGTCGATCGCCCGCAGATGCCCGAGCCAGCCCGCCCGTAGAACTTCGAGCAGGCGCTCTTCCCCGGTCTCGGGGAGCAGATGCTTGCGCAGCGGGAAGTAGGCATTGATGCTGATCAGGTCGAGAGCGTCCCAGAACGGCACGAAGGCGTACTGGTCGAAGTTGGCCGCGTAGGTGAGCGACCCGGTGTACTCGCGGCGCGCCGCGGCGATCAGCTCGCGCCAGTGTGTCTCGAGCAGCGAGCGCCGGCGGTTGATCTCGGCGAGCGGGTCGGCGGCGTCGGTGGCGCTGGTCTGATGGGCCCAGGCGACGTGGGCGCGGTTCTTGTCGTCGATGAAGTCGCCGACCTCGTCGTAGCTGTCGAAGCCCCGCACCGGCATCGGCAGCCCCTCGATCTCGTCGGCGTGGGCCAATACCCTGGTCTTCTCCCGCTCGACCTTCTCGGCGTTGGTCCAGTACTCCTCGAGCACCGGCAGCTCGTCGATCGGGACCGCGTTGGTCAGGGCGTTCATCTCGCTACCGACCGCCAGGACACTCACCCCCTCGGCTTCGGCGACCCGGGCCCAGCGGGTGACGAACCCTCGATAGCGCCGGAACCACTCCGCCAGCTGTTCGTCGGAGCGCGGCATGACCATGCCGTGCCAGAGGAACTTGTTGCGCTCGAACGCGTGGTCGAGCGCGACCCTCAAGACCAGCACCACCTCCAGCCCGGCCGCGCGCGCCACCTGGATCTCGTTGACCACCCAGGGCGCCTTGTCGTCGAACCAGAGGTTGTCGGTGTCCCAGTCGCCCTGGTGCGCATAGACGGTCACCGCGACGGTGTTGAAGCCGGAGTCCTCGAGGGTCTCGACCCACCTCTCATGATCGGGCTCATTGACCTGGATTCCCCCCAGGTAGAAATCCGTCTCGCCGTCGGCGCAGCCGTTAGCCAGGATGACGACGACCCACAGTCCGAGCACACGCCGCATGACGTCAGAGACTACGGGCAGGGCTCCGTGAGGTTCAAGCACTGTCACGTCTACGAGTGGTGAAGGGCAAGCGGATCGACCCCGGTCGAACCGTTCGGTGCCCCCGAGGGTACTCAGCATTCGTGAACCGGCTCGCCGCCACGCTTCTTCTCGCCGTCGCGCTTGCACCACCCACCGCCGCTCAGGTGGTCCTCGACGACGTACAGCGGCTCGACTTCGACCGGCCCGAATCGTGGGCGATGAAGTACCTCACCGCCGCCAGCACGCCGACCGGCTTCGGGCCTCCGACGGCGCTCGAGCCGGGAGAGCTCCGGCTCGGCCTCGAGGCCGGCTGGCTGCCCTCGCTCAGCGAGGCCGAGCGGCGCGTCGGGTTCAACGGCAGCAAGGTGGAGGACATCAACCGCACCTCGTTCGTCGGGCGCCCCCGGCTCGCCATTGGCCTGCCTGCCCGGCTGGTGCTGGAGCTCGGTTGGGTACCACCGGTGGAGATCGACGGCGTCGAGCCGAACCTGGTCTCGCTCACGCTCGGACGGCCGGTCTACGAGTCACGGCGCTGGCGCCTGGGGCTGCGATTCCTGGCGCAGCACGGCACGGTCGAGGGCGACATCACCTGCACCGCCGAGGAGGCCGCGGCCGGTCCCGACCCGGAGGCCAACCCCTTTCTCTGCCGGGAGGCGTCGACCGACGAGCTGACGACCACTCTTTACGGCCTTGAGCTGGGCGGTGCCCTGCGCCTCGCCGGCTCCGCTTTCGAGCCCTATGCGGCGGTCGCCTACAACCGGATGGACCTGGAGTTCCAGATCGACGCCCGCTGGGCGATCTTCATCGACCGCACACTCCAGAAGACCGACGGCAGCACCTGGCACTCGACCGCCGGCGTTCGCTACGCCGGCTGGAGCCGCTCGAGCCTGGCGCTCGAGCTCTTCTACTCGCCGCTCGACGTCGTTCGACCGCCTTCGACGGGCACGCAGAACGACGCGCTCTTCAACGTCCGCACGCTCTTCCGCTACCGGATCCGCTAGCCGGGCCGTGCGGACCCGGTCAGGCGAAAGTGTAAGCTCCCGCCATGGGTTTTCCGGAGCCGTTCTTCCGCTGGCGTCCCCATCCCTGGCACGGCCTCGAACCCGGACCCGACCCGCCGCGCCTGGTCGATGCCTACATCGAGATCACCCCGTTCGATTCGGTCAAGTTCGAGGTCGACAAGACGACCGGCTACCTGAAGGTCGACCGGCCGCAGCGCAGCTCGTCGATCCCGCCGTCGCTCTACGGCTTCATCCCGCGCACCTACTGCGGAAGACGTGTCGGTGAGCTCAGCCCCGGCGCCAAACGGGGCGACGGCGACCCGATGGACATCTGCGTCTTCAGTGAGCGGCCGATCGGGCGCTCGGAGATCGTGCTCACCGCCAAGGTGATCGGCGGCCTGCAGTTCGTCGACGCCGAGGAAGCGGACGACAAGATCATCGCCGTTCTCCAGAACGACTACTCGATGGGTCGCGCCGAGGACATCAACGACCTGCCCGAGATCCTGGTCGAGCGCCTTCACCACTACTTCACGACCTACAAGATGGTGCCCGGCCGCGACGCGACGGTGTCGATGAATCGGGTCTACGGCGGCGCCGAGGCGATGAAGGTCGTCCAGGCGTCGATCGACGACTACCGGGAAGAGTACCCGGACTGACGCGCGCTTTCGCGCCGTCAGCCCGCGGTCAGCGTCTCGTCGATCCAGCGGTCGACCTGCCGCTCGAGCACGCTCAGCGGCACCGCCCCGTTGCCGAGCACGACGTTGTGGAACTGGCGCAGGTCGAAGGCGTCACCGAGCCGCTCGCGGGCGCGGGCGCGCAGCCCCAGGATCTTCAGCTGCCCGACCATGTAGGCGCACGCCTGGCCGGGGTTGACGATGTAGCGCTCGATCTCGGCGACCACGTCGGTCTCGGGCATGCCGGTGTTGGCGAGCATGTAGTCGATCGCCTGCTCGCGCGTCCAGCGCTTGCTGTGGATGCCGGTGTCGACGACCAGCCGGACGGCGCGGAAGAGCTGGGCGGTCAGATAGCCGAGGCGATCGAACGGATCCTCCTGAAAGCCGTTCTCGGCCGCCACCCGCTCGGCGTAGAGAGCCCAGCCCTCGGTGTACGCGGTGAACGGGATCACCCGGCGGAAGAACGGCACGCCCTCCATCTCCTGGGCCAGAGCGATCTGGAAGTGGTGGCCCGGAGTCGCCTCGTGATAGGCGAGCGTGCGCATGCCGAATTTCGGAATCTCCTTGACGCTGCGCAGATTGACGTAGAAGACGCCGGGCCGGGAGCCGTCGAAGGCCGGGGGATCGTAGTAGGCGCCGGGCGCGGTCGCCTGGCGAAACTCGGGCACTCGCCGAACTTCGACCGGGCTCCTCGGACGGGCGTCGAAGAACGGATCGAGGCCGTCGGCGATGTCGTCGATGATCGACTGGTAGTCGGTCAGGATCTGCTCGTGCCCCTCGGGCGTTTCCGGATAGAGGAAGCGCTCCTCCCCGTTGAGTGCGTTCATGGTCGCGGCCAGATCGTCGGCGGCGTATCCCTCCGCTTCGAGGATCGCCCGCATCTCCGCCTGGAGCTCGCCGACCTCGTAGAGGCCGAGCTGGTGGATCTCGTCCGCGGTCAGATCGGTGGTGGTGTGATGCGCCAGGGCCCAGGCGTAGAAGTCCGCGCCATCCGGAAGCTTCCAGACGCCGTCGTCGTCGGTGGCGGTCGCTTCCAGCCGCTCGAAGTACTCGATCAGCCGGCCGTACGCCGGGTAGACGGTGCCCTGGATCCGTGACTCCAGGCGCTTCAGCAGCTCCTGCCGCTCCGCTTCGCGCAGGTTCTCGAGGTCGGTCGTCGCCTCGGCGAAGTGGGTGTAGAGCACCTGCTCGGTCGGCGGCACGCTGATGAACTCGCGCATCTCGCGCAGCACGTGTTGGATGACGAACCTGGGTGGGACGATGCCCAACTCCTCCCGATGCTCGAGGCCGGCGAGGACCTGATCGAAAGCGCGCCCGAACTGCGAGACGCGCGCGATGTAGTCCTTTGCGTCCCGAGCGTCACCGATGTGGTGAGTGGTCAGCATGAACTCGGGCAGACCGCTCTGCACGCCGCCGAGCTGGTTGACCGGGTAGTCGTGGAACGGGAAGCGATTCCCTCGATGGAGGTCGGCGAGAAACCACTCGAGCACATCGTACGAGAGGCGCTCGGCGTCGCTCATCGACTCGTGGTCGTAGCTGCGTAGCACCCCGAGTTGCTCTTCCAGCCACTCCGCCTCGCGCAGCTGGAACTCCATCGACATGTCGTCCAGGTCGTCGTTGTGGAAGCGCAGCCCGGCCGGCTCGAGCAGGCGCATCGACGACAGCATCATCGGATGGCGCAGCGCGAAGGTCGCGAACACGCGCCCGTAGAAATGATCGATCTTCCAGGGCTTGCCCCACAGGGTCGGGATCAGGAACACGGCGCCGCCGATCAGGAGGATCAGCAACACTACGAGGACCGACTTCTTCGCTCCGCTCACCGGTATCTCCCCAGACGCGCCAGCCTACATCACAGTTTCGCCGGATCGACGATTAGAATCCACCCAGCCGATGCCGGACGAGCCACGCAGACACCCGCTGTTCATGCTCCTGCTGCTGGTGTGTGCTGTCGGCACGGCGCCCTTCTTGTTCATCGGCTCGGAGCCGGCGATCGTCTTCGGTCTGCCGATCTGGCTCTGGTCGAGTATCGGCTTCACGCTGGCGCTCTCGCTGCTGACCGCCTGGGGGATCCTCCGCTACTGGCACGACGACCCCGGTCCACCCGACGGCGGAGCCTCCGAGGATGCACCCGGCGGAGCCGTATGATGCCGGATCTGACCTACGGCATCTTCGTCGCCGGTGGCGTCTATATCGCCATGCTGGTGGTGATCGGTTTCCTCAGCCGGCGAGCCCGGCGCGAGAGCACGCTGGCGGACTTCTATCTCGCCGGGCGGACCCTCGGCCCGTTCGTCCTGCTGCTGACCCTCTTCGCCACTCAGTACAGCGGCAACTCCCTGTCGGGCTTCCCCGGACAGACCTACCGCGAGGGCATCGCCTACTACATGAGCGTTACCTTCATGGTCGGCATCGTCACCGGGTATCTGCTGTTCGCGCCCCGGCTCTACCGGGCCGCGCGTGCCGGCGGCCTGGTGACGCCGAGCGACTATCTTGCGGTCCGGTTCCGCAGTCCAGTGCTCAACTACCTCTCGGCGACGATCTTCACCGTCGCTCTGCTCAACTACCTGCTGGCCCAACTGATGGCGATGGGGCACGCGACCGCCGGCCTGACCGAGGGCCGGATCCCCTACTGGCTCGGAGTGATCGGCGGAGCGGCCATCATCCTGCTCTACGAGCTCCTGGGCGGCATGCGGGCGGTGGCTTGGACCGACGCGCTCCAGGGAGCCGTGCTGGTGGGTGGGCTGCTCCTTGCCGTTGGCCTGCTGATCCTCGAGATCGGCAGCCCGGCCGCGGTCCTGCGTCAGGTCGCGGCGGTCGCGCCACAGAAGATCCAGAGCCCGTCGCTGCCCCTCTGTCTCCTCTGGTTGAGCAACTTCCTGCTGCTCTTCCTGGGCGCCCCGCTCTATCCGCAGGCGATCCAGCGAATCTATGCCGCGCGCAGCCTGCACGATCTGCGCAAGGCGATGGCGACCATGGCGCTCCTGCCGCACGTCGCCATCACCACGGTCGTCTTCATCGGCGTCGCCGGCATCGCCCTCTTTCCGGTCGCCGACGGCTTCAACGCCGACCAGATCACCTTCAAGGTGCTCGCCTACCTCGTCGACCATCAGCCGCTCGCCTACGTACCGGTGATCGTCATCATGATCGCCGTGGTGGCCGCCATCATGTCGACGGCCGACTCGTGCCTGCTGTCCCTGTCGTCGATCCTGACCAAGGACTTCATCGGCCGGGCGCGTGGCTTGGACGGCGCGGACGAGCTCTGGCTGGCCCGCATCGCGCCCCTCTCGAGCATCAGCATCATGCTGTTGGTGACCGCGGTGGCGGTCCGACCGCTCTCCTCGCTCTGGGGCCTGCTGGTGATCAAGTTCGAGATCCTGATTCAGCTTTCGCCGGCCTTCGTCTTCGGCACGCTCCACGATCCGGACGACCCGGGCGGCTACCGGAGCCGTGACGTCCTCGCCGGCCTGATCGTCGGCTTGACGATCGCACTGGCGCTCTACGGCACCGGCCAGCGTCAACTCTACGGCGTCCACGCCGGCGTCGTCGGCGTCGCGGCCAACTACGCGACCTGCTGGCTGTCACACCGCCTAAGGGGCGCGCGCGCCGTACCGGAGCCGGTCGCATGAGCACGGCGCCGCGAGTCTCGGTGCTCCTGCCGGTCTTCAACGCCCGGCCGTTTCTGGACGAATGCCTGCGCAGTCTGACCCAGCAGACGCTCGAGGAGCTCGAGATCGTCGCGGTCGACGACGGTTCGACCGACGGCTCGGCGGAGATCCTCGAATCGTGGTCGGAGAGCGACTCACGGATCCGGGTGCTCCGCCGCCCTCACCTCGGACACCTGGCGGCACTCAACGCGGGACTGCAAGCGTGTCGTGGCGAGCTGGTCGCCCGCATGGACGCCGACGACGTGACCCACCCGGAGCGACTCCGGCTCCAGGCCGCGGCGTTCGAAGCCGACCCCGAGCTGAGCGTCGTCTCCTGCAAGGTCAAGCACTTTCCCGACGAGGCGGTGGCCGAGGGCTTCCGGGTCTACGAGGAGTGGCTCAACGGCCTGCTCAGCCACGAGCTGATCATGCGCGATCGCTTCATCGAGAGCCCGATCCCGCACCCGACGGCGATGGTGCCGCGCGCCACCTTCCGCGAGTTCGGCGGCTACCACGACCACGGCTGGCCCGAGGACTACGACCTCTGGCTGCGCATGGCACACGCCGGCAAGCGGTTCCTGAAGATCCCCGAGACGCTCTACTACTGGCGCGAGCACAGCTCGCGGCTCACCCGCACCGACGCCCGCTATGCGCTCGAGAAGTTCCTGGCCTGCAAGGCGCGCTACCTGGTCGCCGGTCCGCTGCGCGGCGTCGGGCGGGTGATCGTCTGGGGCGCCGGTCAGACCGGTCGGCGGCTGTCGAAGCATCTGATCCGCCGCGGAGCGCCGATCGAGGTGTTCATCGACATCGATCAAGAGAAGGTCGGCCGGACGCTGCGCGGGCGCCCGATCGTCCGGGCCGAGTCGTTGGCCGAGCTGCTCGACAGCCGTATGCGCACCGTGCTCCTGGTCGCCGTCTCGTCGCGCGGCGCGCGTCAGATCATCCGCGACAACCTCGCCAAGCTCAGGTTGCGCGAGACCCACGACTACTGGATCACCGCCTAGACCGCCTGGGCCGGGCGATCCGTGGGACGGCGGCCGATGCTAAACTCCCGCCGGCTCGGAGAAGGATCATGACAGCGCGAAGAAGTCCCCGGCCCGACACGATCAGGTCGGTCCGCGGTTGGGTCTGCGCCCTCGCTCTGACCTCGAGCTCCCTGGCGCTCGGCGCTCCACTTCTTCAGGAGTCGGGGCCCGAAGGCGTCGGCGAGCGCTCGGTGAGCGCCGCCGCCCAGCCGTGCCTGAACGTGCGCACCAAGCCGTCCTATCGGGCGTTGCCGACCGCATGCCTGGAGGCCGGCACCCGGGTGACGGTGAGCGTCGTCAGCGGGGGTTGGAGTCAGATCTCGGCTCCGGGAGACGTCTCGGGCTGGGTCGGCACCCGCTTCCTGGTCGACGAGGGGAGCGACAGCGGGCGCGAGACCGCGGCGATCGCCCCGGCCCCCGAGAGCGGCCCCGCCGGCACCGAAGTCGACCACCGCCTGGCCGACGCGGCGATCAAGATCGCGGCGCTCGAGGCCGAGCTGACCGAGCGCGTCCGGGCGCTCACCGCGGAGCGAGACAGCCTGGCCCGCGAGCTGGCTCGCACCGAGGCGCAGGTGCTCTACCTGATGGCGGATCTCGAGAAGACCCGCGCCGAGCTGATGCGGCTCAAGGGGATTCCACCCAAGCTGGTGATCCCCGAGCCGGAGCCCGAGCCGGCGCCACCGGCCGTCGAGCCGGAGCCGGAAGAGCCGGCCGAGGAGCTGCCGATCAGTCCGGAGGCCATCGCTCTCGAGGAGGTGGTCGGCACGGTGCTCGCGTGGGCTCGGGCCTGGTCCGAGCAGCGAGTCGACGACTACCTCGCTTTCTATTCGGACGCGTTCAGGCCGCCGGGCGGCGAGGGCCTCGAGTCGTGGGCGGCGTTGCGCCGGGAGCGACTCGCCGCCCCGAGCTCGATTCAGGTGACCCTGGACCAGATCGTTCCCGTCGTCCGCGGCGACCGCGCCGGCGTCACGTTCGTCCAGAGCTACACGTCGGACACCTTCAGCGACTCGGTCTCGAAGACGCTGGTGCTGGAGCGAGCGGCGAGCGGCGACTGGCAGATCGTAGAAGAGCGCGTCGAGTAGTCCCTGGCCCGAGCTAGGAGGGCGGACCGAGCCGGACGCCGAGCTTGCGCAGCTCGCCGTCGCGGAGGATCGTCAACTCGACCGTGTCGCCCACCCGGAAGCGCTCGAGCCCGAGCGCCAGGTCGTCGGTCGACCGGATCGGACTGTCGCCGACGGCGACGATGATGTCGCCGAGGACCAGGCGGCCACGTCGGTCGCGATAGGTGCCGCGCAACCCGGCCCGGTCGGCGCCGCTGCCGGGCACCACCTCGACGACCAGGGCCCCTTCGATCTCGAGGCCGCGCACGCGTGCCGCCTCGAGCATGGTGATGCCCAGGGTCGGTCGCTCGAGCCGTCCCTTGTCGATCAGCGCCGGTACCACCCAGTTGACCGTGTCGACCGGGATGGCGAAGCCGATGCCGGCGTACGCTCCCGAGGGGCTGACGATCTGGGTGTTGACGCCGATCAGCCTGCCGGCGCTGTCGAGCAGCGGCCCGCCCGAGTTGCCCGGATTGATCGCCGCATCGGTCTGGATCACCTGGCGGATCGGGTAGCCGGCCATCGAGTCGATCTCGCGATCGAGCGCGCTGATCACCCCGGTCGTCAGCGTCTGATCGAGGCCGAACGGATTGCCGATGGCGTAGACCTGCTGGCCGACCCTGAGGTCGCCGGAGCTGCCGATCGGGATCGGGCTGAGCGATCCGCGCGGAGCGTCGATCTCGAGCACCGCCAGGTCCTTGCGGGGCGCGACTCCGACCAGCCGAGCGCTCCAGACCGACCGGTCGGCCAGGGTGACCTGAAACGCCTCGGCGTCGGCGATGACATGGAAGTTGGTGACGATGTGCCCGAGGCCGTCCCAGACGAAGCCGGTACCACTGCCTCGCGGCACCTGGGTCGCCCGCATGCTGAAGTAGTCCCGCCGAACGTCGATCGAGGTGATGAACACCACCGACGGCGAGACCCGCTCGAAGAGACTGATCGTCGCGCGCTCGTCGGCGGTCAGGTCGCCGCGCTCGCCCACCGGGCGCGGCAGGGTCGACTGCGCCTGGGCGACGAGCGGGGAGCCGCTCGCGAGCGTCGCCAGCACCATCAGGGTCGCGGCCAGAGGCCCGCCGATCCGCCCACGCATCGCCTTCAGTCTACTTCAGGAGCGGGCACGCGGATTGCTGCCCAGAACCGGGTCGAGAGCCTGGCTCGCTCTCGGTTGGTTCCTTTAAATAGCCATGAACATTGGAGATTCTTCTCCCAGTAGTCCTATAATCGCGACGGCCCAAGCGCTCGCCCCGACCTTCGGTGCGGACAAGATGTCCAACTAACAGTGGAGCTCCAACGATGAACGGCAGACGAGTGATCAGCGCCCTGGTGGCCTTCGGCCTCCTCTCCCAGCCCCTGTTCGCGTACGGCGATCTCGACCGCAAGGTCGACAACGCCCGGCTCGCCTATCGCGAGCTCCTGCAGGAGGCCGACGACGTCGTGCCGCGCAGGCTGCTCGACGACGCCAACTGCATCGGCGTGATCCCGAACGTGGTGAAGGGCGCCTTCTGGGTCGGCGGGCGCGCGGGCAAGGGTGTGCTCACCTGCCGCAACGAGTCCGGCGAGTGGAGCCCGCCGATCTTCATCAAGCTGTGGGGCGCCAGCTTCGGCCTCCAGGCCGGTGGCTCCGCCACCGATCTGGTCCTGTTCTTCATGACCGAGCGCAGCGCCAAGGCGCTGCTCAAGACCGGCTTCACGCTCGGCGGTGACGCCAGCGTCGCAGCCGGACCCCAGGGGCGCACCGCCGAGTTCGGCACCGACATCACGTTCCGCGCCGAGATCTATTCCTACGCCAAGTCGCGCGGACTGTTCGCCGGCATCGCTCTCGACGGCGCCCGTCTGGCGCCGCACAAGAGGGCGACCAACTCGTTCTACGGCGAGACGGTCTGGCCGCAGGACGTGCTGTTCGAGCATCGGGTCGACGAGATCCCGGACGAGGCGCGCGCGCTGCTGGCGGAGCTCCCTTGAGTCGAGCGCGGTCTCTGGCCGCATTCGCCATCACCCTGCTCCTCGCCGGCTCGGCCGGCGCCGGCGACTGGCCGCACTGGCGCGGCCCGCAGATGGACGGCACCAGCTCCGAGACCGGTCTGCCGCTGGAGTGGAGCTCCGATTCGAGCGTCCTCTGGCAGCTGCCGCTGCCCGAGGTGAGCGGCTCGACGCCGGTCGTCTGGGGTGAGCGGATCTTTCTGAACGTCGCCGACGGCGAGCAGATCTCCCTGTGGGCGGTCGACACCTCCGGCGAGGTGCTCTGGACCCGGCCGCTGGACGACCGGAACGAGCCGAAGCGCAAGGGCAATCTGTCGTCGCCGTCGCCGGTGACCGATGGGCGGACGGTCTGGACGATGACCGGCACCGGGGTCCTCAAGGCGTTCGACATGTCGGGCACGGAGCGCTGGTCGCGCGATCTCCAGGCCGACTACGGCCGCTTCGGAATCCTGCACGGCTACTCCTCGTCGCCGCTCCTCTACCAGCGATCGGTGATCGTGCAGGTGCTGCACGGATTCAACACCGACGATCCGTCCTACCTGCTGGCGGTCGACCAGAAGAGCGGCGAGACGCTTTGGCGAGTAGAGCGTCCGACCGACGCGCCGCGCGAGGCGCCCGACGCGTACACCACCCCGGCGCTCTTCCGACGCGGCTCGGAGGTCGAGATCGTGATCAGCGGCGCCGACTACGTCACCGGCCACGATCCCGCCACCGGCCGGGAGCTCTGGCGGGTGGCGGGGCTTAATCCGGACAAGCATCCGATGTACCGGGTGGTGGCGTCGCCGATCGTGGTCGGCGACACCATCTTCGCGCCCTCGCGGGTCAAGCCGCTCCTGGCACTCAAGGCGGGAGCGACCGGCGGCACGGCGCCGGTCCGGCTCTGGTCGTTCGACAAGGGACCGGACGTGCCCAGCCCGGTCTCGGACGGCGAGCGTCTCTACATCCTGCGCGACAACGGGGTGATGTTCGCCTTCGACGTGGTGACCGGCGAGCAGCTCTGGGGACCCGAGCGCGTCGCTGATGGCAACTACAGCGCTTCACCGGTGCTCGCGGACGGCAAGATCTACGTCACCAACGAGGACGGAATGACCAGCGTGATCGACGCGGCTCCGACCTTCGAGATCGTGGCGCAGAACGACGTTGGCGAGTACACCCTCTCCTCGCTGGCGATCGCCGACGGGCGCATCTACCTGCGCACCGCCAAGCACCTCTACTGCATCGGCCGGCCGAACGGCGGCTAGACCAGCAGCCACGACCACGGGATCCGGGATGATCCCGGGAGCGCTTGCATTACTACTACCGAGGTAGTTATACTGCTGAAACTACCGAGGTCGTATTTCGTATCAGGAGAGCGAAGGAGAACGCAGCATGACCCATCGACACACCCTCGGGGACCTGCAGCTGGCGATCATGCGGATTCTCTGGGCCGAAGGCGAGGCGAGCGTCGCCGACGTTCACCGAGCGCTGCTCGACGAGCGCGGCCTGGCACCGACGACCATCGCCACGATGCTGGTGAAGATGGAGAAGAAGGGCGTCGTCGCCCATCGCTCCGAGGGCCGCCGCTACCTCTACCGCCCGACCGTCACCGAGGCGGACGTCCGCCGCACCATGGTGGCCGAGCTGACCGACAGGCTCTTCGCCGGCGACACCGCCGCCCTGGTCAGTCATCTGCTCGACGAGCATCGAGCCGGGGCCGAGGAGCTGGCCGAGCTCAAACGGCTGATCGCCGAAGCCGAAGCCGGAGGAGGCGACCGATGAGACCGATCCTGGCCGAGTGGCTGTTGACCTATCTCCTGCACAGCACCCTGCTCCTGGCGCTGGCCTGGTCGGCCGGACGTCTCCTTTCCGAGCGCCAGCTGGCGCTGCGCGAGGCGCTCTGGCGGATCGCTCTCTTCGGCGGCCTGCTGACCGCCAGCCTCCAGCTCGCGGCCGGTATCGAGCCGTTCGGCGGCTCCTGGACCGTGGCCGCGCTCGACGCGCCACCTGCTTCCGAGCCGGTCGTCTCGATGCCGATCGATTCGGCGGCGAGCCTGGGCGAGACTCCCGCCGCCGCGACCGCGCCGCGACCCCAGCCGGCCGCCGGCAGCCTTGCGGCGCCGGCGCCGGTCGCCTGGGGCGGCTGGCTCGTCCGGGCCTGGGCGCTGATCGCGGTGCTTCTCCTGGCACTCCTGGCGGCGTCGTACGGACGCTTTCGCTGGCGCCTCCGCGATCGGTCGGATCTTCCCGACGGCGAGCTGGTCGCCTTTCTTCGCCGGCTCGAGGCGCGCGCCGCCGACCGTCGAGCGGAGCGGCCGGTTCGTCTCACCCGATCTTCCAGGATCGGCGTGCCGCTCGCCCGGGGGATGCGCCAGGGAGAGATCTGCCTGCCACCGGAGACCCTCGAGCAGTTCCCGGTCGAGCGGCAGGAGATCGTGGTCGCCCACGAGCTCGCCCACCTGCGGCGGCGAGATCCGCTCTGGTTCGGCCTGACGCGGATTCTCGAGCGGGCGCTCTTCTTCCAGCCGCTCAACGCGGTGGCGCGCCGCGAGCTGCAGGAGATCTCCGAGTTCCAATGCGACGACTGGGCGGTCGCCGTGACCCGACGCCCGATCTCGCTCGCCAGGTGTCTGACCGAGGTCGCCGAGTGGGGGCTACGGGAATCGGCCAGGGTGCCGGTACCGACCATGTCCGTTCGCCGGACCCGGCTGAGCCGCCGGGTCGCGCGACTCTTGAAGAGGAGCTATCCGATGCCGAGTGAATCGACCCCGCGCTGGCTGCTACCGGTCTCGCTGGCGCTGCTAGCGGCGATCGTCCTGGTCGTCCCCAACATCTCCGCCCACCCCGCACCGGCCGGCGCTGCCCAAGCGCCCGCGGCACCGGAAGCGCCTGCGGCACCGGAAGCGTCCGCGGCACCCCAAGCACCCGCCGAACCGGAAGCACCTGCCGACGAAGAACCGCTGATCAGCCCCGAGCCGCCGGTACCGACACCTCCAGCGATCGCCCCCCTGCCGCCGGCCCCACCGACTCCGGTGCTGCCCGAGCTCGTCCTCCCCGAGCTGGCCGAGATCGCCGCCCACCTGGACGTCGAGATCCAGACCGATCTGTTGCCCGCGCTCGCCGAGCTCTCGATCGCCGTCGACCCGGTGCTGGCGGCGGAAACCGCCGCCCTCGCGGCCCACGTCGCCGAAGGCTGGATGGCCGACCTGAGCCTGGACGAGGAACAGGTGGCGCGGCTGCAGGAGATGGCAGAGCGACTGGAAGAGGTCGGACTCGCTACCGAGGAGGAGACCGAGCGGCTGGCCGCGATGTCGGAGCGGCTGATCGAGAGCGCCGAGTCGATCGCCGAGCACAACCAGCTCCTGGAGCACCGTTCGCGCGAGCTGGCGGAGCACCACCGCCGGATGGCGGCCGAGCACCGCGAGCGGCTCCAGCGGTTCGAGGAGTCCGAGCGCGAGGCGATGCGCCAAGCGCGGGAGGAGATCCGGCGCTCCCTCGAGGAGCGACGAGAGCTTCTCGAGCGCGCCCGCGAGGTCCGAGAGCAGGCGCTGCGCGAGTTCGATCGCGAGCAGCGCCAGCGCATCCGCGAGGAGATGCTCCGCTCCCGCGACCAGCTGCGCGAGCAGCTCCGGCTGCTCGAGGAGGAGTTGCGGCGACAAGAGCTCGAGGACGGCCGTAAGTAGCTGGCCGGGAGGAGCTCGAGCGGCTCCGGAGGTGGTATACGCTGCCGGCACCGTGATGGTGCGTGCGGGAGTCGTGCTCGCCCTGCTCCTCTCTGCTCCGGCTGCCGGCCTCGGCGCCGGCGACGGGCTGCCGTTCGCGATGCCGGTACCCGAGGGGTGGCGCACGGAGACCCTGCCGTTCCCGCTCGAGTTCGCCCCCGACCTGCCCTACACGGGACTGGAAGAGCTCCGCTTCGCGCCCGGCATGTTCGAGCCGGAGAACGATGAGCTCTGGAGCTACGCCTTCGTCTGGTGGATCGATCGCGATCAGCCGACCGACCCGGCTGCGCTCGCCACCCATCTCGAGAGCTACTTCCGCGGTCTCGCCCGGGCGGTCGGCGAGGCGCGCGGCGTGCCGACCGACGGCGCGCGGTTCGCGACCCAGATTCGCGGCATGGGCGGCGGTCGCTTCGCCGGCGCCGCCGAGACCTTCGACGCCTTCACGACCCGCGATCAGATCGTGCTGCGGGTCCAGGGCGAGGTCCGGGAGTGTCCCGCACAGGGTCGCAAAGCGGTCCTCTTCGAGCTCTCCCCCCAGCCTCCGGAGGCGCCGGTCTGGGAGCAGCTCCGCTCGATCCGTCGGGGCTTCCGCTGCATCGCGCCGCTCGCCGTCTCGAGCCACTTCGACCTCCACAGCGATCCCGACGTCAACCTGCATCATTTCCTCTACCAGTGGTCGCGGCATCGCGATCCGGACAGCCGGTGGGATCTGCTCGAGATCCCCGAGCAGGCCGACCTGGAACGCCTGAACGAAGCCGACGCCCGCCACTGGCAGGAGGCGCTCGACTTCTATCGCCGCGAGCTCGCCTTCCGTCACCTCTTCTTCGATGACGAGATGCTCGAGCTTCGCTATCTCCTCTCGGAGGAGCCGCGAGAGCCCACCACCGAGCAGGGGCGACGCCTGCTCGAGGCGCTCGACCGGGTCCGGGACATCTACCTGGCGACCTGGTGGCCCGGCCACGATGCCGCTAACCGAGCCTGGGCGGCGGCGCTGCTACCCCACCTGCGCGCGCACGAGGCCGAGATCTCTCCCCGCTTGGCGTCCGCCTATGGCGGTACCTGGCCGGAGGAGCCGATCCGCGTCGACGTCACCGCCTACAGCCACTTCTACGGCGCCTATGCCTCGCGCGAGGTGGTGATCAGCAGTCGCAATTCCGGCAATGCCGGGCCGCACGCGCTCGAGGTGCTGTTCCACGAGTCGTCGCACTACCCGTCGCTGGAGCAGCCGCTCCGGGCCTCCATCGGGCAGGAGTTCCGTCGTCAGGGGCTCGAGGCGCCCTCTCGGCTCTGGCATCTGTTCATGTTCTTCACCGCCGGTGAGCTGGTCCGTCAGGCGTACGCCGGGGCCGGTGACGACGGCTACCGGCACGTCGGAGACGAGGGGGTGTACGCACGCAGAGCGCCGGCCGAGGTCGAGGCCCTGAGCCGCCACTGGCTCGCCTATCTGAACGGCGAGAGCGACCGCGCGACGGCGATGACCCGCGTAGCCGGCTCGCTCGGCGCCGCGGGCGCTACCGACTGACCACTTCGGTGCACTCGTCCGCCCAACGCGCCCGCCAGCTCGAGCGCTACCGCACCGCCATCGACTACATCGATCGCGAGATCGTCCGGATGACGCCTCGCCGGCGCAGCCCGCAAGGCAAGGTGAGGGCCGCGCTGGCGTTCAACCGGGCGCTGGGAGACCCGCAGCGGTCGTACCCGTCGATCCAGATTGCCGGCACCTCGGGCAAAGGAACGGTCTCACACTTCATCGCCGAGTCGTTGAGCGCCGCGGGCCTGCGCACCGGATGTCACGTCTCGCCCTACCTGCAGTCCTTTACCGAGAAGAGCTGGCTGGACGGTCGCTACTGCTCGGTCGACGAGCTCGCCCGCGCCACCGACCGGGTCCGGCCGGTCGCCGACTCGTTCGCCGGCGACGGCGACTGTCCGGCTTCGGTGCACGGAATGGCGTCGCTGGCGGTCTCCTACGCGATCTTCGAGGAGGCCGCGCTCGAGGTCGCGGTCATGGAGACCGGCCTGGGCGGGCGCTTCGACCTGGTCCAGGGTCTGCGCCGCGAGCTGTCGGTGATCACCGAGCTCGGACTCGACCACACGCGCTCGCTCGGCCCGACGATCGACGAGATCGCCTGGCACAAGGCGGGGATCATGGAGAGCGGAGTCCCGTGCGTCGCGGCCAGGTCCGACGGCTGGGGAGTTCTCGAGCGGGAAGCCGAGCGGGTCGGCGCGCCGTTGCGAGCGGTCGACCTGCGCGCGCTCCGACCGGGTGCCGACGGTCGGTTGCGGCTGCGCCTCGACACCTTCGGCGAGCTCGACCTCGATCTCGGCACCAGCGCTCCGTTCGTCGCGCGCAACGCGGCCGTCGCCGCCGCGGCGCTCGACCGGCTGGCCGAGGCCGGCTGGCCGATCGCGCCCGAGCATCTCGAGATCGGCCTGCGCGCGCCGATCCCCGGCCGGCTCGAGATCGTCCAGCGGCGACCGCGGGTCGTCCTCGACTGCGCCCACAACGCCCAGAAGGTGGCGGCGCTCGGCGCGGCGCTCGACGCCGACGATCTGACCGTCGTCTTCGCCGCCACCGGCAGCCGGTCGCCGGAGGACCTCTTGCGCGAGATCGCCGGTCGCACGACGCGGTTGGTGGCCACCCAGCTCGAGCTCTACGGCAAGGCGACCGTGCCGGCCGCCGAGATCGCCGAGACCGGATCGCGGCTCGGCATCGACTCGATCGCGGTCGAAGATCCGGAAGCGGCGCTCGATCGCGCGGTCGCGATCACGCCGCGCTCGGCCGCGCTGCTGATCACCGGCTCGGTCTACCTGGTCGGCCGGCTGCGGGATCGCTGGTATCCGACCGAGGACGTCATCCTGGAAGGCACCTCCTGGCCCGGCGGTCGGGTCTGATCCGTCGAACCCGAGCCCGGGTTTCGGTTAGCATCGAAGCCTCTCCGGTCGAACCGGTAACGAGCCCTTCTGGTGACCCTTCCCGAGCAGACTTTTGACGTCGCCGTCGTCGGCGCCGGGCCCGCCGGAGCCGTGTGCGCGCGCGAGCTCGCCCGCGGCGGCGTGAGCGTGGTCCTGATCGATCGCCTGAAGCCGGCCCGCTACAAGACCTGCGGCGGCGGTTTGGTGCGACGCGCCCTGGGCCTGCTCGACCTCGAGCTCGACGGCGTCGTCGACAAGGAGTGCCTGCACGCCCAGGTCAACCTGATCGACTCGGAGCTGTCGTTCGATCTGAGGGACAGCTCACCGGTGGTGACCACGACCATGCGCGCCGCCTTCGACCATCGCCTGGTGCAGGCCGCCGAGGAGGCCGGCGCCCGCTTTCTTGCTCCCTGCCACCTGCGCGGGCTCGAGGAAGTGACGGGCAAGATCGTCCTGCGTACCAACGAGGGCCCGCTCGCGGCGCGCTACTGCGTCGCCGCCGACGGCGCGGCGAGCCGGACCGCGCGCGCCGCCGGCTGGCCCGAGAACGAGTCCATGATCCCGGCGTTGGAGTCCGAGATCCGGGTCGCCCCGGCCGACTACGACCGGTTCGCCGAGTGCGCCCGCTTCGACCTCGGGCTGCCGACGGAGGGCTACGCCTGGGTCTTCCCGAAGAAGAGCCATCTGTCGGTCGGATGCGTCTGCCGGCAGCGGGGGTGGAGCACGCTGCGCGAGGATCTCGAGACCTACATCAACCACCTCGGGCTGCTCGAGCACGGCACCCGCGAGGACCACGGCTACGTGATCCCGATCGGACCGAGATCGGCGGAGCTGGCCCGGGGCCGGGTGCTGCTGGTCGGAGACGCGGCCGGATTCACCGATCCGGTGACCTGCGAGGGGATCTCCTGGGCGATCCTGAGCGGCGGCCTGGCCGCCGCGGCGCTGATCGAAGGTCGGGCCGAGCCGGGGCTCACCCGGTCCGCCTACCACCGTCTGCTGGAGGAGCATCTCCTGCCCGAGCTGCGAACCGCTCGCAAGCTGGCCCGGCTGCTCTACGAGCGGCCCCGCCTGCGAACCTTCGCCTTCAAGCGCTTTGGCCAGTCGCTCTGCGAGCTGATGGTGCGAGTCTTCTCGGGGGAAGCGACCTATCGCGGTCTGCTCCGCAGTCCGCGTAACTATTTCAAGCTGGTCGGGAAGATCGCCGGCCTGACCTGAGCGATCGGATCGCCAGCTATACTCCGGCGCGCGCCTCGCGCGCTCCTGACAACCGAGACTCGGAGGTATCTGAATGAGCAGAAGCTCTCTCTACACGACCCTCTCGTGGGCGGCCCTGCTGGCACTCTGCGTGACCCCGTTCACCCCCGCCGACGCCGCTCGCGGCAAGTCCAAGAAGGCGGCCGAGGAGGAGAGCGAAGCCGCGCCGCCGGTCGATCCCGCGCTCTTCCAGAACCTCGAGTTCCGGGGCATCGGTCCGTTCCGGGGTGGCCGCTCGACCGCGGTGGCCGGCGTGATCGGTGAGCGCGACACGTTCTACATGGGGACCACCGGCGGTGGCGTCTGGAAGACGACCGACGGCGGCAAGAGCTGGAGGGTGATCTCCGACGAGACCTTTACCGCCGCTTCGATCGGCGCGGTGGCGGTGGCGCCCTCGGACAGCAATGTCGTCTATGCCGGCACCGGCTCGGCATGCCCGCGCGGCAACATCTCGCCGGGCGACGGTATCTACCGCTCGACCGACGCCGGGGCGACCTGGACCCATATCGGTCTCGCGGAGTCGGGCCAGATCGGCGCCATCGAGGTCCATCCGAACGACCCCGACCTGGTCTACGTGGCCGCCCTCGGCCACATCTTCGGCCCCAACGAGGAGCGCGGCGTCTACCGGTCGTCGGACGGCGGCGCTACCTGGGAGCGCGTCCTGTTCGTCAGCGATCGCGCGGGCGCGGTCGATCTGGCGATGAACCCGAAGAACCCACGCATCCTCTACGCCGCCATCTGGGAGGCCGAGCGCAAGCCCTGGACCCTGATCAGCGGCGGCGAGGAGAGCGGCCTCTACAAGTCGACCGACGGCGGCGACAGCTGGGAGAAGCTGACCGAAGGGCTGCCCGAGGGGACCGTCGGGCGCATCGGCGTCAGCGTCTCGGGCGCCCATCCGAACCGGGTCTACGCCCTGGTCGAGGCCGAGAAGGGTGGGCTCTTCCGCTCCGAGAACGGTGGCAAGAAGTTCTTCCTGGTCAACCCCGACCGCAACTTCCGCCAGCGCGCCTGGTACTACACGCACGTCTGGGCCGATCCGGTCGATTCCGAGACCGTCTACATCGCCAACACCGGCTTCTATCGCTCGACCGACGGCGGCAAGAGCTTCAACCGGATCCGGGTGCCGCACGGCGACAACCACGACCTGTGGATCAACCCGGACGATCCCGACGTCATGATCAACGCCAACGACGGCGGCTCCAACGTCAGCTACAACGGCGGCCGCTCGTGGTCGACCCAGGCCAACCAGCCGACCGCCGAGATGTACCGGGTGACGGTCGACGACCAGTTCCCGTACCGGGTCTACGGCTGCCAGCAGGACAATTCCTGCGTATCGCTGCCGAGTCGTACCTCCTCGGGCGGCATCGCCCGGCACCACTGGTACGTCATCGGCGGCTGCGAGAGCGGCCACGTGGCGGTCGACCCACGCAATCCCAAGGTCACCTACTCGGGCTGCTACGGCGGGCAGATCGGGCGCTACGACCACGAGACCGGTCAGGAGCGCGAGATCATGACCTACCCGCAGCTCGCCGTCGGCCAGGCGGCCAAGGACCTCAAGTACCGGTTCCAGTGGAACGCGCCGATCCGGCTGTCGCCGCACGATCCGAGCGTCCTCTACCACGCGTCGCAGTTCGTTCACCGGTCGAACGACGAGGGGCATAGCTGGGAGGTGATCAGCCCCGATCTGAGCCACAACGACCCGGAGACGCTCAACTACGCCGGCGAGCCGATCACTCGCGACAACACCGGCGTCGAGGTCTACGCAACGGTCTTCGCCTTCGAGGAGTCGGTTCAGACGCCGGGGCTGCTCTGGGCCGGCACCGACGACGGCCGGGTGCACATCTCGCGTGACAACGGCGAGAGCTGGAACGAGATCACGCCGAGTCGCATGCCCGAGTGGGGCCAGGTCAACTCGATCGAGCTGTCGGCCCACGATCCGGGTCGGGCGTTCCTGGCGGTCACCCGCTACAAGTTCGACGACTTCCGCCCGTACATCTTCCGCACCGACGACTACGGCGCCAGCTGGACCTCGCTCGCCGACGGCTCGAACGGTATCCCCGAGAACCACTTCGTGCGCGTGGTGCGCGAGGATCCGGACCGCAAGGGTCTGCTGTTCGCCGGTACCGAGTTCGGGCTCTATGTGTCGTTCGACGACGGTGCCGACTGGCAATCGTTCCAGCAGGGGCTGCCGGTCGCGCCGGTGACCGACCTGCAGGTGAGACACGGCGATCTGATCGTCGCCACCCAGGGCCGATCGTTCTGGATCCTCGACGATCTGACTCCGCTCCATCAGCTGACCGACGAGGTCGCGGCCGCGGCCGCCCACCTGTTCGAGCCCCGGCCGACCTACCGCTTCGGCGGCGGTTTCTCGTTCGGCGGCGGCGGTACCGCCGGCAGCAATCCGCCAGGCGGCGTCGTCTTGCGCTATCTCCTCGCCGAGAAGCCGGAGGAGGAGCTGACCCTCGAGGTCCTGGATGGCGACGACAACGTCCTGCGCTCGTTCTCGAGCAAGACGCCCGAGAAGCGGGCGCCGAATCCGTTCCGGCAGTTCCTGCCGCCCGGGGCCGGTGGTCCCAAGACGCTCGAGGTCGAGCCGGGGATGAACAGCTGGGCGTGGGACATGCGGCTCGCCGACGCCGAGATCGTCGACGACGCCGTCCTCTGGGGGCTCGCGCGCGGCCCGCGGGTGCCGCCGGGCACCTACCAGGCGCGGTTGAGCCTGGGCGAGTGGAGCGAGACCGTCAGCTTCGACATCGTCCCCGATCCGCGGCTCGGGACCACCCAGGACGACTACCAGGCCCAGTTCGATCTGGCCAAGCAGATCTGGGAGAACCTGACCGAGAGCCATCAGGCTCTGACCCGGTTGCGCGACGTCCGCACCCAGGTGGGCGATCTCACCAAGCGCCTCGAGGACGCCGGCAAGGGCGAAGGTCTCGAGCAGGCGGCGCAGGCGGTCAAGGACCGTCTCGCCGAGATCGAGACCAGGATCTACCAGACCCAGAGCGAAGCGATCCAGGATGTTCTCAACTTCCCGCCCAAGATCGACAACCAGCTGATCGGCCTGATGGGCGCGGTCGAGAGCGCCGACTACCCACCGACGGCCGGCTCGATCGAGCGTTTCAACGATCTACGGGGCGAGCTCGACGGCATCCTGGCCGAGCTCGACGACTGCGTCGACACCGAGGTCGCCGCCTTCAACCAGCTGGTGGCGGAGAAAGATGTGCCGGCGGTGATCGTGAATTAGTCGGATCGCCCCCCTCACTCTTCCGGATCGCCCCCCGAGCAGCCGGGCACATAGGTAACACTCCAGACTGGGTACATGGGTAACACCCGGGTGGGTTGTGTTTGTGGTGTGTGTTGGCAGCCGTCGTCGAGGCTGTGGGAACGGTGGGAGCTGTGGCAATCCCGCAGG
>CAMYOG010000051.1:0-23554 GCA_947259925.1 Thermoanaerobaculia bacterium
GGGGAGGTCGCTTCGACGACGAGTCACGCTGATATACGCGGGTTGCTGTGAGCAGCAGAGCCGCAGGACTGTGGTTCGTCGGGAGGGTCCGCCTTCTAGTGGATCGGTCGTTCCATACTGTCTAGTCGCCGCGCGGGCGGATCCGGCCATCCATGTCGGCGATCTCGTAGTCCGGGTCGATCCGGCACGGGCCACCGAGCACGTCGGCGATCTCTTCGCAGTTGGCCTGGATGTCCGCCGCGGTGGGCTGCTCACCGCCGTTGATCCAGGCGAGCGTGCTCTCCCATCCGGCCAGGACCTCCGCGGGCGAGAAGAAGCAGTGACTCGGGACGCGCTCGACCACGATCCCGATGGTCAGATTCTCCGGCGGCACCACGGCCGCGTACTCCGACTGGTTCTCGACGATCACCAGGCCGTCGCCGCTGGTGTGGAGATTCACGATCTTCGCCCCCTTGACCTTGCCGGTCGGCGTGAAGCTCTTGGCGAGCTTCTTGGCGGCGCGCTTCTGGGGGGCGACCCGCTGGATGGCGGCGTTGAGCTCGGCGTCGCCGTAGTCGACGTTCTCGTTGCCGATCCCCTGACGTCCTTTGAGCTTGCCGCGATCGAAGGTCAGGTCGGCGAGTCCTCGCGTAGCGAAGTCCATCGCCGGCTGGAGGAAGGTCGGAGGTATCTGCGCCAGCTCGAGCAGGCGCGCCAGATTCCGCTTCTGAGCGCGGCTCCGCCGGCTCGGCAGCCGGTCGATCCCCGTGCAGGCGTTGACCGCTCGCTCCACGTCCTCCGGCGTCCAGTCGCTGTTCCGCTCCAGTCCGGTCGGACCGCCGGGGATCGCCGCCTCCGGAATACCGGCACAGATCACATCGTAGGCGAGACGCAGATCGAGCCCGCCGTCCCAGCTGCGGCTGCCGCCGACCGCTCCGCAGACCGTGTAGGCACCGACCACGTTCGGCAGCCGACCCTTCTCGAGCGCGTGGACCGCCACTCCACCGCCGAGCGATCCGCCGCTGATGATAATGCGACCCGGGGTCCGGCCAACGTCCCGCCTGAAGGCTGCGACCAGCGCCCGCAGGTCCTTGTTCGACTTGAAGAGCGCCCAGCCGCCCTGCCGCAGGCTCGACGCCGCGACCGCGAAGCCCTCGATCATCTGGATCTCCGCCAGGACGCCGAGGTCGGTGACCGGCTTCGGACCCGAGAAGCTGAAGCCGCGGTTCCAGATCACCAGGTCGCCGTTCCAGTTGTCGGGCACGGCGATCCTGTAGTAGGCGCCGCCGGCAGTGGTCCCTTCGTACTCGGTGGTGGCGGCGAGCGGGGAAGTGGTGAGCGCGATCAGCAGTGCCGCAAGCAGGATCCCAGGGGTGCGATTCATGAAGCGACCTCCAAGTCAGCAGCCAGGATTCTAGCCTGTGCCGAGCCGAGGCTCTGCGAGCGGGGCCACAATCCTCATTTCCAAAAGCGGTGACAGGTTACTCATTTGGCAGCTCGCAGCTGCGGCGGAAATGAGTATCCTGTCACCGCTTTTGGAAGGAGGCTCGGGATGGGATGGCTCGCGATCGTTTGGACTCTCTGCGCCTGGCTATTGGCCACAGGCGTGGCGGCGCAGGAAACGCACTTCTACCAGACCGACTTCCCGGCCGAGGAGCTGCGCGAGCGGCGAGGCCGGGTGCTCGAAGCGATCGGCGCCAACGCGATCGCACTGGTGCAGGGAGCGCCCAACGTGCAGGGTTTCCGCGTCTTTCGACAGTCGAACGAGCTCTACTACCTGACCGGCCTGGAGACGCCGCACGCCTACCTGCTGCTCGACGGCCGATCGGGCAAGAGCCACCTCTATCTGCCCCACCGCAACGAGCGGCGCGAGCGGGGCGAGGGCAAGACCCTCTCCGCCGAGGACGGTGAGCTGATCCGGGAGCTGACCGGAGTCGACGAGGTGCTCGGGATCGAGCGGCTCGGCTATCAGCTCTGGCGCTACCTGCTGCGAGCACCGTTTCCAACCCTCTTCACGATGCTCTCCCCGGCCGAGGGCCAAGCCCAGAGCCGCGACGAGATCCTGATCGGACAGGGTGAGGCGATCGCCGATCCGTGGGACGGCAGCCCATCGCGGACTGGACGCTTCGTCGCCCTCGTCCGCGAGCGCTACCCGCAGTTCGAGATCGCCGACCTGACGCCGATCCTGGACGGGATGCGGCTGATCAAGAGCCCGCGCGAAATCGAGCTGATGCGCCGGGCCAGCCAGCTCGCCGCCGAGGGGATCATGGAGGCGATCCGTTCGACCGAGGTCGGGCTGATCGAGTATCAGCTCGATGCCGCGGCGCGCTACGTCTTTCTGGTCGGCGGCGCCCGGAGCGAGGCGTACCGATCGATCACCGCCACCGGCACCAACGCCTACTTCGGCCACTACTACCGGAACGACAGCCCGCTCGCCGACGGCGATCTGATCCTGATGGACTACGCTCCGGACTACCGCTACTACACCTCCGACGTCGCGCGCATGTGGCCGGCCAATGGACGCTTCTCGCTGGAGCAGCGGGAGCTCTACGGCTGGATCCTGCGTTACTACAAGGAGCTCCTGGCGCGGATCCGGCCCGGCGTCACCGAGGAGCAGATCCACCGGGAGGCAGCCGACGCCATGCGCCAGGTGTTCGAACGGACCGAGTTCTCGAAGGAGATCTACCGGCGGGCGGCGCTGGCGACCCTCGACTTCCGCGGTCATCTCTCACATCCGGTCGGCATGGCGGTGCACGACGTCGGTAGCTACCGATCGGGGCCGCTCCAACCGGGCACGGTCTTCTCGGTCGATCCGATGATGTGGGTGCCCGAAGAGCGCCTCTACATCCGGATCGAAGACGTCGGCGTCGTGACCGAGGACGGTTTCGATAGTTTCTCGGGCTTCGCGCCGACCGAGATCGAAGACATCGAGGCGTTGATGCGCGAAGACGGAATCGTGCAGCTCCAACCGCTCGGCAGCCGGTAGACTCCACGTCGATGCGGAGCACGGTTGTGACCCTGGCCTCCGCTGCCTGGCTGGTGGTGGGACCGGCGGAGGCTCTCGCCCAGGAGAAGCCGGCGGCGGAGCGCGCCACGACGCGGGCGGTGCGCGCCAGCACCGATCCGGTGCTCGACGGCGACGTGCTGAACGACCCCGGCTGGAACGGAGTGCCCGCCGCCACCGGATTCGTTCAGAACACACCCGACGAGGGCCAGCCGGCGACCGAGCGGACCAAGGTCTTTCTCACCTTCAACGACGACACCCTGTTCGTCGGCGTCGTCTGCTTCGATCGCAATCCGGAGGGGATCATCGTCGCGCACGCCCGTCGGGACGAGTCGCTCGACGAGACCGACAGCTTCCGGATAATCCTCGACACCTACCTCGACCGCCAGGGTGGCTTCGTCTTCGGTACCAATCCGGCCGGCATGCAGTACGACGGTCAGGTGACCGGCCGCAGCTCGGGCGGCCTGACGGCGGGCAACGACTTCAATCTGAACTGGGACGCCGCCTGGGAGGTCGAGACGCAGACCACCGAGATCGGCTGGACCGCCGAGCTGGCGATTCCGTTCCGATCGATCCGCTATCCGGGCGGCGACGCGACCACCTGGGGGGTCAACTTCCAGCGCAACATCCGGCGCCGCAACGAATCGTCCTTCTGGGCGCCGCTCACCCGGCAGTACAACCTCTACTGGGTGTCGCTCGCCGGCAACCTGGAAGGGATGGAGGCACCCCGGCAGCGCAATCTGCAGCTCACTCCCTACGCACTGGCCGACAGCCGCCGGGAGGGGATCGAAGGCGCATCGACGACGTCGGACGGCGAGTTCGGCATCGACCTCAAGTACGGGCTGACCCCGAGCCTGACCCTCGACGCCACCTACAACACCGACTTCGCGCAGGTCGAGGCCGACGAGCTGCAGATCAACCTCGATCGGTTCAACCTGTTCTTTCCGGAGAAGCGGCCGTTCTTCCTCGAGAACGCCGGCCTGTTCGAGGTCGGCGTGCCCGAGGAGGTGGCGCTCTTCTTCTCGCGCCAGATCGGCCTCGGACCGGACGGTGAGGAGATTCCGATCGAGGCCGGTCTGCGGGTGTCGGGCAAGCAGGGTCAGAACAACATCGGCTTTCTCTACATGCGCACCGAGGAGGCGCTCGGCATCGCCCCCGAGAACGACTTCGCCGTCGCGCGCTACAGCCGCGACCTGCCCAACCGCTCGGCCGTCGGCGCGATCTTCGTCAACCGAGACGGCGCCGATCCGCTGGCGGGCGGCGGCGACGACTACAACCGGACCTACGGTCTGGACGCACGCTTCGGCATCGGCAAGTACGGCGAGATCACCGGCTTCGCTGCCCAGACCGACACGCCCGGGATCGAGCGCGACGACCGCGCCTTCCAGCTCCTCGGACGCTACAACTCGGAGAACTGGTCGAGCTCGCTCGGCTACACCGAGGTCGGCGAGGGTTTCAATCCCGAGGTCGGTTTCCTGAGGCGCAAGGGCTACCGGAAACCGGAGGGCTTCGTCCTGCGGCGCATCCGCCCCGAGAAGCTCTGGGGCTTACAGGAGGTACGACCACACATCTCGTACAGCGGTTTCTGGGACGACGACGACTTCCAGGAGACCGGCTTCCTGCACGTCGACACCCACTGGGAGTTCAAGAGCGGTTACGAGGTCCACACCGGCGTCAACTTCACCCACGAAGGCGTGAAGGAGCCGTTCGAGATCTCCGACGGCGTGATCGTCCCGCCGGGGACCTACGAGCACGAGGAGGTGGCCCTGGTCTTCTGGACCAATCGCGGCGCCCCGGTCAGCTTCACCCTGCGGCCGAGGATCGGCGGCTTCTTCGGCGGCGACCGGGTGTCGATCAGCTCGGGCCTCGACTTCCGGATCGGCGAGAAGTTCAACTCCGAGATCGACTGGTCCTACAACGACATCGACCTGCCCGGCGGCGACTTCGAGACCAACCTCGGACGCCTGCGGGCGACCTACTCGTTCACCCCCAGCATCCTGATCCAGGCGCTCGTCCAGTACAACGACAGCGCCGACGTCTGGGCGACGAATCTGCGCTTCACCTGGCTGCAGCGCGCCAACGCCGGTCTGTTCATCGTCTACAACGAGATCCAGGACGTCGGCTCGGCCGGCACCGGCATCGCCGACCGCGAGCTGATCCTCAAGTACAGCCGGCTGATCGATCTGTTGCGATAAGTGCCGGGTTTGGCGGAGGTGAGCGCGCCACCACGTCACCCAGGGCGGGGAGTGCCGGGGGCAGGGCATAAAGGAGGCGCCTCCGCCTCTACCGGAGCCCAACCTACACAGTGCTGAGCGCCGACAGCCCTGACTCCGGCACTCGCCGCCCGCTCCTAGTACTCCAAGCCCGGGATCGTGATCTCGTAGCCCTCGGCGTCCTTGGCCGCCTGCACCATCTCCCGGACGTCGGCCAGGAGCCGGCGGGCGTCGAAGACGATGCCGTCCTTGATCGTGTACTTGACGCCGCCGACGCGGGTGATCTGGTTGTCGTCGGTCAGCTTGAGCGCACCGGTGCCGTACAGCACCTTGAGGTTCTCGAGCGGGTTCTCCTCGACCACCACCAGGTCGGCGAGCTTGCCCACCTCGACGGTGCCGATCTGGTCGGCCATGCCGATCCCCTGCGCTCCCATCAGCGTCGCCGAGCGAATCACCTCGAGCGGGTGAAAACCCGCTTCCCGCAGAAGCTCCATCTCTCGGATATGGGAAAAGCCGTAGAGGTTGAACGAGTAGCCCGAGTCCGAGCCGATCGCCACCCGGCCGCCTCGGTTCTTGTACTCGTTGATGAACGTCATCCAGAGCCGGTAGTTCTCCTTCCAGGCGACCTCTTCCTCGGTCCCCCAGTAGAACCAGTACGACGCGTGCGCCGCGCGATTGGGCAGGAAGAACCGCCAGAGCGACGGCATCGTGTGCTTGCGGTGCCACTCGAGAGTCGCGTTGCGCAACAGGTCCCGGGTCCCCTCGTAGGCGACGAACGTCGGCACGATTGTGAAGTCGAGGTCGAGCAGCTCGTTCATGACCTCGTTCCATCGCTCGCTGTGCGGCGCTGCCGCCTGCTTCCAGAGCCGGCCGGCCTCGGTGAAGCGGTCCTGCTCGTTGTTGTAGTCGTAGTCGAGCGGGTAGTTCTGGATCACCTGGTCGGTGAACATCGCCTCGGGCAGGCCGTACCAGTGCTGCATCGAGGTGAGGCCCATGCGCGCCGAGTCGAGCACGTTCATCCACACCACGTTCAGCTGCGCGTGGTGGCAGGTCGTGTAGAGACCGTTCTTCTTGGCCTCGTCGATCGCCGCCGCCATCAGGTCGGGCCGCAGGCCAAAGAACTTGATGCCGTCGCCGCCCTGCTCGGCGACGCCGCGCACCCACTTCCGGGCGGCTTCGGGCGTGGTGATCGGCCCGTCGTGACCCTGACCGAAGAACGCGTACGCCTCGATCCGCGGCGCGGTGATCTCGTTGCGCTCGCTCTTCGCCTTGTGCTCGAGCGTCCAGGCGAGGCCGTTGCCGCTGCCCGGATCGCTGATGGTGGTCATGCCGTGCGCCATCCACAGCTTGAAGACGTACTCGGCGGGGGTCTCGCGGATCGAGCCACCGATGTGTCCGTGCAGGTCGACGAACCCGGGCAGCACGTAGTGGCCGGCCAGCTCCAGCACCCGGTCGTCCGGGCCGGCCTGGGGACGGCGCTCCGAATCGATCGGCACCCCCGGGAATCCGACGCCGCGAATCGACGCGATCCGGTTGCCTTCGATGACGATGTCGATCGGACCGCGGGCCGGGGCGCCGGTGCCGTCGATCAGGGTCACGCCACGCAGGATCAGCCGATCGAACGGGCCTTCGCCCTCCGCTCGCGGCGGCGCCTTCGGGGCCTCGTCGAGCTGCGCGGCCGCCGGCCCCGAGCCGACCCCGAGCAGCATCACCACAAGACAGGTGAATCGAATCACGTCTCTCATCTACGGGCCTCCTCCCGATCGCGGGGGACTCAGTTCCACAGGTCCGGGCATTGTAGGCCGTAGGGAAACGGAACGCGATCCGGCCACTGCTATCCTGGCTCCGGATGCCCCGTCCCATCACCCGGCGCGGCTTCCTGCGCGCGACGAGCTCGGCGGCTCTCGGCCTGGGAGCGGCCCCGTTGGCAGCGATCATCCCGATTCCGACCTTCGATCTGGTCGTCCGGGGCGGCGAGGTCATCGATGGGACCGGCGGGCCTCCGTGGAGCGCCGATCTCGGCATCGTCGGCGACACCATCGTCGCCCTGACCGGTATCGCCCCCGAGCAGGGCCGCCGGGTGCTCGACGCCCGCGGCCGGATCGTCTGTCCGGGCTTCATCGACATCCACTCTCACTCCGACGACTCGATCGTGCGCTATCCGCGTGCGCAGAGCCGCGCCCTCCAGGGAATCACCACCGAGGTGACCGGGAACTGCGGCTACTCCGCCGCACCTCTCGGCGGTGCCGCCGAGGCGGACCGGCGCCGCGCATTCAGCGAGACCTTCGGCCTCGAAGCCGGCTGGACCGACGTCGCCTCCTATTTCGGCGAGCTCGAGCGGCTGGAGCCCACGGTCAATCAGGCGCTCCTCTTGGGGCAGGGCTCCCTGCGCGAGAACCTGATCGGCGGCGACGATCGCGCCCTGTCGAAGGCCGAGATGGAAGCGCTGCTCCGCTCGGTGGAGACCGGTCTGGACCAGGGTGCCTTCGGCCTCTCGACCGGCCTCGAGTACGCGCCCGGGATCTTCACGCCCACCGAGGAGATCGTCGCCATGGCCAGAGTGGTCGCTCGCCGGGGAGGCCTCTACGCCTCTCACATCCGGAACGAGGTGGCCACGGTCCTCGACGCGGTCTCGGAGGCGATCGAGATCGGCCGGCGCGCGGGCGTTCGGGTCGAGGTGTCGCACCTGAAGGCGGTCGGGTCTCCGAACTGGGGCAAGCAGGAGGCGGCGCTCGAGCTGATCGAGTCCGCCCGGAGCAGTGGGATCGACGTCCTCGCGGACGCGTACCCGTACACCGCCTACTCGACCACGCTGACCGTGTTGACACCGCCGTGGGCTCGCGACGGCGGCCGCACCGCTCTGCTCGAGCGACTGCGCGATCCCGAGCAGAGCGCGCGCATCCGCGACGCCGTGGCCCGGACGGTCCGGGAAGACCCGGGCGGCTTCTCGCTCATCGTCATCAGCGCGGTCAAGTCCGAGCGCAACCGCGAGTTGGTTGGACTCCACCTGGCGGAGATCGCCGAGCGCTGGTCGACCCGACCGGTCGACGCGCTGATCCGTCTACTGATCGAGGAGGAGGGCAACGTCAGCTACGTCGGACACGGCATGTCGGAGGCGAACGTCGAGCGTGTCCTGGCGCACCCACTGGTGATGGTCGGGTCCGACGGCGCCGCGATGGCGCCCGAGGGACCGGCCTCGACGACGCGACCCCATCCGCGCTCCTACGGCACCTGTGCCCGGGTCCTCGGCCTCTACTGTCGGGAGCGACGGCTGCTCGACCTGCCGACCGCGATTCGCAAGATGACCAGCATGCCCGCCGACCAGCTCAGCCTGGCCGACCGGGGACGGATCGCGCGGGGCAAGAAGGCCGATCTGGTGATCTTCGACGCCGCCGAGGTGCGGGACCTGGCGACGTTCGAGGAGCCACATCGCTACCCGGCGGGGATACCGCACGTGGTGGTCAACGGCGTCGTGGTCGTCGAAGATCACCGGCACACCGGCGCCCGGCCCGGGCGGGTGCTTCGCAAGACATAGTCGGCGCTAGCCAGGGCGGATGCCAGGTCCTAGAATAGGCGCGCTCCAGGCAGGAGGAGGTTCGTGGGGGTGAGGCGCAGCGTTTGCGGCAGCCGCTATCGGCCCGCCTGCTGGAGTTCCGAATCGGGAGCTCGCTTTTGAAACATCGGACCTGTTTGCCCAGACAACTCTTCACCGCGGCGGGACTCGCGATCCTGCTGGCCGCAAGCGCCTTCGGCGAACCGCCCAACCCGCCGCCCTACTACGCCATTCAGAACGCCCGCGTGGTGACCGGGAACGGCAGCGTCCTCGAGAACGCCACCGTGCTGATCGCCGACGGCCTCATCGAGGGCGTCGGCGCCGGGCTCGAGATCCCGGCCGACGCCTGGGTCGTCGACGGCGCCGGCCTGAGCGTCTATCCCGGACTGATCGATGCGCTGACCGATCTCGGCCAGGCGCAGGAATCCGAAGAGTCCGGCGCCAGCGGTCGCGGCGGCCCCGCAGGTGGCATGCCCGAGCTGCTGGGACCCGAGGACCGGCCGAAGACCACCCCATGGGTGAGCGCCGCCGACCTGATGGGCGACGACGGCAGGGTCGAGAAATGGCGCTCGGCCGGGTTCACCGCCGCCGTCAGCTCCCCGACCGGGGGCATCTTCGCCGGGAGCGCGGCGTTGATCCACCTCGGAGAGACCGACGGCGCCGGTCCGGTCCTGGCCTCGGACGTGGCCCAACGGTTGAACCTCGACCATGGCGGCTTCGGCTCCTTTCCGAGCTCCCTGATGGGGGCCCTCTTCTACATCCGACAGATCGTCTCCGACACGCGCCACTACTCGGACTCCCACGCCCTCTATGCGGCGTCGCCGGCGGGGCGTGAGCGACCGGGCTACGACCGCGCGCTCGAGCCGATCGGACGCGCCCTCGCCGACGGCACCCCCTTTCTGATGCCCGCACAGCTGGCGCGCGAGATCGACCGGGCACTCGTCTTCGGCGAGGAGCAGCGTCTGCCGCTGTTGATCTACGGCGCCCACAGCGGCTACGCACGCGCCGCCCAGCTGGCCCGAGCCAAGACCCCGGTGCTGGTCAGCCTCGACTGGCCGGAGGCCGAGAAGGACCGCGATCCGGATGCGGACACGCCGTTCCGGACCCTCTACCACCGGCGGATGGCGGTGACCACGCCGCAGAAGCTGATCGACGCCGGGGTCCGGTACGCCTTCTACTCCGACGGGCTGGCTTCGCCGTCCGAGTTCTTCGACGGGGTCCGCGCGGTGATCGAGGCGGGTCTGAGCGAAGCCGACGCCCTGGCCGCGCTCACTTCGGGACCGGCCGCGATCTACGGCGTCGACGATCGGCTCGGCACCGTCGAGACCGGCAAGATCGCCAACCTGGTGCTGGCCAGCGGCCCGCCCTGGGCCGAGGACGTAGAGGTCGAGGCGGTCTGGATCGACGGCCGCAAGTACCAGGAGCGCAAGATCGAGGAGGACTTCGATCCGCCGGCGTCCGACGTCTCCGGCAGCTGGGCGTTGACCATGACCACGCCGGGGGGCACGCGCGAGCTGACCGCTGAGCTCGACATGAACGACGAGGGCAAGGTCACGGGGGAGATCGAGGGCCAGACCGGAACGACCCAGATCGACGACGGCCGGATGAGCGACGATCTGTTGCGCTTCAAGACCACCCGCTCGATGGGCGGCCGGTCGATGACGGCGTCCTGGTCGCTGACCGTGGAGGGCGAGAGCCTGTCGGGCTCGATGAGCGCCGGTCCGATGTCGATGGACATCTCGGGTGAGCGCACCGCCGTAGCCGAGGCCGAGGACGAGGAAGACGGCGAGGAGGAAGAGGAAGTACCGCTCGCCGAGCTCGAGGCGGCGATGGCCGTCTACCAGGGACCGGTGCGCGAGATGGAGACCTTCGCCATCACCAACGCGACGATCTGGACCGTCTCCGGAGAGACCTTCGAGAACGGCACGATCGTCGTCCGCGACGGCAAGATCGCCGCGGTCGGTACGGACGTGAAGGTGCCGAGCGGCGCCGAGGTGATCGACGCCGGCGGCGGCCACCTGATCCCGGGGATCTTCGACGCCCACTCCCACATCGCCATCCAGGGGGGCGGCAACGAGGGGTCCGTCGCGGTCACCGCGATGGTGCGTATCGGCGACGTCATCAACCCCGACGACATCAACATTTACCGAGCGCTGGCCGGCGGCGTCACGACCGCCAACATCCTCCACGGCAGCTCGAACCCGATCGGCGGTCAGAACCAGCTGATCAAGCTGCGTTGGGGGGCGGACGCCGAGCGGCTCAAGCTCGAAGGTGCCCCGCCCGGTATCAAGTTCGCCCTGGGCGAGAACCCGAAGCGCTCCAACTTCCGCAGCTTCCGGATCCCGCAGCGCTACCCGCAGACCCGCATGGGTGTGATGGACGTGATCCGCCAGGCCTTCACCGAGGCGGTCGAGTATCGGCGATCCTGGGAGGAGTACCGGGCCGCGCGCGCCGGCGGCGACGAGCCGATGCCCCCTCGCCGCGACTACAAGCTCGAGGCGCTGGTCGAGATCCTCGAGGGCAAGCGGCTGGTCCATTCGCACTGCTACCGCGCCGACGAGATCCTGCAGCTCCTCCGCCTGGCCGAGGAGTTCGGCTTCCGGGTCGCGACGCTGCAGCACGTCCTCGAGGGCTACAAGGTCGCCGACGAGATCGCCGCCCACGGCGCCGGCGCCTCGACCTTCTCGGACTGGTGGGGCTACAAGGTCGAGGCGTACGACGCGATTCCCCACAACGCCGCCCTGATGACCGAGCGCGGCGTTAACGTCTCGATCAACTCGGACAGCGGCGAGGAGATGCGCCATCTGAATCAGGAGGCCGCCAAGGCGGTGAAATGGGGTGGTCTAGGCGAGATCGAAGCTCTCAAGCTTGTGACGCTCAACCCGGCCGTCCAGTTCGGCGTCGACGACCGGATCGGCTCGATCGAGGTCGGCAAGGACGCCGACCTGGCGCTCTATGACGGCCACCCGCTGGCGATCACCTCGATCGTCCAGAAGACGTTCGTCGACGGTGACCTCTACTTCGACCGGGAGACCGATCGCCAGCGCCAGGCGACCGTCGACGCGCTCAAGAAACGCCTGCTCGGCGACGACAACGGCGAGGACGAGGAGGAACCGTCCGAGGAGGGCGGCTCCGAGCCCGAGCCCGAGGTGATCTGGCAGGAAGAGATCTACAGCTGCAGGGAGATTGGCTGATGCGATCCACGAAACAGTGCCTTTTTCTCTCCGTGATCCTGGTGCTCGCAGCCGCGGCGCCGGCGCTCTCAGCAGAGAGCCTGGCGATCGTCGGCGGCACCGTCCACCCGATCGTCGGCGAGCCGTTCGTCGGTACGGTCGTCATCGAGGACGGTCTGATCGCGGCCGCTGCAGCCGATGCCGAGGTACCGGCCGGCGCGGCCACCATCGACGCCACCGGACTGCACGTCTATCCCGGTCTGATGGACGCGCTCAGCCAGGTCGGTCTGGTCGAGGTCAACGCCGTGCCGGCGACCGACGATCAGGCCGAGATGGGCACCTACAATCCCCACCTGACAGCTGCAACCGCGGTCCATCCGGCGAGCGAGGTAATCCCGGTCACGCGCGCCAACGGCATCACCCACGTACTGGTGACGCCGGAGGCCGACGACGACGGCATCATCCCGGGCCGGGCGACGCTCATCCATCTCGGCGGCTGGACGATCGAGGAGATGGCCGAGCCGGACACCAGCACCCTGGTCATCGACTGGCCGGGGGTCGTCACCCGACGCTTCGATTTCCGCACCTTCAGCATCGTCGAGAGCCCGTTCAAAGAGGCCGAGGAGAAGGCGCAGAAGGCGCAGAACGAGCTCCGAGACTGGTTCGACGCCGCCCGTCACTACGCCCGGGCACACGCCGGCGAGAGGGTCCGGGCGGAGCGCGATCTCAAGCTCGAGGCGCTCGCGGGTGCGATCGACGGTGACCGGCCGATCGTCGTCGTCGCGCAATCGAAGCGCGACATCGAGGACGCGGTGGCGTTCGCGGAGGAACAGGGGGTCGGACTCGTGCTCGCCGGCGGCCGTGACGCCTGGGAGGTCAAGGAGCTGCTCGCCGAGAAGTCGATCCCACTCATCCTGGGCATGACCCAGAGCCTGCCCCGGAACGAGGACGACCCGTACGACCGTCCCTACGGAGTGCCCGGCGAGCTGGTCGCGGCGGGTCTCAAGATCGCCTTCGGCAGCGGCGCCGGTGGCGGTTTCGGACCCGGCGGCCCGCACAACTCGCGGCTGGTCCCGTGGGAGGCGGCTACCGCGGTGCCCTACGGGCTCGCCGAGGAGGACGCGCTGCGAGCGCTGACGCTCTGGCCGGCCGAGATGCTCGGAGCGGCCGACCGGCTGGGCTCGATCGAGCCCGGCAAGATCGCCAACCTCGTGGTCACCGATCGCAGCCCGTTGGAGATCACCTTCCGGCTCGAGTACCTGATCATCGGCGGCCGCGAGGTGCCGACCACCAACAGGCATCGCACCCTGTACGAGACCTACCGGGCGCGCTGAGAGGCAACCCGAGGCGGAGCTCTTCGAGCACCGCCAGCTCCAGAAAAGCGGCGGATCGAGCGGCTATCGGTCCGCCACTTTCCGCTTCCGAGCCGCCGGCCCTTTCGTCGAGGTATCGACATGTGTCGAATCGCGTCTATCCGCCTGGCCCGTAAGTAGCTCATCTCAAACGACTTAGCTTCCGGACTCGAGATCGCCAGGGGAAACCTCGAGCTTGCGGCCGGACGGGCACGCCCCTTGCCCTAAGCGCCCCCGATGACGCACGACCCTCATGCATCCGGAGGTATATCCAGATGCCGACCTGGTAGGGGAGCAGAGTGATGAGACGAATCCTGATTTTGCTCGGAGTCCTGCTGGTGCTTGCGCCAGCTGCCGAGGCCGGCCGGCGCGGCAGATCCTCTGGTTGGGATCGCGAGAGCCGGCCGAGCCAGAGCGAGACCGAGGCCGACCGCCAGCGCCTCAAAGAGGAGCGGCGGCGCGGCCGAGAGAAGGTCGACGCTCTGATCTATTTCGACATCAAGCCTCGGCAGCTCGACGACCAGCGCCTTTCCAATATGCGGGCGTGGCACTTCCGCCAGTTCCGGAAGCTGCCGGTTCGGGCGGTGACCGTCCAGCGGCGCCATCTGGACCGCATCCGCAAGATGCCGTTCGTCCGCATGGTGATGGAGGATCAGCCGATCGGCATGATGTCCATCGTCTCGCGCGAAGCGGCCAACGAGCCCTACTACGGCACCGTCAACGACGCCTTCACGGGCGCCGGCATCGGAGTGGCCGTGATCGATTCCGGCGTCGAGGAGCACGCCGATCTGCCGAACTTCAGGCAGTACAGCTTCCTGAACGGCAACTACCCGCAGCCGCCCCTGCTGCCCAACGGTCAGCTCGACCCGGCCGACAGCTCGAACGAAAGCCCGACAGACCCCTGGGGTCACGGCACGCACGTGGCCGGCATCATCGTCGGTAACGGCAACGGCTCGAACGGCGACTTCCGGGGTATCGCCCCGGACGTCGACATGGTCTCGCTTCGGGTTCTGGACGCCAACGGTCAGGGCAACGCCTCCGATCTGGTCGCGGCCCTCGACTGGGTGCTCGAGTACAAGGACGTGTTCGACATCGACGTCGTGAACATGTCGCTCGGCATGGCGCCCCAGGGCTCCGCGGCTACCGACCCGCTGGTCCAGGCGGCCGAGGCGGTCTGGGACGCCGGCATCGTCGTTCTGGCGGCGGCCGGTAACCTGGGCTGGAACGGCAACTTCACGATCCACAGCCCGGGCACCTCGCGCAAGGTCATCACCGTCGGCTCGCTGACCGATGCCGGCACCGGTACCTCGTTCACCGACGACTACGTTTCGACCTTCTCCTCGCGCGGCCCGAGCAGCTTCGATCTCTTCCTCAAGCCGGATCTGGTCGCCCCGGGCAACAAGATCGTGGCAGCCATCCCGGACACTGCGGGGTTGCGCACGATCCTGTCGTCACGGGTCAGGAGCTGCTCGAGCGCCTGCGGGGACGACTACCTCGAGATGTCCGGCACCAGCATGGCGACTCCGATGGTCGCCGGCGCGGTCGCCCGGATGCTCGAGAAGGATCCGACCCTCACTCCTGACACGATCAAGGCCCGGCTGATGCGCTCCGCGCGCAAGCTGGGCAGCGACGTGGTCGCCACCGGCGCCGGCCTGCTCGATATCGATGCCGCTCTCTACGAGACCGGCGTCGTCACGTCGGCGCATTCGCCGCAGTTCGTCACGAATGCCGACGGTTCGGTCCAGCTCGAGGACATCAGTGCCCTCTGGAACAGTGCCGGCTTCGACGCCGCCGCGATCCTCCCGAGTGGAGCGCTGGCAACCGCGACGGGTAGCAACGGCGTCGGCTCCGACGGCTTCGTCTGGTCCGACGGCTTCATCTGGTCCGACGGCTTCATCTGGTCCGACGGCTTCATCTGGTCTGACGGCTTCATCTGGTCCGACGAGGAGGTGGGAGCCGCCTCCTTCCTGGAACCGAACCCTGACGGCACCTTCACTCTCTTGGACGACTAGAGCGATGAGGATCCATACAGAGAGCGACATGGAACTCAGCCGACAGATGACCGTCATGACACAGCAGACAACCAATAACGGCACCCTGGCCCGCATCTCGATCGCCCTGGCCGTCATCTGCCTGATGACCGCCACGATCGCCAGCGCCGCTCGCCCGACCGACGCCGAGCACCTGACCTGGACCCACGGCCTGTCGCAGACGACCGTCTTCTCGATCCAGGACGACGAGCGCGGCTCGGTATGGTTCGCCACCGAGGACGGCCTCAACCGCTACGATGGCCGGACCTTCACGATCTACCGCAACGACCCGTCCGACCCCAGCACGCTGCCGGCCAATCTGGTACGCGACGTCGACGCGGGTCCGGACGGACGCATCTGGGTCGCCACCGAGGGCGGCGGCGTCGCGGTCTGGAACCCGGCGACCGACAGCTTCACGCGCTACACGCAGAACGCCGTAGCCCCCGATCTGGCCCTCTCCAGCAACTACAACCGCGCGGTGGCGGCCGACCGGCTCGGATCCGTATGGATCGCCAGCCGCTCGTCCGGGCTCGACCGCCTCGACCCGACGTCCGGCGCGGTCGTCAACTACAAGCACGACTCGAAGGACCCGTCGAGCCTCGCGGACGACAGGGTCTACGAGCTGCTCGGGAGCCGCGACGGCAGCCTGTTCATCGGCACCAACCGCGGTCTCGACCGCTTCGACGCCACCACCAACAGCTTCGAGCACATCAACCTCGGCCACCCGGCCAAGCGCGTCAGCATCCGCGCCCTGTTCGAGGACAGGAGCGGCGTGCTCTGGGTCGGCACCAGCGGAGCCGGGCTGTTCAGCTTCGATCCGCTCACTGGCAAGGTAGTGCACTTCAAGCACGACCGCGACGACGACCTGAGCCTGGGCGACGACACCGTGCAGTCGATCCTCCAGGACTCGTTCGGTCAGCTCTGGGTCGGTACCGCCAACGGGCTCAACCAGCTGGACCCGAAGCTCGGCGGCTTCCATCGCTACGGCAGGGTCGACATCAGCGCGACCGGCGGCAGCGGCTCGGTGACCGCGCTCCACCAGGACTCGGCGGGCGAGCTCTGGGTCGGTACCGAGCTCGGCGGTCTCGTCCACTGGAAGGGCAAGAAGGCGATCTTCAAGGACACCGGCCGCAGCAAGGCCGACATCGTCACTTCCTTCACCGAGAGTCGCAACGGCCTCTTCTACTTCGGAACCGTCGGCGAGGGCCTGGTACAGGTCCGTAGGAACGGCAAGA
Source organism: Thermoanaerobaculia bacterium (assembly GCA_947259925.1). GTDB lineage: Bacteria > Acidobacteriota > Thermoanaerobaculia > Multivoradales > JAHEKO01 > JAHEKO01. Next base: position 16,540 of record CAMYOG010000051.1, read on the forward strand.
TGGTGCGATTCAAGACGTCCGACGACGAGTCCGACCCTGACGCCATCAGCGACAACCGGGTCATGTCCCTGCTGACTGACAGCAAGGGCAGGATCTGGGTCGGCACGATGCGCGGTGGCCTGAGCAAGTTCAGACAGGGCAGGAAGTCCTTCAGGACCTTCAGGCACGATCCAGCGAGGCCGAGCAGCCTGAGCGCCGACGGCGTGATGACGATTCACGAGGACGCCTCCGGTCTCCTCTGGGTCGGTACCTTCGGCGGCGGCCTCAACGTCTTCGACGGCAGGAAGAACAGGTTCGCGGCCTACCGGCACGATCCCGAGAACCCGGAGAGCCTGAGCAGCGATCGCGTGACCGCCATCCTGAGCACCCGATCGGGTCTGCTCTGGATCGGCACCGACGGCGGCGGTCTGAACCTCTTCGATCCGCGTACTGGTACCGCCCAGCGGTTCCAGAACGATCCCCAGGATCCGACCAGCCTGCCCGCCGATACGGTCTGCGCGATCTACCGCGACGATCTCGGCACCCTATGGATCGGTACCCGGGGTGGCGGCCTGGCCAGGATGACCTCACCGCCGACATTCTCCGCGGGTCCCACCTTCGAGACCTACAGCGAGGCCGACGGGCTTCCGAACTCGGTCGTCTACGCCATCCAGCCCGATGCGAGCGGCCGGCTCTGGCTGAGCACCAACCACGGCCTCTCGCTGTTCGATCCGGCCGCGCGATCGTTCACGAACTTCGACGCGAGCGACGGCCTGCAGGCCAACGAGTTCAACTTCGGCGCCTCCTACCGCAGCGCGACCGGCAAGCTGTTCTTCGGTGGCATCAACGGCTACAACGCCTTCATGCCGAGCAGCTCACCGGGCCTGGACGCGGTCGAGAACGGCAACGTCGACTACACGAGGGGACCTACCCGTCGGGCGCGCAGCTCGTCGAGGGGTTCCAAGGCCGGAACGACTGGTCCGTAGCTTGGATCTCTTCGGCACCACGGCTCCGCGTGGTGCGTCCATCGAATGCGATAATCGCGTCATGGGCGCCTCGCGGAGCCTTGACTTTCCCTCCTGGTATCTGGAGGGATTCGTCGATGTCGGGCGCAGCTCCTGGCGGACGGTCATTCACGCCCTGCCTCTGGTGATCGGCCGCAGCGACTCGGCCGGCCTGCAGCTCCGCTCACAGAAAGTCTCTCACCGCCACGCCGAGATCTACTCCGACCGCGGGCTCAAGATTCGTGACCTGGGGAGCACCAACGGCACGTTCCTCAACGGTCGCCGAATCCGCACCCCGCGCCGGCTGGCCGACGGCGACGTCATCCGGTTCGGAGACATCCAGCTGCGGCTAGCCTCGTACGAGGCGCCGCTCTCCACCGGCACCAAGACCCTCGGCACCGACGAGCTGACCGAGTTCATCGGTGAGCAGAGCGCGGATTTCGTCAAGCTGCTGGAGACCCGCGCAATCCGGCCCCTCTACCAGCCGGTCTTCGAGACCCGAACGCTGTCGGTTCACGGATTCGAGCTGCTTTGCCGGGGCAACCTCGAGGGCTTCGAGACGTCGCCGACCGAGCTCTTCTTCATCGCCGAGCGGCTCGAGCGGCAGGTCGAGCTGAGCCGGGTCTGCCGCGAGCTCGGGCTCGCAGAGGCGAGCGCTCTCGGCGAGACTCGGCTGTTCGTAAATACACATCCGAGCGAGATCGTGGAACCCGCCGGGTTCCTCGAGTCGCTCTCGCAGCTGAGCTCGCTGGCGCCGAACGTCCGGCTGATCGCCGAGATCCACGAAGCAGCGATGACCGACATCGGTCAGATGAAGGAGCTACGATCCGCGCTGCACGAGATCGGGATCGGCCTGGCGTTCGACGACTTCGGCACCGGGCAGTCACGGCTGCATGCCCTGGCCGACGTGACCCCGGACTATCTCAAGTTCGATATCTCGTTCGTCCGACACCTGCATCGGGCGAGCCAGCGCCGCAAGATGCTGATCCGCCGCCTGGTCAGCATCAGTCGCTCGATGGACGTCGTGCCGATCGCCGAGGGGATCGAGAGCTCCGACGAGCTGGCCGCCTGCGTCGACGCCGGCTTCGAGTACGCCCAGGGGCATCTGGTGGCGCAGGCCCTGCCGGCGGCCGAGCTCGATCGACTCAGGAAGCGGCTCGAGAGCGGGCAGCTCGAAGCGGTCCTCGAGCCCCGAACCTCGTAGTCGGCCACCCGACCCAACGGTCCCGTCCGAGGTCGCCCGTCGGTCCCGGGCGAGGGCAACCCGGACGCAAGAAACGGGTTGCGCATCGGCACTTCATTCACTATTATTCTGTCTATTGGAGATATTACCGAATGTTCGACTCAAGAGACAATGAAATACTGAATATACTTCAGTCAAATGCTCGGACGTCCAATGCCGAGATCGCGCGGCAGGTCGGTATGGCGCCCTCGGCGACGCTCGAGCGCATCCGCAAGCTCGAGCGCCGCGGTGCGATCCAGGGGTACGAGGCACGCATCGAGCCCCAGGCGCTCGGGCTCGACCTGCTCGCCTTCGTCTTCGTCCGGTCGAACGAGGTGCCCGGTTGTGCCACCACCGGAGATCAACTCGCCGCCATCCCCGAGGTGCTCGAGGTGCATCACGTCGCCGGCGAGGACTGCTACCTGATCAAGATGCGAGCGGCGAGCCCCGAGGCGCTCGGCAAGATCCTGCGCCAGCAAGTAGGGCGCATCTCGACCGTCACCGGCACCCGCACGACCATCGTGCTGGGGACGCTCAAAGAGACCTCACGGCTGCCCGGGCGGGCCGCCCAGTCGCTGCCCGAGGTCGCCGATGCGTGAGCGCAGCTGGCTCATCCCTCTCGCCTTCGCGGCGATCTACCTGATCTGGGGCTCTACCTACCTGGCGATTCGATTCGCCGTCGAGACCCTGCCTCCCTTTCTCATGGCCGGAGTCCGCTTCGTGGTTGCCGGTGCCCTCCTCTACGTCTGGGCCAGGCTACGGGGCGAAGAGCGGCCGTCGGCCGCCAACTGGCGCGCCACGGCGATCCTCGGCGGGCTCCTCCTGCTGGGCGGCAACGGACTCGTCTCCTGGGCCGAGTTGCGCGTCGCCTCCGGCCCCGCGGCGCTCCTGGTCTCTACCATCCCGCTGTTCGTGGTCCTGTTCGAGTGGCTCGGACCCCACTCGATCCGCGTCGGGCCGCCCACCAGGCTGGTCGCGATCGGCGTCGCCGCCGGCCTGGCCGGCATCGTGCTGCTGATCGGCCCTGGCGACCTCCTGGGGGCGCGGATCGATCTGATCGGCGCGGCGGCGCTGATCGCGGCGGCGCTGTCGTGGTCGTTCGGTTCGGCGATCTCCCGCCGGCTGCCGCAGCCCGCGTCACCGATCCTGGGTACCGCGATGCAGATGCTGGCGGGCGGCGGTCTGCTGCTCTTCACCGGGATCGTCATGGGCGAGGCCGAGCGCTTCGAGCCAGCGGCGGTCTCGTCGGAGTCGCTCCTCGCCCTCGCCTACCTGATCGTCTTCGGGTCGCTGCTGGCGTTCACGGCCTACGTCTATCTGCTCCAGAACGTGGCGATCACCAAGGTCGCCACCTACGCCTACGTCAATCCGGTGGTCGCTCTGGGCCTCGGCTGGGCGCTGGCCGGAGAAGAGCTGAGTCCGCGCATGTTGATCGCCTCGGCGATCATCCTGGGAGCGGTGATGCTGATCACGACCCAGCGGCGGGCTCCGAGGTCGCAGGTCGCCGAGGACATCGACGAGATACTCGACGAGGATGCTATTTCGGGGACAGGTAGGGAATTACGGGACCAGCTCCGATCCGTCCGTGCCGATCCCCGCTGCAGCGAGCCGATGGTACGGCGCACGTAAGCGGTGGAGTAATTCCCTACCTGTCCCCGAAATAGGCGCTAGGGAACGCGGCGCGCCAGCCAGAGTACCCAGATCCCGATCAGCACGACCGGCGGTCCTTCGGTCCACGACCAGAGCGCCGGCATGCCCGCCCAGAAGTCGAGTGCGGTCAGGAAGACGCCACCGGCGATCAAGAGGATGGCGCTGAAGGAGATCAGGTCGCGGTACTCCCGAACGTCGCGGGACATATAGACGTAGAGGGCGCCGACGAAGACGTAGAGCGCCGACAGCGAGCGCGTCAGGTATTCGGTGAGCGGCGAGCGATGGATCGGCTCGAGACCCAGCGAGTCGTTGACCGAGGACATCATGCTGGTCGGCATGAACATCCCGACGACGGCCAGCAGCATAAGACCACCGAAGATGCGCAGGACCCAGGCGAGGGTTCGTTCGGCTCTGACGGTTGGCATAGACCTAGAGAATACCCTTCGAAACGCTCTGGTTGAAACCGGGACCGGTTGCTGAGTAGCCTTGATCGCCGCCGCCCCGTCTGAACGCTACCGCGAAAAGCCCTTGAACCTGATCGGCATACCAGGCCTGCTCCTGCTGCTCGCCGTGAGCTGGGCGCTCTCGTACCACCGACGACAGGTGAAGCTGCGGCCGATCCTCTGGGGTGTCGCGCTGCAGCTGCTCCTCGGGCTGACCGTGCTGCGCGAGGACATCTGGAGCTTCGTCGGCATGGGTCTGATTGGCCTGCTGGTGGTCGGCTACATCGCCGATCACGGCCGCCACGGCCGCGACCTCGGCTGGCGCGGGATCGTCCTCTGCCTGGGCGGCGCCATGGCCCTGGGATGGAGCCTCACCCGCCTACCGGCGTCGGCGCTCGGCTGGGGCGCCGTCGTCCTGAGCCTCTTTCTCCTCTTCTCCCGCAGCCTGCCGGTCTCCGGTCTCTGGAAGAGCCTGGCGGCGGGCCTGCTGGTCGTCGACGGCATCGCCTGGCTGTTCGTGACCCGGCTGCCGGGCCGCGAGCTGTTCGAGCGCATCGGGCTCGGCATCACCGAGCTGCTGACGCTGGCCGATTATGGCTCTCGCTTCCTGTTCGGCAACCTGGTCGACGACACTCTCTACTTCCCCGGCCCGGACGCGGGCTGGCCCGGTTTCGGCTACCTGTTCGCCTTCAAGCTCCTGCCGGTGATCGTCTTCTTCGGCGGCCTGATGGCGGTCCTCTACTACCTCGGCATCATGCAGCGGACGATCGAGGCGCTCAGCCGATTCCTGCGCTGGACGATCGGCACCAGCGGTGCCGAGACGCTCTGCTGTAGCGCCAACATCTTCATCGGCCAGACCGAGGCGCCCCTGTTGATCCGGCCGTACGTCGAGACCACGACCCGCTCGGAGCTGATGACCCTGATGGTCGCCGGCTTCGCCACCATGGCGGGCGGATCGATCGCCGCCTACGCGGCGATGGGCATCCCCGCCGACCACCTGATCGCGGCCTCGGTCATGTCGGCACCTGCCGCCCTGCTGATCGCCAAGATCATCTATCCCGAGCTCGAGCATCCGCAGACCGCCGGCGATCTCGAGCTCCCACGGGTGGACGCCGGCGCCAACATCATCGAGGCGGCCACCAGCGGCATCAGCGACGGCTTCAAGCTGGCGGTCAACGTCGGCGCGATGCTGATCGGCTTCATCGCTCTGATCGCGGTGGTCGATACGGTACTCAACTCGCTCGACGCCTGGATCGACGGCCGGCTGCTCGGCGGCGCCGAGGTGGTCTACGCGGCGAGCGGCATGTCGCCGGCGACCTCGGAGTTCGAAGGCGTGGTGCCCGGGTCGCTCCAGGCGCTCTTCGGGCTCTTGCTGCAGCCGCTCGCCCGGTTGCTCGGCGTACCGGCATCCGAGGCGGCAACGGTCGGCAGCTTGATCGGATTGAAGCTGTCGCTCAACGAGTTCGTCGCCTACACGGTGCTTCGGCAGCAGATGGCCGCCGGCGTCCTCTCCGAGCGCTCGATCGCACTGGCCACCTACGCGCTGTGCGGATTCGCCAACTTCGCCTCGGTCGGCATCCAGATCGGCGGCTTCAGCGCCATCGCTCCCAGCCGGCGAGCCGATCTGAGTCGCTTCAGCATCAAGGCGATGCTCGGCGGCGCGCTCGCCTCCTGGACCACCGCCGCGATCGCCAGCCTGTTCATCTGACGCTCGATGACCCACCTGATCGTCATCGGCGGTGCGTCGCTCGACATTCTCCATCTGGGTGACCGGACCGAGCGACCGGCCGGCGGCGCAGGTCTCTACACCGCTCTCGCCGCGCACCGCGCCGGCGCCCGCGTGACGATGATCGGCCCCCGGCCCGAGCCGGTGCCGCCCGAGCTCGCCGAGGCGATGTCGCGTCTCGATTGGCGCGGCCCGGTGGTCGGCCCGGAGGAGCTGCCGACGTTCGAGATCGAGCATCTCGGGGATGGTCGCAGCGAGATGCGGAATCTCTGGTGGCGAGCCGAGGCCGACCTCACCGTCGCCGAGCTTCCGGAGGAGCTGCCGCCCGGCCTGGTCTACTGCATCGCGCTCGCCGAGCCGAGCCGGCAGGTCGACTTCCTTCGCCATTTCCGGGCGGCGGGTCGACGCCTCGCCACCGGCACCTTCACCTCGGCGGTCGAGGTCGAGCCCGGGGCGGTTGCCGAGACCCTCCGGCTGGCCGACATCTTCTTCTGCAACGAGCGCGAGGCCAACGAGATCTTCGGCGGCGTGGACCGGGCGAGCGCCAAGCCCGGCAAGCTGCTCTTCGTCACCCGCGGCGCCCGCGGCGTGCGCGTTCTGCAGGGCGACTGGGCCACCGACCTCGCCGCGCCTCCCGCGGAGGAGCTCGACCCGACCGGTGCTGGTGACACCTTCTGCGGCACTACCCTGACCTGGCTCGAGCGCGGACTCCATCCGGTGCTGGCCGCCGAGCGGGGGGCCGCGGCGGCCGCCGAGATGGTGACCGGCGTCGGCCCCGAGGTGCTGCTGCGGCCGCCGGCCGAGCCCTCGCCGGTCTCCAATCGCCGGGTCGAGGTCGATAGCGGGAGGATCCACGCCGTCGCGCGGCTCCTCGCCACCGAGCCCGAGGTCGCATCGTTTCGGTTTTGCGGACCGCTTCATCCGCGCGCCGGACATTCCGGTGCCCTCGACCTGTTCTTCGCTTCGACCTGCCAGCAGTTCGGGTTCTGGA
>CAMYOG010000051.1:23594-73950 GCA_947259925.1 Thermoanaerobaculia bacterium
GCCGCCTGCTACCTCCGGTGGCTCGACCAGGCGCCCGAAGAGCTGACGCCCGCGGGTCAGAGCCGGCTGTCGGCGTCCGACCTGGAGGTACGGCTCGCGGACGACCGCGGGGTCTGCCCGCTGCCCGATCTCGACCGGCGCGTTGTCGTGGCGCGGCGCTACGGCCGCGACATGCTGGCGGTCGGGCCGGACCCGGCCGAGGTGGTGGAGAGGGCCAACGCAAGCCAGCAGCCGCTCGCCTGTCTTCTGCAGAGCCTCGACCGGGTCGGCGGCTACAAGGAGGACCCGTTGCGCAAGAAGTCCGCACTCCTCGGGCTGATCCTGCGCCAGCGTCCCGAGGCGTTCCTGCGCACCGAGCCGGGCGACGAGGCGCCACCGGTCGTCGACTATCACGTGCAGCGGAGCTGTCTGCGAATCGGTCTGGTCCGGGTCGTCGACCCAGGGCTCGGGTCGAGCCTGGAGCGGCGTGAGCTCGTCGGTGCTCGAGACGAAGCCGAGGTCCGCAGCGCCTGCTATCGGGCGGTCGGCGAGCTGGCGCGGGCGAGCGGCAGATCGATGGGCGCCGTCGACTGGTTCCTCTTCCAGAACCGCTCGCGCTGTCCGGAGATGACCGAGCCCGACTGCGCACGCTGCCCGGTCGACAGCGCGTGCACCCACCGCACCGAGCTGTTCCAGCCGGTGCTGCGCACCACGTTCTATTAGCGCGTCCGCCCAGGTCAGTTAGGGTAGTCGGCTCATGTACAAGGTTGTCGTCCATCGCCCCGGCAGGCACGAGCGTCTGGTCATCGAGGAGCACCCGCGTCCCGAGCCAGGGCCGGGAGAGGTGCTGATCGAGGTGGCGGCGGCCGGGGTCAACTTCGCCGATTGCCTGATCCGGATGGGGCTCTACAAGTCGTCACGGGACCAGATCGGCTGGCCGGTGACACCCGGCTTCGAGGTCGCCGGAACGGTCGCCGCCACCGGTCCCGGCGTACGAGATCTGGTTCCCGGTCACCGGGTGCTAGGGGTGACCCGCTTCGGCGGCTACGCCACCGAGGTCGTGGTGCCGCAGCATCAGGCCTTCCGGCTACCGGATGGCCTCGAGATGGCGTCCGCGGCCGCCTTTCCGTCTCCCTTCCTGACCGCCTACTACGGCCTCTTCATGCTCGCCTATCCGCGGCCGGGCCAGTCGATGCTGGTGCACTCCGCCGCCGGCGGCGTGGGCGGGGCGCTGGTACAGCTCGGCAAGGTCGCCGAATGCCGGGTCGTGGGTGTCGTCGGCGCCTCCCACAAGGTCGAAGTGGCGCGCGACCTCGGAGCGGACCAGGTCATCGACCGCTCGCGAGAGGATCTGTGGGCGGCGGCCGAGCGCCTGGCTCCCGACGGCTACGACCTGATCTTCGACGCCAACGGCGTCGCCACCCTGCGCGAGAGCTACCGGCACCTCGGGCGACCCGGAAAGCTCGTCGTCTACGGCTTCCATTCGATGCTGGCGAAGGGGACTCGCCGGGCTCCCTGGCTGCGCCTCCTCGTAGCCTGGCTGCGCACTCCCCGCTTCGATCCACTGAGGATGACCAACTCGAATCGGAGCGTGCTGGCGTTCAATCTCAGCTATCTCTTTCGAGAGACCGAGCTGCTGGCGGAGGTGATGGGTCGGCTGCTCGGGTGGCTCGGGGAGGGGCGGATCGTCCCTCCGCCGGTCACGCCGGTGCCGTTCCGTGACGTGGCCGATGCCCACCGCCGGCTCGAATCGGGGATGACCGTGGGCAAGCTCGTCCTCACTTGCTAGCCCGACGCTCTATACTTCGCCCGCCCGAATGAGCCTCAGGATTCAACTCCTCGCGGCGGTGGTGACTCTGGCTCCGCTCGCTCACGTGTCGGCCGCGGAGCCTCCGGCCGAGCAGCTTGCCGAGCTGATCAGCGCCGCCGGCGAGATCGAGACACCGACCCAGGGCGCCGCCGAATTCAAGAGCGCCGTGAAGAGCTATCGCCGTCTGCTCGAGCGGTTGGCGGCGGTCGACCGCACCGAGCTCGGCATCGACGACGAGATCGACTACGACCTGCTCGAGGCCCACTTGAAGACCCGCCTGTTCGAGATCGAGAGCATCGGCCTCCATCAGCTGGTTCCGGTCCGCTACCTGGCTCTATTCAAGACCAGCGGGCTTTTCCTGAGACCGTGTGGCGCCTCGACGCGGCAGATCGACGACGCGGTCGAGGAGTTGGAGCGTTTGCCCACCGTCCTCGCCAACGGCAAGTCGAACCTACGCACGCCGGCGCGCGCATGGACCGAGAACGCGCTCTACGCCGCCTCCTACGCCAGGGGCCTCCTGCGCGACGACGTGCCCAGCCTGTGCACCGACGACCAGGCGGCACACGCCCGGCTCGAGGCGGCGGCGGCTCCGGCCCTCGAAGCGCTGGAGGAGTTCGCGAGCTGGCTCGAAAGCGACCTCTTGCCGCGCTCTACCCGCTCGCCCGCCTGGACGATCGAGCAGATCGACTTCTACCAGCTCGAGCACGAGGGGCTGGTCGACTACGACTCGAGGGAGATGCTGCGCATCGCTCTCGAAGAGGAGGAGCGGCTGCTGGCCGAGATGACCGCGCTCGCCGAGCGGATCCATCCGAGCGGCGAGCTCGAGACGGTCTGGGACCTGATGAAGGACGAGGCGCCGCCGTGGGACGAGGTGCCGGCGATGGCCCGCAAGTACGTCGAGCTGGCGGACGACTGGCTGCGCGGACCGGGAGCCCACGTCGTCGACATCCCCGAGGAGTTCGACTACGGTGTGCAGATCACCTCACCGATGGGGCGCCGGATTCTGTCCTTCGGTGGCGCGTCCTACGGACCGACCGTCGCCGGCCGGATCTCCGGCTACTACGTCCTGACACCGCTCGAGGAGCGCTTGACCGAAGCCGAGAGGGCGAGCCGGATCCGCTCCTACAACCCCTACTGGACCCACGTCATCTCGTACCATGAGTGGCTCGGCCACAACGTCCAACGCGCCTACTCCGACGCCTGGGTCCGTCGTCCGATGCGCAAGCTGTTCAGGAGCTCCTACCTCAGCCAGGCGTGGTCGTTCTACCTCGAGAAGCTGCTCGAGGACGAGGGCTACTTCGAGGTCCTCCCGCACGTCGAGGCCCTCAAGACGCACATGGCGCGGCTGCAGATGCGCATGTGGCGGGTCCAGAGAATCGTGACCAAGATCCGGATGGCGCTCGGAGAGATGACTTTCGACGAGGCGGTGATCGCCTACGTCGACAAGATCGGCATGGAGCCGACCAACGCTTTCATCGAGGTGCAGCGCGATTCGCAGAGTCCTTCACCCCCCGGCCGGGAGATCATCGGCGAGCGGGTGATCCTCGACCTGCGGGCCGCGTACGAGCGCCGGATGGGTGAGCACTACGAGCTGCGCCATTTCCACAAGGCGCTCCTGCGCTACGGCGAGCTGCCGCTGCCGACCGTGCGCAGACTGATGCTCGGCGAGTAGCCGAACGGGAGACGAGAGAATGCGAACGACAGGGCGAGGCGCGATCGCGATCGTGGTGTGCTTGAGTCTCGGGCCGACCGGCCCGGCGGACGCCGAGACCTACCTGCTCCGGGCGGACGGCTATCTGGACGTGGCAGCCGGGCGGGTCGTCTCACCGGCGATCGTGCTGATCGACGACGACAAGATCGTCGCAATCAACCCGCCGGCCCCGCCGGCCGGTGCCAGCACAGTCGACCTGACCGGCCTGGTCCTGGCTCCCGGGCTGATCGACGTCCACACCCACCTGACCTACGAGTTCACCGGTGATTGGCGCCATCGGTTCGTGCACGAGACCGAGGTCGACGCCGCGCTACGCGGGGTCAAGAACGCCCGCCGCACGCTGCTCGCCGGCTTCACGACGGTGCGCGAGCTCGGCGCCTTCGCCGGCGGCGCCGACGTGGCGCTAATGCACGCCATCGAGAGGGGCGATGTGATCGGGCCTCGAATCGTCCCCGCTCGGCAGTCGATCTCGATCACCGGTGGACACTGCGACACCACCGGCTTCGCTCCCGGGATTCTGGAAGGGGGTCCGGAAGACGGCACGGCCGACGGCGTCGCCGAGGTGCTGCGGGCGGTCCGCTACCAGATCAAGTACGGCGCCAAGGTGATCAAGATCTGCGCTACCGCCGGCGTGCTGTCCTTCGAGGGACCGGTCGGCGCGCCTCAGTACTCGATGGCCGAGCTGCGCGCCGCCGTCGAGGAGGCCCACCGCCACGGCCTCAAGATCGCCGCCCACGCCCACGGTACCGAAGGCATCAAGATGGCGATCAGGGCGGGTATCGATTCGATCGAGCACGGCTCGCTGCTCGACGACGAAGCGATCGACCTGCTGCTCGAGCACGACACCTACCTGGTGACCAACATCTACCCGCCCGGCGTCTTCGACTACGACAGCCTCCCACCCCAGCTGAGAGCCAAGGCCGAGTACGTCTTTCCCCGGCGCGAGGAGTCGTTCCGGCGCGCGGTCGCGGCGGGCGTCAAGATGGCCTACGGCACCGACGCCGGCGTCTACGAGCACGGCCTCAACGCCCAGCAACTGGCGGTCCGGGTCGGGCTCGGAATGAGCCCGATCGACGCGATTCGCTCGGCGACCGTCAACGCGGCCGACCTGCTCGGGATCGAGGATTTGGGTGCTATCGCTCCGGGTCTGCTGGCCGACCTGATCGCCGTGGCCGGCGATCCTCTCGAGGACGTGACGGTGTTCGAAGACGTGCGCTTCGTGATGAAGGGGGGCACGGTCGTCAAGCGGCCCTAGTCCTACAACTCCGGAATTCTCTTTCAAATCGTCTATACTCGGCGCGCCACGAATCGCTCGTCGCGCACCGAGGGCGACAGCTCGCCCCGGAACACCACCACCTACAGCGCTGGAGAGGTGACGAGTCTCTTGGATGTCGAGCCGTATGCGCTCCGCTTCTGGGAGGAGGAGTTCCCGATCCTCGAGCCGCACGTCAACGCGGCCGGTCGGAAGGTCTACACCGAGCGGGACCTCGAGACCATCCGGCGAATCCGTGAGCTGCTCTACGACGAGCGTTACACGATCCCGGGAGCGCGCCAGCGGCTCATGGCCGACTACCGGGGCGAGTCGACGGCAGTGAGCGCGGACTCGGAGTTGGACCGCCCGCCAGCGCTCGGCACCGAGGGGCAGGTACTGATCCGGGCTGCCGGAGACAAAGGGGGCGGCGCCGCGATCCACCTCGATGCGGCCCTCGATTCGGCTCGGCGCATCGAGCAGGCTCTCGATCGGGCCGATCCCCAGGCCGGTATCACCACGGTGGAGTCGCGGTGACCGAGGACTCGGCTCGAGCCCTCGAGGCGGTGCTCAGGCTGACGGCGCTCGACGAGCGGAGCGCGGAGCTCAAGGCGAGCCTCGAACGGATCGAGCAGAAGCTCGAGGTCCTGGTCGACCGTCTGTCGAAGGTGGAGGCGAAGTACGAGGAGCTCGCCAGGCAGAACGGCGTCGACGACGACACTGCCGACCCAGCGGTCGCGTCGGAGGCCGACCCCCTCGACCGGCCGTTCCTGACCACGGTCTCGGAAGAGTAGCTCGAACCCGGGTCCGGCTACGCGACCAGCTGCCAGACGACCACGCCGAGACCGACCGGCAGGCACCAGTAGGCGAAGTGGTGCAGCTTGCCGCGCTTGATCCAGTTGAAGAGCCAGGCCAGGGCGCCCAGGCCGACCCCGAACGCGACCAGGCAACCGAGCAGGAGCGATGCCGCCGCGGACGTGCTCTCGCCGCTGGCGACCAGCTCGGCCAGCTCGAGCAGGCTGGCGCCGCCGATCGCCGGAATCGCCAGCAGGAACGAGAAGGTCGCCGCCGACTCGCGGTCGAGCTCCGCTAGCAGGCCACCGAAGATCGTCGCCCCGGAGCGCGAGATCCCGGGCAGAAGGGCGAGCGCCTGAAACAGTCCGATACCGAGGCTGCGGCTGGCGCTCAGGCTCTGGTAGCGATCGTTCCCGACGTCGACCCATTGGGTGGCGAGCAGTAGTAGACCGGTGGCGATCAGCATCAGGCCGGCCAGAAGCGGATTCTCGAGCGCCCCGCTAAACCGGTACCGGATCAGGAGTCCGAGGACCGCCGCGGGTATCGTGCCGACGATCAGGAGCCAGATCACCCGGCGATCTTCGAACAGCAGACCGACGACCCGGCGCCAGAAGAAGACCAGGATCGACAGCAGCGTCCCGGCGTGCAGCATGATGTTGACCGCGGCGTCCGCGCCGGCGCCGCCCATCAGCTCCGCCACGACCACCAGATGGCCCGACGAGCTGATCGGCAGGAACTCGGTGACCCCCTGCACCACCGCCAGGACGAGGATCTCGACGAGGCTCATGAGGCGGACGGCTGATGGGCCGGACGGAGGAGGTCGAACACCGTCTTGACCGGCGCGAACGTCGACGCTGGGACCTCGACGAAGAGCGTGGTCCAGTGGGCCATCGCCCCGTTCCAGAGGCCGGGGCGCTCGAGCGCCTGAAGCTCGCGGCCGTTCCACGACTTGCCGGCGATGAAGACGGCGCTCGGGTCGACGAAGCGATCCAGGTCGAAGAGCTCGCCGCGGCGGTCGCGTACCGCGCAGGCGAGATCGACCGGATTGAAATGGGTGCCGCCATCGAAGATCGCGAGCTGCGCCGCGTCATCGGGATCGACCTGCGAGCGCTCGACGATCTGGGGCGTCGCGACCCCGTCGTGGCCGGTCACCCAGAACGGGCCGCCACCCGGCTCCCCTTCGTTGCGCACGACGCCGCAGGCACGGATCGGCCGGTCGAGGCGGTCGATCAGCCACCGCCGTTGCTCGTCGGCCGGCGCGTCGGCGAGATGAGCCGGTCGCGCCAGGTCGAGCTCGGCCGCCACGAGGTCGAAGCCTGCCTCGAGGGTCGTACGCGACGGCGGTTCCGCCTCGAGCGCGTCGAGCAGCTCGAAGACGCGCTCCTGCAGAGAGATCAAGCGCCCGGTCAGGATCTGCTTCCAGCTGGCGATCTGCGGGTGGGCGCTCTCCGGCAGGATGTTGTCGATGTTCTTGACCAGCACGATGTCGCCTTCGAGCTGCGACAGGTTGTCGAGCAGCGCGCCGTGCCCGCCCGGCCGCAGGAGCAGCTCGCCGCCGTCGACGCGGAACGGTCGGCCTCGCGGATCGATCGCCAGGGTGTCGGTGGCCGGCGATTGCATGGAGAAGGTCACGTCGAAATGGACCTCGAAGCGCTCGAGCAGCGGCCGGCGAAGCTCTTCCAGAACCGCGGAGAACAGATCCAGATGGCTCTCCGACACGGTGAAGTGAATCCGGCAGAGACCGTCGGCGTCGCGCACGTACGGAATCGACTCGATCAGTTGTTCCTCGAATGCCGTCCGCGAGCCGTTCTCGTAGGTGTGGAACTTGAGCAGGCCCTTGGGACGCGACCGATATCCGAGCCCCTCTTCGTCGAGCAGGAAGCGTACGACGGTGGCGGCTTCGTTACGCCGGAGCGCGTCGTCCAGATCGACCCCGGCTGAACGCATCGCCGCTCTCAGGTCGTTTTCGAACGCAAATCTGCCCAGGTTGGCCAGCAGCTCGACCGGCTCCGGCCCCCCGGACTCAAGCCCCCCCACCAGCGCCTGGAACATGCGACTCGCCGCGCCCGAGGCCGGCACGAACTTGGTCACCCGGCCCGCCGCGGCGGCGGCGCGCCCCTTGGCCGCCAGGTCGGCTCGCGTCTCGGCGCCGAGCTGCTCGACACCGTCGGCGAGCCGGCAGGCGCGCACGAGGGGACGCGGACGAGGCGGATCCTTCAGCAGAGCGAGCTGCCGCTCCGCCTCCTGCCGCGAGATTCCCGACCGCTCGAGCTGTTCGAGGTCGGTACGTTCGAAGGGCGAAGTGCCGATCTCGCCGTTGTCGCTCATGGTCGTGGCTCGTGGATGAGGCGCAGCCCCCGCTCAACCCAGTTTGTCACGGAACCCACCTATCGATCCGGACTGTTGCGCACTGCACAGCGCACTCTCCGGCGACCTCCATAGCATGCCGACGTACAGTTTCAACCGACGCCGTTTCGGGCCGGATCACTCCCAATCGGCGGTCAGCGGGTGGTGGACAACCGATCCACCGCCGGAAGGTGAATTATGGGCCGACAAAGGGTAGCTGCATTCGTTCTACTAAGCCTGGCACCGGTCGGCGCCTGGGCGGCAACGTTCTCGGTCAATTCCGTCGGCGACGATGACGACGGCAGATGTAACGCGAATCACTGCAGCCTGCGCGAGGCGCTCGACGAAGCGAATCAGAGTTCGAACAACGACGTGATCGTTTTCGATGACCTGGCGCCAGGGGATTCGAGGATCACCCTGGCGGCGGCACTCCCGGAGATCTCCGAGCCGGTTCACATCGATGGCCGCACGCATCCCGATGCGAGGATCTTCATCTGTGGCGATCCGCAGGAGCCGGTGCTCGTGGTCAAGGGTCAAGACACCGCGTTTCACGGCCTGACCCTCCACTGCCCGCCGCTGCTGACGGTGAGCACCACCGGCGCGGGCGCCGGCAGTGTCGAGTCCGCACCCGGCGGCATCGACTGCGCCGACGACTGCTCGCAGGTCTACGACGAAGGCACCGAGGTCACCTTGACTCCCACGGCGGAGTCCGGCTCCATGTTCGGCGGCTGGGACGGTGACCCGGATTGTGCCGACGGTGTCGTGACCATGGACGGCGACCGGACCTGCACCGCTATCTTCGATGGCAGCACCAGAGATCTGACGGTCACCATCGCTGGCTCGGGAGCCGGTAGCGTTACCTCGCAACCACCGGGCATCGACTGCGGTTCCGATTGCTCCGAGAGTTACGCCGAAGGCTCCCTGGTGACGCTCAATGCCACCGCCGGAGCCGGCTCCAGCTTCGCCGGCTGGAGTGGCGACGCCGACTGCGCCGACGGCACGGTGACCATGGACGTACACCTGACCTGTACGGCCACCTTCGACGGCACCGGCGGCGGTGGCGGTCGAATGCTGACGGTCAGCAGAGCCGGCTCGGGGGCGGGTGTCGTTACGTCCTCTCCGGCGGGCATCGACTGTGGCAGCGACTGCCAGGAGAGCTACGGCGAAGGCTCGCAGGTGAGTCTGACCGCGTCGGCGGCCACCGGCTCGAGCTTCAGCGGTTGGAGCGGCGATGCCGACTGTGCCGACGGCCTGGTGAGCATGACCACCGACAGAGCCTGCACCGCCACCTTCCACGCTAGCGGCCGCGGCCGGACGCTCACGGTCAGCAAGACCGGCTCCGGTAGCGGCACCGTGACCAGCTCCCCCGCCGGTATCGACTGCGGGAGCGAGTGCACCTTCTCCTTCCGCAAGGGGAGCGTGGTGACCCTGACCGCGGTCGCCGACTCCGGCTCGGTGTTCGGTGGCTGGAGCGGCCACGCCGACTGTTCCGACGGCAGGGTCAGGCTCCACGCCGATCGGAGCTGCAGCGCCAACTTCGAGGAGGTCGGAGCCGGCAGCTGGAGTCTGACGGTCGGCAAGGCCGGCTCGGGCTCGGGCACCGTCACTTCTTCACCTGTTGGCATCGACTGCGGCGCCGACTGCACCGAGAGCTACGCCGACGGCACCCAGGTGTCTCTGACCGCTACGCCGAGCTCCGGCTCCACCTTCAGCGGCTGGAGCGGCGACCCTGACTGCTCCGACGGATCCATCTTGATGGACGGACACGCGACCTGCACCGCCACGTTCAGCGGCAGCTCCAACCAGACCCGTACCCTCAGGATCAGGAAGCAGGGCGTCGGCAGGGGCACCGTGACCAGCTCACCGGCGGGCATCGACTGCGGTGCCGACTGCCAGGAGACGTTCGCCAAGGGGACCGAGGTGACTCTGACCGCGGTCCCGGAGCCTGGCTCCTCGTTCGTTGGCTGGAGCGGCCATTCCGATTGCAGGGACGGTACGGTGACGCTCAACGCCCATCGGACCTGTACCGCGACCTTCAACTAGGCGTGACCTCGCGGGGTGGGAGCGGCTCGCTCCCACCCCGATGATCGCCATCGGCACACAGCCATCGATGCCACGGCGGAGCGGCTGCTGCTACATTGGCCCTCCTAGGACACTCCAAGGAGGGACCGATGAACTGGACCGCCCTGCTCAGATCCGAGGTCGAAGAGGCCTATCGGGCCGCCGACGCCCTGGTGGCGATGGTCGACGACGCCAAGCTGGACTGGAAGCCCGAGACCGGCTCGAACTGGATGACCACCGCGCAGCTACTCGAGCACATCACTACCGCCTGCGGCGGAACCTGCCGAGGGTTCGTGACCGGTGATTGGGGTCTGCCGGACGGCTCGAATCTGGAGGAGATGGCGCCCGAAGAGATGCTGCCAGCGGCGGCAGCGCTGCCGGCGGCCGCGAGCGTCGCCGCGGCTCGCGAAGCTCTGGCGGCGGACAAGGAGCTGGCGCTGCAGATGGTCGAGCAGGCGGCCGACCGCATGGACGAGGAGATCGCCGCTCCCTGGGAGCCGGGCGCGAAGCCGCTCGGCCAGCAGCTGCTCAACATGGTCAGCCATCTCAACAACCACAAGGCCCAGCTCTTCTACTACTTGAAGCTCCAGGGCGAGCCGGTCAACACGATGCACTACTACGGGCTGGCCTGAGGACGCGGCGGCGTTAGCGTGGGAGCCAGATCTCGCCTTCCAGGCGCGCGGGCCCGTCCGCGGCGGGCTCGAGCCGCGGGAAGGCCGAGCGCTCCCGATCCATCTCGAGCGCCGAGACCAGGGCGTCGAACGCGTCGTCGCTTCGCTCGGCGGCCCGTCGTGGCTTCTCGTGCAGACCCGGGTAGCGCTCGCGCAGTAACCCCCGGCGCGCCTCGCGGCTCGACTTCGTGAGTCTGCCGACGAACAGACGCGGCCAGATCTCGACCACCATCGGCAGTCTCGGCGAGTCGAAGGGCCAGATCGAGAAGCCGGCTGCTCGCAGTCGAGCGAGCTGGGGCATCCCTCGGACGCTGCCGACACCGACGGCCCCCGCGCCGCCGATCTGGAACACCGACATCGGATGGAAGCCGGTCTCGTGCGCCACCGTCAGCTCGGTCGCCCGATGCAGCATGTCGCCGAGGCTCGGCTTCTTGCGCCCCGGCTTGCCCCAGAACGGAAACGGGCAATGGGTGAGCCAGTTCTCCCCCAGGCGCTCGGCCTCCTGCCAGACCGTTCCGATCTCGCGGTGGGCACGCTTCTCCAGGAACCGGATCGGGAACGAGAACGCGAAGTCGAGCCCGACGACCAAGCTCGGATCGCGATCGGCCTCCGCGATCAGATGGTCGGTGATCGCCTCCCGGCCTCTACCGTTCTCGAGCCGGATCACCTCACCGTTCGCAACCTCGCAGAGCCAGATCTTGCGATGCCCGGCCCGCTGGTCGCCCGACCAATCGATGGCGAGAACGCGCTCCGGCATCGTCTTGCGGTTCATCGTTCGAGCTCGAGCAGATAGAACGCCGCCACCACCAGGGCGTGGCTGATCCGGCCGTTGCCGATCAGCTGCGGGATCTCGGCGAGCGGCACCGACTCCAGGAAGATCTCCTCTCCGTTCACGCCCAGTGTAGCCCTCTGATCTGCCGGCGGCTCCAGGTCGGTCGCCAGCCAGGTAGTGAGGCGATTGGCGATGAACGCCGGGTTCGGATGGGTGAAGCCGAGCTCGCGCAAGGCTCCCGCCCGGAACCCGGTCTCCTCCTCCAGCTCGCGTGCGGCGGCCTCGCGCGGGCTCTCACCCGGATCGACCATCCCTCCCGGGATCTCGAGGGTAGGCGCCTGGATGCCGAAGCGCCACTGCCGCACCAGGAGCACGTTGCCATCGTCGAGCAGCGGAATCACGTTGATCCACTCGGGTGCCCGCATGACCAGGACATCCCGGCGGTCGCCTCCCGCTTCGAGCTCACGTCGCTCGAGCTCGAGGATCCGATGCCGGTAGACGGTCTCCGAACAGGCAACGTTCCATTCGCGCATTGCTGGAGCCTAACCCACGAGCCGCCCGACCCCGGGTCCGGCCGGACCGTGTGCTATACATCTTCCGGTGCAGCTCGAGGAGTCGACTCTGAAGCGCGTCAGCTGCCCCTACTGCGCCGAGACGGTCGAGCTCGTGGTCGAAGACGATCTCTTCGGGGAGACGGTGATCGACTGCGAAGTCTGCTGCAATCCGTGGCGAGTGACGGTACGCCGGGATGGGACCGGACGGCGGATCGAAGTGGCTCGGCTCGACGACTGACGGGCCGCCACAACCGGCCGAGTTGGCATGCACCGTGCTTGTTCTTCAGTTCGACACACAGACTTCTCGGAAGGAGGACAGAGATGTCTGGAACGAGTAGAGCACTGTTGGGCTGGGTGGTCCTGATGGCCCTCTCGGTCTCGCAGCCGCCACCGATCCTGGCCGAGCCGTCGGGCTGGAGCGTCGACCTGAAGTACGGGCGCGGCTCCCTCGACGACGCCTTCGGTACGCGCCATGTGAAGACCTTCGATGATCGCGCCGCGGCCGTCGGCGTGGAGTTCGGGTACCGCTTCAACAAGTATCTCGGGCTCCAGGTCGGGTACCAAGACTTCGGAGCCTTCGATGGCCTCGGCTCCCCCTGCCCCGACGGGTTCGACGCCTGCATCGAGCGGCTCGCCGACGAGTCGTTCGGGTTGTGCATCGAGGGTCGGCAGTGCCTCGAGGTCCTGGTGCCGCTCGAGGCGGAGGTGTCGGGTTGGTCTCTCGCCCTGGCGCCAAGCTGGCCCTTCACCGAGCGCTGGTCGGCATTCGGCAAGGTGGGCGTTCTCGAGTGGGAGAGCGATCTCTCGGCGCGCCCGCCGTTCGCCGGTATCGGCCGGTTCGACAGCACCTCGAGCACCGACCTGCTGACCGGAGTCGGCCTGCGCTACCGGTTCGCCGGCAACCTGGGAGCGCTAGTGGAGTATCAGCGGCTGGATCTCGACCTCGGCTCGACCACTCTCGGCGTCACCTGGAACTTCTGAGCGCTCCCCCCGCTCAGACCGAACGGGTGATGCCGCCGTCCACCCGGAGGTTCTGGCCGGTCACGTAGGAGGCGTCGTCGCTCAGCAGGAACGCCACTACGGAGCCGACCTCCTCGGTCGTGCCGAAGCGCCCGGTCGGAATCCGGGCCACCGCCTCCTCGGTCTCGGGATAGCTGTCGATGAACCCGGGCAGGACGTTGTTCATGCGGATCCCGGCGGCGGCGTAGGCGTCGGCGTACAGTTTGGCGAAGCTGCCGAGCGCGGCGCGCAGGCTCGACGAGATCGGGAACGCCGCATCCGGCTCGTAGGCGGCGAAGGTCGAGATGTTGACGATCGACCCGCCGCCCGACACCTCCAGGATCGGCGTGACGATCCGGCACATCTCGACCACGTTGAGCAGCACGAGATCGAGCCCCGCGTGCCACTCCTCGGCCGACAGCTCGAGCAGCGCCCCCTTGGGCGGATGGCCGGTGTTGTTGACCACGCCGTCGAGCCGATCGTAGGTGCTCAGACAGAGGTCGACCACGGCCTGCAGGTCGTCGACCCGAGTCACCGAGCCGGTGTGGGCGACGGCGCCGAGCTCGCGCGCCAGCTCCTCGGCGCCACCACCGTTGGACATGAGCGCCAGGTCGTGGCCCGCCGCCGCTAGCTTCCGGGCGATGCCGGCGCCCATCCCCCGTCCCGCCGCGGTCACGATCGCCGCCGGCCGATAGCTCATGGTGACCCCTCCGCCGGCAGCACGACCAGCTCGGAGATCATCCCGAGCGCCGCGTGATGCAGAATGTGACAGTGCAACAGCCAGCGCCCCACCGCGCCCCCTGACGAGCTGCCGTTCGGCTGCGTCCGGTCGCTCAGGCGGACCCGGAAGACCAGCGTCGTGCCCGAAGGCACGTTGATCGAATCGACGAACTCCGGCGCCTTGAAACGGAAGAGCGTTCCCCCACCGCTGCTCTCGAGCCGCAACGGCTGGAAGGAGAAGCCGTGCAGATGGAAGGCGTGGTGGGCCGAGGTCTGGTTGGCCACCCGCAGCTCGAGCAGATCGCCGACGCGAGCGTAGCGGCTCGAAGCGATGTGGGGGATCTCGCGAAAATCCTCGAACCCGCCCGCGTCGAAGATCCCCTTGACGTTGTCGATCGACGGCCCGGGGGCGGTCAGACGAATCGTCGGATCGTCGGTGCCGACTCTCGAGATCTCTAGCTCCAGCGGATCGACCAGGGTGCCGGTCGGCGGCGTGCGGCCCAGCCTCTCGAGCGGCCGATCGATCCGCGGGTCGGCGAGGAGCCGCCGCTTCGGACGGATCTGGAACTCCTCTCCGGGCGGCAGGCTGCCCGAGATCTCGATATGGAGCACCGGCACCGTCGGCACCACGGCCAGGCCGCGGCCGGTGTGTCGATAGGCCTGGGTCCAGAGGGTGAGGACGTCGCCCTCGGCCCCGCGCGGAACCACCACCACGTCCTCCCGGTCGCTCGGCGAGAGCAGAATCTCGCCGCGACCGTAGCCGGTGCGATACCCCTGACGGGTCCCACCTTCGACTCGGACGCGGTCGAGCAGTCCCCCTTCGCCACCGACCCGATACATCGGCAGCCGGCGACCGCCGGCGTCGGTCAGAACCAGCCGGAGGTAGCGGGCGATCGCCGCGTTGACCAGCCGCAGGCGCAAGCCTTCCCCCGATCGGATCACGCGCGGCCGGGCGCCCGCGGCGAGTGCGCCCGGGTTCCCGGGGCTGCCGCCCCGAGCCGCCGGCAGCGAGCCGTTGGCCAGCACCCACTGGCCCATGCTGACCCGGCACGCCTGACCGGGGCCGACGCAGTTCTCACTCGGCAGGACGTTGGGGATGCTGCCGGCGGGCAGCGGCTCGTCGGTCCGCCGCCCCGTCCCGTCCAGCGGCGTCTCGCACAGGTCGCGCGGTGTCGGCGAGATGTCGTCGCCCGGAAACGGTCCCGGCCCGGCCCACGGCAGCGAGCCGTCGGCGGGGAAGGTCGCTTCGTCGTTGCTCCCCGGCTCCTTGCAGACCGTGACATCGGTCAGCATCAGCAGCTCCTGCCGCCGCGGCAGGACGCCGAGCCGGGTGAGCTCCTCCTCGTGCTCGTCGGTCACGATCAGCGGCCCGTAGAGGCCACGGAAGACCTGGTTCGACGGCTTGATGTGCGGGTGGTACCAGTAGACGCCCGGTCGGGTCACCTTGAACCGGTAGCGGAACGTACCGCCCGGCGGCACTTCGTTCTGGGTCACCTGCGAGCCGTCGCTCCGATTGTTGACCTCGACGCCGTGCCAATGGATGGTCGATGGCACCGGCAGCTTGTTCTTGAATCGGATCGACAGCGTGTCGCCGACCCGCGCCCGCAGCTCCGGCCCTGGCGTCGTGCCGTTGAAGGTCCAGACCCGCTCGGGAGAGCCGTCGCCGTCCAGGTCCTGGAGCGCCTCGCGCGCCACCAACCGCTTGCGGAGCACGCGTCCCTCGGCCACGTCGGCCCCCACGAGGGCGAGGAGCGCCGCTAGCGCGAAAGCCGCGCGGAGACCTTTCGGATAGGGGCTCGCGAGTGACATATTCGGCGGAGTGGCACCGCTCCGAGCCGCGCCCAGGGCGTGGCCCGAGTATATTTCAGTCAGCCGCATGAACGATCGGATCGTGGTACCGACCCGGGGCAAGGGGCTCCACGAGATCACCGCGGAGGTGCAGGCGGTCGTCGATCGGAGCGGCGTCGACGAGGGCCTGTGCACGATCATGATCCAACACACCTCGGCGAGCCTGACGATTCAGGAGAACGCCGACCCCTCGGCGCGTCGCGATCTGCAGGACTGGCTGGAGCGCAACGTGCCCGAGAACGATCCGCACTTCACCCACACCCAGGAGGGACCGGACGACATGCCGTCCCACATCCGAGCCGCGCTCACCGCGACCACGCTCGGCGTGCCGATCGTCGCTGGACGTCTGGCGCTCGGAACCTGGCAGGGGATCTACGTCTGGGAGCACCGGCGCCGTGGATCGCACCGGAGCTGCGTCGTCCACATCGGGAGCTAGGCCGGCGACACGACCCTAGTCGTCCTGGAGCTCCGGGTCGGGCTCACCTTCGACCGCACAGACACGGTTTCGCCCGGCCCGCTTCGCCTGGTAGAGCGCCCGATCCGCCGCCGCCAGGAGAGCCTCGACGTCGGGCATGTCCGCCTCGAACACGGCGACTCCGAGACTCACCGTAAGCGGCCGCCTGGCCCACTGCGCGGTCTCGACCGTCTTCCGAATGCGCTCCGCCGCGAAGACGCCCCCTTCGAAGCCGGTGTCGACCAGGACGATGGCGAACTCCTCACCGCCCAGGCGGGCGACGAAGTCGCTGGCCCGTTTGATCTCCCTGAGCACATCCGCGAGCTGGACCAGCGCCTGATCGCCGGACGGATGACCGTAAGCGTCGTTGTAGCCCTTGAAGTGATCGACGTCCAGGAGGGCGAGGGCGAGCGGGCTCGAGGTCCGCCGCGCCCGCTTGCACTCGCGCTCCAGCTTTTCCATCAGCGCGCGCCGGTTGTGGAGGCCGGTCAGCGAGTCGGTGTTACTGAGCTCGGAGAGCCGGGCGTTAGCCTCTTCCAACTCCTGCTGGTACCGATCCAGGTGCTGCTCGTACTGCTTGCGCCGCTCGACGTACCGCCCGAGCTCGATCAGACTGCGCCGCAGCTCGAGCTGGGCCATCACCTGACGGGACAACGCCTCCAGGGCTCGCAGTTGTTGATCGCTCAGGTCGCGGGCGACCCGATCGATCACGCACAGGGTCCCGAGCGCGTCGCCCCGAGACGTCCGGAGCGGCGCCCCCGCGTAGAAGCGGATCGAAGGCTCCGAGATGACCAGGGGGTTGGCGGCGAAGCGCACGTCCTCGGTAGCGTCACGGACCACCAGCAGCTCTCCGGGCTCGAGGATCGCGTGGGCGCAGAACGCCTCGTCGCGCGGGGTCTCCGTCGCTTCCAGGCCGACTCGCGACTTGAACCACTGGCGCCCCTCGTCGACCAGGCTCACCAACGCGATCGGACAGTCGCAGATCTCAGAAGCCAGCAGCGTGATGTCGTCGTAGGCCTGCTCGGACAGGGTATCCAGGACCTCGTAGCTGTGCAGCTCCTCCAGCCGCCTCGCTTCATCGGGCGGCAGAGCTGCGGGGACTGAACTCACCGGCTCGGACATCGGCTCGCGGTGCTCCAAAGTGGCTCAAATGTCTCATTTAGCGGGACACTTACGCTGTGGACTAGTCCGCGGGCTGGCTAGCTGTGGATGACCCTCGAGGAACAGCGCGAGGGCCGCTCGCCCTCCAGAAGGCCTGCGGTGAACGTTCCGAGGATCCGGGTGGTTCGGCTAGGAGCGTGCCGCTAGCGCCCGCCAGCCGCCAAAGAGAATGAGCAGCAGCCCGAGCGTGCAGACGATTGCCGGACCGCTCGGGAGGTCCCACTGATACGAGGCGAAGAGTCCGAGAGCGCTTGCCGCGACGCTGGTCGCCGATGCGATCAGCAGCCGCGAGGTCCAGCTCCGGCTCGAGACCAGCGCGATCATCGCGGGTGCTACCAGGTACGAGAACACCATCAACACGCCCGCGACGGCCACGGAGAGCGTGATGACCACCGCGAATGAGGCGTAGAAGAGGAAGTCCCAGAGCCGAACGCTCAGGCCCTGATCGAAGGCGCGATCCGGATCCTCGGAAATGAGCATGAAGCGCTGTCTGAAAAAGTAGTGGAAGAGGCCCACTACGAGGTAGATCAGCAGCAGGTTGACGACCTTGGGCCAGCTCACCCAGAGGATGGCACCCGCCAGGAGGTCCTTGATCTGCTCGGCGCCCTCCGGGGCCCGATCGGCGACCAGGATGGTCGCGGCCGAGGCGATCACGAAGGTGATGCCGATAATCGCCTCCTGCGGCACCCGGCCGTCCCGGGTTCGGGTAAGGCTGAAAATGGCCGCGCCGACCAGCGCGAAAGCCAGGGAATAGGTGAACGACGCATGAGTTCCCGGATGGTGCCCGGTCATCACCAGTGCGACGACCGAGCCGAGCGCTGCGATCTGGGCCAGGGCCAGATCGACGAAGATCACTTCGCGCAGCAGGACGTGCAAGCCGAGGTACGCGTGGATGCCGGCCAACACGAGACACGCCGCGAAGGGTGCCGCCATGAACTCGAGTGCTTCCATCACTCCGGTCTCCTCAGGACTCGAAGGCGCGCCTCAGATCGGTGATCCAACGCTCGACCAGCTCGAAATAGCCGTTGGCGGTGGGCTCCATCGGGCTCAGCGCCACGGTCACGGGAACTGCCCCGGAGCGCTCGCCGATCGTCTCGATCTGGCTGCGGCTGAAATAGTTGGCGGCGAGGAGCACCTTGATCCGCTCGGCCTCGATCTTGCCCAGGAGCTCGAAGACGTGTTTCGCCGACGGCGGAATACCGGGCTTGCGCTCGACGAAGTCTACGACCTCGAGGCCAAACAGGGTGGTGAAGTAGATCCAGTTGTCGTGGTAGGCGACGATCTTCCGGCCGCGAAACGACTGCGCAGCTCCCAACCAGCCGCCCAGCGAGTCAATGAGCTTGCGCCCCTGGAAGTCCTGCGAGCGGAGGAAGTCGATCAGCTTGCCTTGCCGGGACAGCGAGTCGAGCGTCTCCGAATCGAGCAGACCGACCAGCTCCGCTCCGTAGAGCGACTCGTCGATACGTCTCCGGAACGCCTCGAGATTGTCTTCGTAGCTGGAGGCGCCCCCGGGGTCGACGCGTTTCAACCCGGCGGTGATGTTGGCAGCGATGATCTTGGCGTTGATCGGGCTCGTATGGATGTGCGGATTGCCGTAGACGTGAACGTCGCCGGCCTCCCGGCTGATCGAGTCTGGGACGCCGAGCATGGGCACTCCGGCGCTGGCGCTGACGAAGCCGGGCTCGCCGTCGCGGATCGAGCGATTGCCGGACTTGTCGACCAGGGTCGGCGCCCAGAGCTCCAGATCGAGGCCAGTGGTCACGAATAGGTCCGCCCGTTTCAACATCAGGGCGAACGAGGGCTTGGGCTTGACGAAGTGCGCATCCTCGTCGCCGCGTGAGATCGCCCGGGCAACCACCCGGTCGCCGCCGACGAACTGAGCGATCGTGGCGTAGACCGGCAGGGTCGTCACGACCTGGATCTCGGCGGCCTCGGCCGGGGCTTGGAATCCCGGTGAGACGGTGGCCGCCGCCAGGGCCGCGGTGAGCATCGGAATTGTCGCGTTCCTCATCGTCGGTGTCCTCAGGTCCGGCTCAGTAGGTCTGGTGCTTGTGCGGCCCGGCAGCCCACGTCAGCTGGAGGGTGAAACGATCTTCACTCTCGCCGTCGGGGCCGAGCTCGAAAAGACCGTACTCCGCTCTCAGGCGCACATACTCGCTCTGCCACCAGGTCAGGTAGGGAACGATGCCCGCGTCATGGCCGCCCACGCCGGGCGGGTTCTCCACGCGGTCGAACCGGGCTCCGACATAGAGGTTGCGCGCCACCAGGCCTTCGAGATAGGTGTAGCCGCCGAGGAGGTCTCTCGACACGCCGGCTTCGTCGTCACGCTCCGATTGCAGGAGCTCCAGCCGCCACGTGAGACCCCGATACTTGGTTCTCCCAGGCGGCTGCCAGCTGATAGTGAAGTCGATGCCGTAGACCGCGCTGTCGGCGTCCGTCGCGGTCTTGCCAGCGATCCCCGAGAGTCCCCATTCGAAATAGGTGGCGTCCGAGAGCTGCCAGAAGTTCTTCACCCGGCCCAGAACCGAGAAATCCTCGAACTCCTCTCCGGCGAAAGCGACCTCGTTCTCACCATCGGTGATCTCGAGCGTGATCTCGTTCGCGGTCGCCCACGGCCTGGGCAAGAGCCAGTTGAACGAGAGCCCGGTCTGGCCGAGTCCCTCGTCTCCAAAGAAGGCCTGATAGACGAGTGGGTAGTCGCTCTGCGGCAGGGCATGGAGGTGCTGACGGTTCAACGGGCCGAAGCGCTGCCGGAATCTGCCGATCAGGAGCTCGAGCCCCCCCGGCAAAGAGCTGTACGCCAGGTAGCCCTCTTCTAGCTCGACGCCGTCTTCCCTCACGGCGAGCGTGAAGCGGGTCCTCGAGAAGGGGTCGAGTGCGGCCTGGATGTCGATTTCGAACTCCTGCGCCTCGAACTCCTCGCGATCCTCGCTCGTGCTGTTGCCGACGACGATGCCGGTGGCCGAGATCTCGGGATTGAGGACATTCAGATTGCGCTCGCGGCCGACGGGGGCTTCGGCCGCGGGTGTCGAAACCGAAACCGTCGCTTCGGGCGGGCCGGCGGCCTGCCGCGCGGCCTCACGAAGCGCCGCGAGCTCGTCGACCTCCGGTTGGCTCGACGGTTCGGGGCGGGGCGCCGGAGCTCGAGCTTCGAGGTCGGCCAAGCGTGCCTCGAGTCGCTCGATGCGAGCCTCGTAGTCCGCGCGGAGCGCCGCGATCTCGGCCCCGAGAGCCGCTATGGGATCGCTCTTCGACGCGCCCTGCGCGGTCGCGACAGTCATCGTGCCGAGCGTGAGCAGCACGGCGATCGCCCCGACGCGATGGGGCATCAGTTTCTGTGTGCTATCAGCGATCATGGGGCCAGCTCCCGTCGTCCTAGGACGCTGTGGGTCGCGATCTCGCGCGGCGAGTCCACAGCAGATTCCGCGCCGCGGGGCGCGCTTCGACACTTCGAACTCGAGCGTTCGAGAGCTAGGCGTACGGCGGCGCGCGCGGTGAGCTGTCGGCGGGCAGCACCAGACGCCGATTCGCGAGCACCTCGATCCGCCCGCGCAGGCCGGCCGTCTGCTGCCAGGAGAGTGCACCGGGGTCCGCGACCTCGACCGAATGTCGGTTCTCGAGCAGGCAGCCGACACAGTGCGACTCCATCGTCCCCGACAGCGGCTCGATGTGGGGCGCTGGCTCGGGCCGGGCGTGGCCGGTGACCAGGATTTCCTGGCCGCGCGACGATCCGGCGTCGTAGTCGGTGTGCCCGACCATCGAGAGCGCCGCCAGAAGTGCAGCCGCAATCGCTAGAAGGGCTGTCGAGCTGCGTCGCATCCCGGGTGTGATGTTACTAGATGCGCTGGTCCAGGAGGCGCCGGCGCAACGGCCCGTCCTAGTTACCCGCTTGGCTCTCGGCTTCGGCGACCGGATCGCCAGAGTAGCTCGGGTCGGGGCGGATCGAGTCGTCGTAAGTCTCGTCGTTCGTGACGCACCTTCCCCATCGGCAAACAGCTTCCGCGCCTCTTCCTCGCCGTACTCGGCGGCGGGGATCGCTCCGGTCGGGGTCTGGCCGTAGACCGCGACGGCGCCCGGGTGCTGCTTCTCGTAGCGCCGCACCGTAGGACTGATCGGTCTTGGAACACCAACCAGCCGCTCCGAATGTGAACAACCTCCTGGGAGATCAGAGCTGGCTGCTACCGATCAATCGCCGCCGGCGGAGCCTGCCTTGTGATGGACGACCATCAGGATCTGGTCCTCGTGCCACTCGGCGAAAATCTCCATCATGTCGCTCTGCATCTGCTTCTGCTCCTCTTCGGAGCGAGCGGCGCCGGCCGCCTCGAACGCCGCGTCGACCACGTCACGGGCCGCCAGGCTCTCGGACGCGTACCAGCCCATGTGCGTCCACCCGCTATTGCGATGGACCGCCGGGACGTGCAGGCCGTAGTTCTGGATCTTGCCGTCCGCGACCAGGCCGTCATAGACCGGCGCCGCGAACGACTTGAACGCCTTCATGGCGTCGCTCTCTTTGCCGGGCTTCGCCTTCCAGTACCCCAGGTGGATGTAGCCGGGGCGTGCCGGCGCACCGGCGCCGAGGTGGACGTTGCGGTTGATCATGTCGGCGTGCGAGCCGGCGACCACCGTCGCCTGGTAGCGCTCGTTCAACGCCTGCATGTCTTCCGGACTCATCGCCTGCCGACTGGCCATGAAGTCGGTCATGAATGTGTCGACGCCCTCCCAACCGACGAACGTGATCCACTCGACGTGACTGAACGGATCGTTGCCGTCGTGAACCACCGGCATCGCGATGCCCCACTCGAGCGCGGCTCCGCTCTCGACCAGGGGATCGAAGTTCTTGGAATCCTCTTCCATCATGAAGCCGATCAGGGCGTCGCCCTGGCCCGGCTTCGCTTTGACGAAATTGACCCAGACATAGACGTTGGTGTCCTCGTGGCTGTCCGCGAACGCGATCGCGCCGAAGCTCACGAGCAGGATCGCCAGGGCGGCGGTTCTCAGGGTTCTCGGCATGCTCGTCTCCTCCTTCTCGGGTCGGGGGGTGGGACCAGCGTGGTCTCTCCACCGCCCGGATGGACACGGGCCTCGCCGACCGTCGTGGTGGCCGGCACCGCTACCGTGTCCGGGTTTCGCGACGTCGGTCGCCCGCGCCGCTTCAGATGTTCTATTACGGCCAGGATAACACGCGCCGAGCAGCGGATAAGGTAGCGCTCAGATGCTTCCTTCCGACCCGCGCGTGCGGATCCTGCTGGTCGGGCTGCTCGTAACCGTCGGCCCCCCGGCCGAGGCCTGTACGACGATTCTCGTCGGGCGCGGCCTGACCGCCGACGGCTCGGTGATTCACGCGCACAACGAGGACATGGGCAACGAGGCTGCCGGTCGGCTCTGGTGGGCTCGGCGCGCGACCCATCCTCCGGGCACGACGCTCGCCGTGCCCTACGTCGACCTGCCGCAGGCGGCCACCACGCTCGGCTACTGGGCGTCCGGCAACGCGTCGGGCGCCGTCGGCTTGGACACCGCCGCCAAGCACCGTCCCTACGACTCGATCCTGGTTGGGCTCAATGAGCGTGGCGTCTCGATGAGCTGCAACTGGGCACACTCGCGCGCGCCCAACCGCGAGGGCGTCGGCATCCGGCGCTACGCCATACGCC
The DNA here is from genome assembly GCA_947259925.1 of Thermoanaerobaculia bacterium. Classification (GTDB taxonomy): domain Bacteria; phylum Acidobacteriota; class Thermoanaerobaculia; order Multivoradales; family JAHEKO01; genus JAHEKO01. The sequence continues at coordinate 46,373 of CAMYOG010000051.1, forward strand.
AGATCCTGCTGGAGCGGGCGACCAGCGCGCGGCACGGCGTCGAGATCCTGGGCGAGCTGATCGAGACCCACGGCCAGGCCGATTGGGGCGGCCTGATCTACCATCTCGCCGATAGCACCGAGGCTTGGGTGGTCGAGACCACGACCCGCAACTGGGTCGCGCGTCAGGTGCGCGACGACGAGATTCGCGTCACCGCCAACCGGTTCCGGATCGGCTCGGACTACGACCTGTCGAGCGCCTCTCTGGTGCCCGACGCCGTGGAGAACGGCTGGCTCGACGCCTCGGCCGAGAAGCTCGACTTCGCCCGCGTCTACGGCCGACCGGAGAAGATGAGTCAGCCCTACGACACCCGGCGAGAGCAACGGGTCGCCGACCTGCTCGCCGAGCGAGCCGGGGCGCTCACGCCCGAAGATCTCTTCCCGGTGCTGCGCGATCGGTACGAGGGGACGGAACACTACACCCCACCCCAGCCCGGCCCGGTCTGGCGGGAGGATCTCGACCGGCGGCCGGAGATCAGCCGGACGATCAGCACCAACCTGGCGCAATCGACCTTCGTGGCCCAGATGCGGAGCGACCTCCCGGTGGCGGTCGGGGCCGTGATGTGGCTCGGCCTGGCGACGCCCAGCTACGCCGGCTACGTGCCGCTCTACGCCGGCGGCGGCGAGATTCCGAGCGACTTCTCGCGCTCGGCGGCGCACACCGGCGAGGACTCGGCCTGGTGGCTCTTCCGGCGCCTGCAGCGAGCCGCCGATCGTGACTACGAACAGTCCTACCCGGCAGTTCGGAAGGCCTGGGATCGAGTCCTGGCCGCGGCTCGGAGTGAAGCGCGCGCGGTCGAAGGCCGGGTCACAACCCTGCTCGAGGCCGGCGAGAGCGAGCAGGCGATCGAGACGCTGAGCGGCTTCACCTCCAGACAGGCGGAGATCGTTCTCGAAGAGGTGCGCCAACTTCACCCCGAGCCGCGCGCGCAGGGGGCGTCCGGCCGGTGACGCCGCTCCTGAGCGTCGGCACGACCGAGATCCCCCTCGACATTCGCCATAGTCCGCGGGCGCGGCACTTGCGAATCGTCGTGCGTCCGGGCTCGGTGGTGGCGGTTGCGCCCAGCTTCGTGACCCGGCGTCGGATCATGGCCTACGTCGAGTCGAAGCGACACTGGATCCGAGACAAGGTCGAGTCCATCGGACGGCGCCCGCTGCTCGGCGAGCCGGAGCGGTTCATCACCGGCGCCAGGGTGCAGTTCCGCGGGCGAGCGCTCCGACTCTCGGTCTCGTCGGCCGAGCTCCAGACCCCGACCCTGCGCTTCGCGAGCGCCTTCCACGTGCGGGTTCCCCGATCGATTGGAGGGGCCGCTCGGGAGGCGATGGTGCGCGAGCGAGTCATGTCCTGGCTGATCGATCGCGCGCGCCGCGACGTCGAGGACTGGGTGCGGCGCCACGGTCGACGCCTGGGCGTCCAGCCGACCCGGATCCGGATAGGCAACCAGAAGACGCTCTGGGGGAGCTGCTCGGCGCGCGGCGTGATCTCACTCAACTGGCGCCTGATCGGCGCTCCCAAAGCGGTCTTCGAGTACGTCGTGGTGCACGAGCTCTGTCACCTGCTCGAGCGCGGACACGACGCTCGCTTCTGGACCCTGGTGGAGTCGGTTCTGCCCGACTACCGGCGGCGTCGCGAGTGGTTGAAGGGGCGTGGCATCGCGGTGAGCTGAGGCGACCGAGTGCGATAGAGTGTCCGGTACATTCTGATTAGGCCACTACCTTGATCGTTCCATGATCAGCACGACGATCTCGCACTACCGCATTCTCGAGAAGCTGGGGGCGGGGGGTATGGGAGTCGTCTATCGAGCCGAGGACATCAACCTCGGGCGTCCGGTCGCGCTCAAGGTGCTGCCCGAGAGCCTCGCCCAGGATCCGGGCGCGCTCGAGCGCTTCCAACGGGAGGCCCGCGCGGCCGCGGCTCTCAACAACACCCACATCTGCACGATTCACGAGATCGACGAGCACGAGGGGACTCCGTTCATCGTGATGGAGCTGCTCGAGGGACAGACCCTCCGGGAGGCGATCGCCGACGGACCGTTACCGTTCGAGCGCATCATCAGCATCGGCCTGCAGGTCACCGAGGCCCTGGCGGCGGCCCACGCCAAGGGGATCACCCACCGGGACATCAAGCCGTCCAACATCTTCCTGGCCCAGGGCGGCAAGACCAAGATCGTCGACTTCGGGCTGGCCAAGGCGTTCGGTGGACCGAGCCAGGACCACGAGAGCACCCTCGCGGTCGACGCACCCACCCAGACCGACCTGACCGCCACCGGCACGGCGCCGGGGACCGTGGCCTACATGTCCCCGGAACAGGCGCTCGGCCACGACCTCGACGCCCGCACCGATCTCTTCTCGCTCGGCTCGGTGCTCTACGAGATGACCACGGGTGAGCGCGCATTCTCAGGCCCGACCCAGGCGGCAGTGTTCGACGGCATCTTGAACCGCTCGCCGGCGCCCCCTTCCAACACCCGGGACGACCTGCCGCTCGGGCTGCAGGAGATCCTGCGCAAGAGCCTCGAAAAGGATCGGCTGCTGCGCTACCAGAGCGCGGTGGAGATCCACACCGATCTGCAGCGCTTGAAGCGCGAGCTGCAGCTCGAGAGCGACTCGACGGTCACCGCAGCACCCGTCGCGATGGCCGAAGCCTGGTCGCACACCGCGACGGCGGTGGCGACCCCGGTGGCGAAGCCGACCTGGCAACGGCCCGCGCTGGTCGTCGGAGTCCTCGCCGTCCTGGCGGTTCTGGCAGCGCTCTGGCTCGGACGCTCGAAAGAGACGACCCTGAGCGAGGCGGACGCGATCCTGCTGACCGACTTCAGCAACACGACCGGCGATGCGGTCTTCGACGGCACCCTCAAGCAGGCGCTCGCGGTCAAGCTCGGGGAGTCCCCCTACCTCAAAGTCTTTCCCGAAAAGGGCGTCCACGAGACGCTCCGCTACATGAACCTCGCCGCCGGCGTGCCGGTGACGCCGGAGCTCGGGCAGGAGATCTGCGAGCGCCGGGGGCTGCAGGCGGTGATCACCGGCGACATCGCGGCGCTCGGCAGCAACTACGTGGTGACCCTGGGAGCCAACGCCTGCCGGTCGGGCGACTCGCTCGCCCGGACCCAGGTGGAGGTCGCGAGCAAGGAAGAGGTGCTGGCGGCGGTCGGCAGGTCCGCCGCCGACCTGCGCCAGCAGCTCGGCGAGTCGCTGGCGTCGATCGAGCGCTTCGACGCTCCCGTCGAGCAGGCGACCACCTCGTCACTCGAGGCTCTCAAGACGTTCTCGCTCGGCGAGGAGACCCGAGCGTCCGGCAACGAGCGTGAGTCGATCGTCTTCTTCAAGCGCGCGGTCGAGCTCGATCCGGAATTCGCGCTCGCCCACGCCCGTCTCGGCACCACGCACGTCAACGTCGGCGAGACCGCCGCCGGCGTCGAGTACAAGCGCCGTGCGTACGAGCTTCGGGATCGCGTCAGTGAGAGAGAGCGGCTCTACATCACGGCCCACTACCACGCCGACGTCACCGGCGAGCACGACCGCGAGATCGAGACCTACGAGCTCTGGCAGCAGACCTATCCCCACGACTGGACGCCGCACAACAACCTCGCCTGGCGGTACAACGGCATTGGCCAGTCGGAGAAGGCCCTCGAGCCGGCCAAGCAGGCGCGGCGGCTCGATCCCGATTCGGTGTTCCCCTACACGGCGCTGGGCGACGCGCACCTTCGGCTCGGCCGTTTCGAGTACGCCAAGCCGGTCTTCGACGACGCCCTGAGCCGCGGCTTCGTCTCGGACCAGATCCTGCTCGGGAGGTATCAGATCGCCGATCTCGAGGACGACGTCGAGACCATGGAGAGTCTGGCCGAGAACGCGGTAGGCACGCAGCGGGAGTCGAAGCTGCTCGAGGTCCAGGCGATGGCGAGGGCGGCAGAGGGGAAGCCGTCCGAGGCCCGCCGGACGTTCGCCCAGGCGGCCGAGACGGCGCGCGGGCTCGGCCTGATCGAGCTCTCCGCCGTCCACACGGCCCGTGGCGCACTCTCCGAGGCGCTGCTCGGCTTCGACCAGCAAGCCGTCGAGCAGAGCCAGGCGGCGGTCGCGATCGCCCGCGACGCGAGCACTCTCCGTCACGCGGCATTGGCCGCGGCCCTCGCCGGTGAGCCGAACGAGGCGCAGGGCCTGATCGACGAGCTCGAGAGCCGCTTCTCCACCCATACCCTGGTCCAGGCCGTCTACGCGGCCAACGCCCGTGCCGCCCTACAGCTCGCGCTGGGAGATCCGAATGCGGCGCTGGCCGAGTTGCGGTCCGGGGTGCCCTACGAGGCCGCCCACCTCGAGACCATCTACCTGCGAGGTCAGGCCTACCTCGAGACGGAGAACTTCGAGAACGCCGCCGCGGAGTTCGAGAAGATCATCGCGCTCCCAGGCGTCGAGACGACCTCGCCGATCCACACCCTCGCCCACCTGGGACTGGCCCAGGCGCGTCTGGCGAACCGTGATTTTGCCCTCGCCCGCGAAGCGTTCGAGCAGTTCGTCGGCCGAACCAGCTCCGCCGAGGACGGGGTGCCGTTCATCGAGGCGGCCCGAAGCGAGTACGCGGATCTGCTGTAGAGGCGTCGCCCGGGACTCCTGACCAGCGGCTCGCCCCGCCACCACCTTCGCGGGTGGCGTGCTCTCACCGAGGCGCGATAGATTGGAGGGCGGTTGGACCCCATCATGGCAATCCGCTGGCTCGCCGTCCTGGTCGCCGCGGCGCTCCTCGTGGCGCCGCTCCCGGCCCAGGAGCGCACCTTCGAGGATCGAGCACACGTCCTCGAGGTCCAGATCCCGGTGCAGGTGGTCGACCGGGCGGGGCAACCGGTACGCGGGCTGGCCGCCGAGTCGTTCCGGCTCTTCGACGGCAACAAGCTGCAGGAGATCGTCGGCTTCGAGACGGTCGATCTCGACCTGCTCACGACCGGGCCGACGCGGACGGAGGTCGACGCGTCCCTGTCTGGCGTCGCACGCCGGCATTTCTTGCTCCTGTTCGATCTGTCGTTCTCGAGCCGCGCCGCGCGCACCGTGGCGCGGCTGGCGGCGCGCGAGTTCGTCCTCAACGAGCTCCACTCGACGGATCTCGTCGCCGTGGCGACGCATTCGATCGATCGCGGCGGACGCCTCCTGGTGACCTTCACTTCCGACCGCGCCCAGGTCGCCCGGGCGATCGATCTGCTCGAATCGGCCGAGCTGATGGAGCTGGGTGGTGACCCGCTGCGGCTGGCGATCGAGGATCCGGGCGAGGGCCCGGGCTCGACCCTGGACAGCAAGGGCGCCGAGCTCCACTACGGCGGCACCTCGTCGGCGATCGAAGGGGGCAGCGACGCCACCCTCTGGCTGCTCGGCGAGGAGATGCGCAAGGGAGAGCGGAACCAGGCGCGCGGCCGGATCTCGTCGTGGGCCGCGTCGCTCGGTGACCTGGCGCGGATGCTCGAGGTGGTTCCCGGCGCCAAGCAGGTGGTCTACTTCTCCGAGGGGTTCGACGGGCGGCTTTTTCTCGGCCGCGACTCAACCACGTTCGATTCCCAGAGCTCGCCGGAGGTATTGGAGCTGGAGCGCTGGTGGCAGCGGACCTCGCCCGACGAGGACGTCTACGGCAACAGCCCGCTGCGCGGCGACGTCGATCGGATGCTCGAAGAGCTGAGACGGGCGGGCTGCGTGCTCTACGCCTTCGACATCTCGCCGCCGACCGCCGCCGCGGCCCAGCAGCGGGATCGCCGCGCGCGCCGGGACTCGCTCTTCTACCTCGCCCGAGGCACCGGCGGCGAGCTGGTGGAAGGCGCGGGCGACCTCGGAGCCAGATTCTCCAAGCTCGGGCAGCGGACCTCGGTAACCTACATCCTGTCGTTCCTGGCCGAGCCCGACGACGAGCCCGGCACCTACCGCAGGGTCAAGGTAAAGGCCAACGCGCCGCGCGCGGCACGCCTCGCCTACCGCCAGAGCTACCGGATCCCACGCCCCTACGCCGATCTACACCCGCTCGAACGGAGCCTGCTGGCCGCGGAGGCGGTCTCGGGCGCCGTCGACGCGGTCGAGGTCGAGGTGAAGCTGCTGGCGGCCGCGTTCAGATCCGGCGAGACCTCGGCCTACGTTCCGGTGGTGATCGAGATCGAAGGGGCGTCACTGCTCGAGACGCATGCGGGCGCTCTGCTGCCGCTCGAGATCTACGCCTACGCCACCGACCCGCAGGGGCGGATGGCCGGCTACTTCTCCCGTCGCCTGGCGCTCGATCTGGCGCTCGCCGGCGACAAGCTCCAGACCGGCGGCGTGAAGTACTACGGCCACCTGGAGCTGCCGACGGGCGAGTACCGACTGCGCGTCCTGGCGCGGAACTCGTCGACCGGGCGCGGAGGCGTCGCCACCCAGGCGTTGGCGATCCCCGCCTTTCGCGACGGCGAGCGGGTCTTCCTGCCCCCCTTCTTCCTCGAGCCCCGGCCGGACTGGATCCTGGTGCGTGAGCGGCAATCCGAGCAGGACCAGCAGCAGGGTGCGGTCGTCTACCCCTTCACGGTCAACGGCGCCCCCTACGTCCCCGCCGCGGGCCCCCGCCTCAAGTCCGGCGAGAACGTGCAGCTCTGCCTGGTCGCCTACAACCTGACCGCCGGCGACATCCAGGTCGAAGGCTCGTTGCTGGCGCTCGACGGCAGGCTGATCGCCTCGGACCTGCCGCTCGAGACCGACCGTACCGTGACCGGCATCCGGGACGTCGACAAGTTCCTGACCTCGCTCCGGCTACCCGAGCTCGAGCCCGGCGACTACGCCCTGCAGATCTCCCTGGTCGACGCCGCCTCGGGGTCGGCGGAGACCGGCACGGTCGAGTTCCGGCTGATCGGCTGACGCGAGACCGGAGACGGTCTCCCCCACAGCGGCCGGCCCTACTGGATGTAGCCGAGCGACCGGAGCCGCTCGTCGATCTCGGTGTCGACGTCGGACGCGGTCGGAAGCAGATCGCCGGAGCTGTCGGGCACCTGGTACGTGGACACCGTGCTGGGAGAGAACTCTGCCAGGTACGAAGGCTGGAACGCTTCCTCGATCACCCGGCCGGTCATGTCGGAGGCATAGGGGAAGCCCAACAGGTGGAGCACGGTGGGGACGACGTCGACCTGCTCGGCGTCCGGTACCGTGGCGCCCACGCGAATGCCCTCGCCTCTCATGAGCAGCACACCGTTGAGGCGGTGATTCCCCGAGTAGTCTTCATGGAAGCCGCGCAGGGAGCCCTCCAGAACCCGCTGGAGTCCGGTCAGCAGCCACGGACCGGCCCCATGGTCGGAGACCATCACCAGAGTTGTTTTTTCCCCCGCCGCCTCGAGCACCCGCGCCAGGAGGCGGTCCAACTCCTCATAGGCTGCCGGTATCGCCTTCCCATAGGGGGAGTTCCGATTCTCTAGATCGCCGAACAGCTCCGGCTCGTAGAAGCGCCAGAACTTGTGCTGAACGATGTCGGTCAGGCTCAGATAGAGTGCGACGAACTCCGGCTGCTCGATCGCGATCAGCTCCTCGGTGATGAGCGTGTTGCAGAGATCTCTGGCGTACTCCCGGATGAAGGTGTCGACCAGCTCACGCTCGTACGCGCTGTCGGGGTCGGCCGCGGCTCCGAACAGCTCTCGGGCGAACCGGGTCGCCTCCTCTTCGGTTCCCTCGCACACCTGAAAGAGGGCGGCCGCGCCGGGTGGATACGCGGTCTCGTCCACCGCCTTGCCGATGCGCTCGGAGATTACGATGCCGCTTTCCAGGGAGCGTCTCGCCGGCCAGAGGTTGAACCATCCGACCACCAGGGTGCGCATGCCAGCCCGATCGAGGATGTACCAAAGCCGCTCGGCCCGGGCCATCTCGCTGGTCGTGGGCACCCGGCTGCTGAAGAGCCCGTAGTCGAAGCGGAAGGGTATCGCTTTGCGAAGACCGGGCAACATCGTGGACTGGAAGTCCCAGATGCCGTGGAGCTCCGGTGGCTTGCCGGTGGCGATGGTCTCCCACAGCGCCGGGCTTCGGGCCCCGCCACTGGCGCTGCTCGCGAACGGCTGGATCGGCTGGGTCCGAGCCATCAGTTGACCTCGGACCCCCTCGTCCAGGATTCGCTGCAGGGTCGGCAGACGGCCCTCTGCCAGGAGCTTGTCGGCGATGTCCCAGGTCGCGGCGTCCCATCCGACCAGCAGCAGGCGGGGTGACTTCGCTCTCATGCCCACCACGGCGTCGTTCCCGTCGTTGGTCGGATGAGGCATGTAGACGGGCCGCAGCAGGCCGACGAGGAGCGGCACCAGGACAGCGGCACCGAGGAGACCCCAGGAGAGCAGCCGGCTCGGGCGCGCGCCTGTACCGGGTGACGCATGCGCCTCTTTGCCGGCCCTGAACGCCAGTACCAGGACGACCACCAGTCCGAGGAGAATCGGAATGACGGTGAGCGGCGCCTGGAATGACGTCGGACTGCGCGCGACGATCCACAGGAGAGAGAGTGACGCCACGACGGCCAGCCCGAGCGCCAGTACCCTCGCGACCCGGGCAAAGACCTCCGCATCCTGCTTCTTGCGAGCCAGCTTGCTGATCACGAACCAGCCGACTCCGAACAACAAGACCGCCACCGCCCCGAATACGGCCGAGTGCGCGTGGCAGTAGAGGATCAACGCGACCAGGTCGGTCGGATGGGCCGTCAGGTCCACGAGGTAGGCGATACCCGAGACGACGACCGCGGACACCAGCACCCCGCCCAGGACGCCGGTCCAGAGAGCCGATCGGAGGGTCGAGAAGCTCATGGCAGGGTCTCCCCGGTCCCGATGCGCTCGGACCCCAGGTGGCCCTGGGCGTTGAAGTCGCGGACAGTCCTGCAGGCTCTCACGAAGCTCTCTCCATCGAGCGAGGACGGTTTCTGCTCATCGGTCAAGTCAGATGTCATGAAGATGGTCGCTAGAACGCCCTGCTCGTCGAGCAGCGAAACAGCGCTCCGATTGCACTGGCCTCCGTCATCGCGTGTCGCCTTCAGCAAGTGCCCTTCGAGTCCGAGCAGGCACGACCCCGTCTGGTGTGTAGTTCTGTGCGCCAACCTCATCGTCCTCGAGGATGAACAATCTACCCTGCTCGTGCCGATTCGACAGCGAAACGTTACTCACCTGTGCCCGGACCCCTGCCAGGGAAAGTCTACCTTGAATGGCTCTCCTTGGGTCTTGCCGGACGGGTCCGCGGAGCCTATTCGGTTTCGGCGATGAGTCCGCAGCGGACCTACTTCTTCGTGTAGGTCAACTCCATCATCTTGAGCTCCTGCCCGTCAGGCCCGGGGCCGTGCATTTCCATGACCTGGGTGGTCGGACTGGTCCAGCGCATGGTCATCTTGGTCGTGACCGGGCCCTTGACGATGGGGTCGTTGTAGGTCCCGGTGAACACACACACCATCTCCGCGTCGCAGGTGCCCTCCATCACCATGATCCCGGTGGACATGCTGTCGTTCCAGGTGGCCCAGTGCTTCCCGGTGACGTTGTCGTAGCCGGTCATGGACTGGCCGGTGAAGGGCATGCCCATCATCGAGCCGCTGTAGGTCTCCATCATGACGCGGCCGTCCAGGATCATCGTACGCGTGGCGCTCCCCGTCTCCTCCACCGGAGGGGCGCCGGGCTCCGCCCAGCTCCTGGCCACGGTGGTGTACTCCCCGGCCTGCGCCGCGAGCGTCTCGTGCTGCTCGCCGGTGGCGCCGGCCTTCATGTAGGCCTCCATCATGGCCTTCTCCTCCGGTGTCATCTCCTGAGCCTCGCGCTGCCCGAGGGCTGGCGTGACCAGAAGCAGGAAAGTCACTGCGGCGAGCAGACGGCGTGCGGTCGTGCGGTTCATGGAACCTCCTCCTACCGAGATCGGGTGGGAAATCTGGAACGGTTGACGCGCGATCCTACAGCAGGAGGCCGGGTGCCCCACTCATCACTCAACCCTGCCCTGCTCCCGGTCCACCCTCGAGCCACTTTTACCGGAGCCGACGGCCAACTCTGCTACCCGAGATGGCGGTAGATCGTGTGCCCCTGGTAGTCGTAGTCGAAGATGCGGAAGCGAGCGGCGGCACGATCTCCTTGGGCATCTCGAGTGACGAGACCTCTTTGCCGCCGTTGACTCCCGCATTCCGTCCTTGAAGCTGACTTTAGACTTCGTCGTAGCCGCCACGATGACCCTCGATACTGCGAAGCCGAGCGCGACGATCGCGACCGCCGGCATCTCCGGTCAGACTCACAAGGTGCCCGGATAGGAGTAGGCTGTACAGCTGATGGAAACCAAGGTTTCGGCGGCGAGACGGCGGCGACGGCGGCTCGTCCGGACCGCTCTGCTGGCGCTGCCGGCTGGTCTGGCCACGCTGCTCGCCTGCGGTCCCCCAAGACTCTCCCCGGGTGTCTGGCTCGCGGACGACGGCACGCAGCAGTACGTCCTGGCGTTCGAAAGAACCGCCGGGCTGGTATCGGGAACGATGCACCACCTGGTCGCCGGCAAGCAGGTCAGGATGTGGGGGTTCGCCGGAACGCTGACACGGGCCGGCAGTCTCAACCTGAGCTGGGGCACGAACAACTCGATGAACGCCGTCGTGGATCTCGAACTCGGTGAGATAGACGGCACCGTGCGCATGGCCAACGGCGAGGTGTTCGGAGGCGTGTTCCGGCACCGTGAGGCGGCGGGAATCCCGGGACTCGCGGCCTTGCCCGAGCTGCCGTATCAGCTGCGGCCGCCGGCACCCGGCAGCGGCTGGGAGATCGCCGAGCCGGCGGCGGTAGGGCTCTCGCCGCGGCACCTGGAGACCACCGTGAGGGCCGTGACGAGGGGTGAGGCGGGGCTTCTGCACTCGCTCCTGGTCGTCCGGCACGGCAAGCTGGTGATCGAGGAGTACTTCCACGGCTACCGGCGCGAGGACCTGCACGAGATCGGCTCGGTGACCAAGAGCGTCGCCTCGCTGCTGGTCGGGATCGCCCACGACCGGGACACGATCAGCGGGCTCGACACCTCCGTGCTGGAGTGGTTTCCGGAGCACGCGGCGGAGATGGAGCCCGGGTGGAACCGGGTGACGCTCGCCCACATCCTGACGATGACGGCCGGGCTGGCCTGGGACCGGCGAGAGGACCTGCCGGACCCGGCGACCGGACCGGCTCTCTTCCGCCAGCTCACCAAGCGCCGGGTGGCGGACGAGCCCGGCAGCCGCTGGCTCTACAACGACTGGGACGTCGAGCTCCTGGGTGGCGTCCTGCGCCGCGTCACCGGCATGCAGGCCGACGAGTTCGCTGCGCAGACGCTGTTCGCTCCGCTGGAGATCACCGCCTGGGACTGGGAGCGGGGCAAGATGGAAGGGTACCCCTCCCTGGCCGGGACGCTCCAGCTGCGGCCTCTGGACCTGGCGAAGATCGGGCAGCTGGTGCTCGATGGGGGCCGATGGCAGGGACGCCAGGTGGTCTCTGAGGAGTGGATCGAGGAGTCGACCGCGGCGCGGGTCGCCACCCACCGGGGTGCCGAGAGGTACGGCTATCTCTGGCACCGGGATGACGCGCCGCTCGATGCCGGCCCCTTTCCGATCCTCCTCGCCTCGGGCTGGGGCAGCCAGCTCATCCACGTGGTGCCGGCTCTCGACGCGGTGATCGTGACCACCGGCGGCAACCACCTGAGCGGCAAGACGTTCGCGATCGGCGGGGTGTTGCTGCGGAGGCTCGTCCCGGGCATCGAGCGGTAGGGGACGCTACGCTCGTTTTTCGACCGTCCACAGGCCCAGCCGCAGCAAGAACCACACGAACGCCGCGTAGACGAGCACGGCCATGCCGGTGATCGGGGTCAGGAGCGACTCCGAGATGCCATAGGCCACCGCCTGTGGACTGATGATGCCAAGCTCGGCGACCACGACGCTCAGCTTGTGGATGCCGATCCACTGTCCGAGAAAGCCGAGCACCGCGGCGACGAAGCCCCAGAAGAGGACCGCGTCGATGCTCTGGAGGCGGCGGATCGGCGAGTCCTCCTTCCGGAGGAGCAGGCAGCCGATGTTCCACAGGATCACCAGGTCGATGACCAGGACCAGGAAGAAGATCGGCCAGATCACGGGGCCGGCTTCCATGAGGAATCGAATCATGTCGTTCTCCTTCTAGGTCGCCCTTGCGGAGGTCTCGAGCAGGCTGTCGATCTCGCGCGCCTCGCTCCGAGCCACCAGGCCCGAGAGGACGAACCAGACCAGGCCGGCGAAGATCGTGGTCAGCAGGGCGACGGTCATCATCGACGAGATCGAGATCATCCAGCCGGCGAAGTTGATGAAGAGCTCCTCCGGCGCGGCGGTGCGCTCTTTCAGGTGCCTGCGACCGGCAGCTGTCAGGCGATAGCTCTTGCGACGCCTGCGGCTCGACCGTTCCTCCCAGTCGCCGCGGATCAGGCCTTCGCTCTCCAGCCGGTGGAGGATCGGGTAGAGCGTGCCGTGCTGAAAGCGGAACGCGCCACCACTCCTCTCGTCGATCTCGAGCGCCAGCTGATACCCGTGATGGGCGCCGGACGCGAGCACCTTCTGGGTATCGAGGGGGGTGCCGGTCATTATTTCGAGTGCCCGGGGCGCCAGTCGTCAGCCTCAGGCCCGTCGGGCGGAGCCGATCGAGATCGCCCTAGAGACGTTCGGGTCCAGCCGCAGCGCGAGGTCGAGCCGCTCTTGTGCCCGCTCTTCGGCGCCGAGATCGAGATCCTCGACCTCTCCCCCGGGGCGCCCGGGCCGCCCCCGATCAGAACGGCTTGAAGCGCGCCAGGTAGGCCGCGGCCATCCCGAGCAGGGGGAAGATCACCATCGCCCACCGGGCCACGAACGGGAACTTGTAGGGCAGCATCGTCGCGGCGCCCAGGAGGAGCCAGATGCCGAGCTTGGCAAACAGCCAGCCGCCGCCGAAGCCGAGCTCGAGTCGCGCCAGCATGCCGAAGCCGGCGACCAGGACCAGCACCAGGCCGAGGCCGTGGGCGGCCATCAGCAGAGCCCGCTGCGGGTTCTGTCTACGCTCGCCGCCGCTGAAGGCGTGCGCCGCGGCGCCGCCCAGGGCGACCATGATCAGCAGAATGCCAGAGACGTGAAACAGCTTGTAGAGCTCGTAGGAGATCATCGTTGAGTAGCCCCCTGTGGGTGGTCCGGGACGCGGCGGCTGAGTACGACGGCCAGCCGGCCGGCGACCCGGGTCGATTCCGGAAGTGCGACCCTAGCACTGCTGGTCGAGAGTTGCAGAGTCTCGCGGCCGAGACGGAAAACGAGTGAACGCTCTCGAAACCCGGCTCCGGAGGCCAAGGCCCAGGGCAAGCGCTAGCTTGACCACATGTCGTGCGACTCGGACCGGTTGAGCCGAGGAGCGTTCCTGAAATCTATCCGAGCACGACGAGAATCGTGTGCTCGAGGCCGTCGTCGGAGAGCGGAACAGGTGCGTCCTTCGGCAGACCGGCTTCGTCGAGACGGATGCTGGACACACCGCTGCAAACACCACGAGGATTCTCGACGACAATCCGATAGCGGGTCTCGCCATATCGATAGTCGATCTCGAAACCCTCCCACTCCCGGGGAATGCACGGGTCGATCGCGAGGGCCGCGCCGCGCTTCTGGAATCCGAGAATCGACTCGAGCCCGGCCCGGTAGAGCCAGCCCGCGGCGCCCGTGTACCAGGTCCATCCTCCGCGCCCGACATGGGCCGGAGCGGAGTAGACATCGGCGGCGACCGCGTAGGGCTCCACCTTGTAGCGGTGAGCGGTCGCCCGACGGCTCGCGTGGTGAATCGGATTGAGCAGGTCGAAGAGCTCGACGCTCTTGTCGCCCTCTCCCAATCGAGCGCAGGCGATGACCGACCAGATCGCGGCGTGGGTGTACTGCCCGCCGTTCTCTCGCACGCCGGGTAGATAGCCCTTGATGTACCCGGGATCCCTGTCCGTCCGATCGAATGGCGGGGTGAAGAGCAACAGGAGGCGGTCCGCCTCACGGACCAGCCGTCGCTCGACCGCTTCCATGGCCAGCCGTGCCCGCTCCGGGTCGCAGGCGCCTGACAGGACCGCCCACGATTGGGCAATCGAATCGATCTGGCATTCGTCGCTGGTGGCCGAGCCGAGCGGCGTCCCGTCGTCGAAGAACGCTCGCACGTACCACTTGCCGTCCCAGGCGCTGCCTTCCAACGACGTCAGCAGGGCCTCGGCGCTCTCTCGCCAGCTCGCCGCCCGCTCGAGCTCCGACCGACCCTCGGCGATGCGGGCGAACTCGCGCAGGTTCGAGTGGAGAAACCAGCCCAGCCACACGCTCTCTCCGCGGCCCTCACGACCGACGCGGTTCATGCCATCGTTCCAGTCGCCCGAGCCCATCAGCGGCAGGCCATGACTGCCCACGGGGAGAGAACGGTCCAGTGCTCGCGCGCAGTGCTCGAACAGTGTCGATCGGTCTTCGGAGACCGCGGGCTCGAAGTACGACTCGTCCTCGTCCTCCCCCAGAACCGGACCCTCGAGCCACGGCACCGCCTCGTCGAGCACGCTCGTGTCCTCGGTCACGGCCAGATACCGGGCCACCGCGTACGGCAGCCAGAGCAGGTCGTCGGAGATCCGCGTTCTCACGCCCCGACCGGTGGGGGGATGCCACCAATGCTGGACGTCTCCTTCGCGGAACTGTCGGGCGGCCGCTCGCAAGATGTGCGCGCGGGCGATGTCCGGTCGCGCCACCAACAGCGCCATGACGTCCTGGAGCTGGTCGCGGAAGCCGTAGGCCCCGCCCGACTGGTAGAAGGCGGAACGGGACCAGAGGCGGCAGGAGAGGGTCTGGTAGAGCAACCAGCGGTTGAGCAGGAGGTCCATCGCCGGATTCGGCGTGCGCACCTGAACCGTGCCGAGGATCGAGTCCCATCCGTCTCGGACCCGGGTCAGGAGCGCGGCGGAATCCGCTCGCCGATAGCGCTCGACCAGCTCTCGCACTTGCTCTGGGCTCTCTCCCTGTCCGAGCAGGAACAGCACCGCGCCGCTCTCGCCCGGCTGCAGCTCGAGCTCCGTCTGCAGCGCGACGCAAGGGTCCAGGGTCGCTCCGGTCGCTCCGGAGAGCTGGTCGCCTCGCTCGAGCGAAGCCGGGCGGTCGAGGCCCGCGTTGCGTCCGAGGAACTCGAGGCGGCTGCAGGTCCACGTCGTCTGGCGTCCACCCAGGTCGGCGAAGGCGACGCGATCCGCGAACTCACCGTTCCAGGCGTTGCGGGCGAGCACGGCCCCGGTCTCCCGGTCGATCTCGGTCACCACATGCGGCACCGAGCGCTCGCGGCTCACGCCCAGCACCCACTCGGCATAGGCCGTGACCGAAAGCCGGCGCGGGCGACCCGACTCGTTCACCACCGTCAGGGTCGAGATCTTGACCGGGTCGTCCGGCGGTACGAACTGCGTCAGATGCAGCGCGACGCCTTGCGACGTGTGCTCGAACCGGCTGTAGCCCTGGCCGTGCTGAACGACGTAGGGCGAGGCTTCTTCACGGATCGGAAGACAGGTCGGGCCCCAGGTCAACCCACTGTCCAGATCGCGCACGTAGAACGCCTCGCCGGGCGTATCGCTGACCGGATCGTTGGACCACGGCGTCAGCTTGTTCTCGCGGCTGTTGGCCGACCAGGTGTAGCCGGAGCCCGACTCGGAGACGTGAAACCCGAACTCCGGATTCGACACGACGTTGATCCAGGGCGCGGGCGTCCACTGTCCCTCTCCCAGCACCGTGACGTACTCGCGGCCGTCACGCGAGAAGCCCCCCAGGCCGTTGAAGAACTGGAGATCGAGCCTGGGGGCCGGGACTGCCTCCGCAACTTCACGCTGCGGGCGCAGCCTGGGTGGCAGCGGACCCGGCCGCGAGCGCCCCAGCCGGATCACCTGTTCCGCCAGCGTGCCGCGGTTCGCCAGCACCAGCACGCGGGCCGCCGAACGAAGCAGCAGCATGTCCTCCGGTGGCAAGAGGTCCTCCCGAAGCACGAAGACGTCACCGAGCGCCCCGTTTCGCTCGGTGCCGAGAGCGGAGCGGCTCGCCCGGACCTCGGTCTCGAACGCTTCCTGGAAGTCCTGCACGTAGGAGGCACCGCGCGCGTTCAGGATTACCAGGTCCGAGGCGATCCCCTTGAGGCGCCAGTACTCGTGAGCCCTGAGAAGGTGTCGCGCGACGTCGCGCTCCTCCTCGCGTTCGACGCGCACGACCGCGATCGGCAGATCGCCGGAGATGCCGTACGCCCAGAGACCGGACGCTCCACGACGATTGGCGGCCAGTTCCTTCGAGGTCGTGCGCAGCGTGTGGTCGTTGAAGAGCATCCGATTGGCCAGCCGCTGGAACAGGTGGGCTTCGTCCTGCGTGATTCTGAGGTGATGCAGCTGGACCTGCGCATACATCCACGCCAGCGAGCTCTCGCGCTCGAACGTCTCCGGCTGGCGGTGTTTCTCCGCGGCCTCGAGGGCCGCTGCTCGCGACTCCGCCACCAGCGTGGTGACGACCAGACGCACCGTGCCGCCGGCAGGGATCGCGGTCCGATACCGGAGGCTCACGATCGGATCGAGCGTCGCCCCCGCGCTATTGGTCAGAGGCTCGCCCTCGGTCAGCGAGATTGGCGCCTCGACACCCCGTCCCCGGCCCAGGAAGCGGGCCCGGTCGCACTCGAACTGACACCCGCCCACCTGTTGCCCCTCGACCGACGCGACATGCGCCAACCACGGCTGGGGCTCGTCGGCCGACCGGGGACGTCGCGTCGCCAGCAGTGCCTCAACGCCGGGGACGAACTCGGTCTCCACGAACAGGTTCGAGAACGCCGGATGAGCCTCGTCCGCGGCCTGTGGGGCCAGGACGATCTCGGCATAGGAGGTGAACTCGATCGTCCGCTCGCGGTTCTCGAGATTGGTCACGGTGAGCTGGCGCAGCTCCGCGTCGTCCTCGGGTGAGACCAGGACCTCCAGACTGATCGACAGCGACTGGTCGCTCTGAAGGATCTTCGCGCGGTCTTCCGCGTAGCTGACTTCGTACCGATCCACCTCGGTGCCGCTCGGCAGGAAACCGGCCGACCAACGGCCACCGGTGTCCGCATCTCGCAGGTAGACGAATGTGCCCCAGCAGTCCCTGGTCGTGTCTTCACGCCAGCGGGTGACAGCGAGGTCGCGCCATCGGCTGAAGCCGGATCCCGCCGCCGTGAGCATGACGAGATACCGGCCGTTCGAGAGCAGATGCGACCGGGGAGGAATGTCGTGCGGCGACTCGAATCGCCGCAGGGTAGGCGGCACCAACTGCCGCACCTGTGCCGCCACCTCGACCTCCTCGCCGCGCGGTCGAGTGACCGCCACCGCGCGGGGCGTCCGCTCCTGAAGCAGCAGCTCCGACGCCTGGACCATGGGATGGGAGTGAAACCGCTTCTGGGTGAGGCCATCGTGGACGACATTCCCCAGAGAGACGATGGTCATCCCCTGATGGTGAGCCATGTAGGCGCGAACCATGGCCACCTGGTCGTTCCCCGGAAGCCGCGACGGAGTGAAGTCCAGCGCCTCGTAGAACCCGTACCGGCCCCGCGCGCCGATCGCATCGAGGCGAGCGAGGTTGTCGACGGCGGCCCTGGAATCGACCATCGACGCGAGAGCCGTCGCATAGGGAGCCACCACCACGTCCTCGTAGAGCCCGCGCTTGAGCCCCAACCCCGGCACGCCGAAGTCCGAGTACTGATAGGTGAGATGGACGTCGCGAACGTTGTAGGCGGACTCGGAGACCCCCCAGGGAACACCTCGTTCGGCGCCGTAGCGGATCTGCCGTTCGACTACCAGCTGGCAGGAGAAATCGAGCAGGCCGTTGGCGGGCTGCTCCATCACGAGGAGTGGCATCAGGTACTCGAACATCGATCCCGACCAGGAGACCAGCGCGGCACCGCGTCCCACCGGCGTGAGGGATCGGCCCAGAACGAACCAGTGCTGGGGCGACACGTCGCCCTTGGCGATCGCCACGAAGCTCGCCAGCCGCGCCTCGGATGCCAGCAGGTCGTAGTGGCTGGGGTCGAGGGTGTTGTCGCCGGCACGAAACCCGATCGAGAACAGCTTGCGTGATGGATCGTAGAGGAATCCGAAGTCCATCGCCTGGGCCATCTGTTCCGCTCGAAGCGCGATGGCCGCGAGGCGATCCTCGAAGATTCCGGTCCCTCCCTCGGTCTCGCCGCCGGCGCGCAGCAAGGCGAGATCTCGCGCGTGACTCTGCACGGTGTCTCGGACGGCGGTGGCCCAGTCCTCGAGTTCCGAGCTCGACGCGTGCCCCACGCCCGCAAGGGTGCGGACCATGTCCAACAGGCTCTCCGCCCGGGTCTCCACCCGGGCGAACCAGGCGCTCCACTCCGGTGCCGAGGGCGCTTCGTCGAGCTCTGCCTTCATTGCGGACAGGGCCTCTCGCAACTGCGACGGGGTGACCACCTCGGTACGCGCTCCGTGCGGAAACCGCTCGAGTGCCTCGCGCAGCGGCTCGAGGGCGTCGCGGATCCCGTCCGCTACGTGAGGGCCCGGGAGCGGTCGCCCGATGCGCTGACGGCATCCCTGTGCCAGCGTGATCAGATGTCCCGCGAGGTTGCCGCTGTCGACGGTCGAGATGTAGAGGGGCTCGAGCGGCTCGAGGTCCATCGTGCCGTACCAGTTGAAGAAATGACCATGGTGTCGGCGCATGGAGGCCATCGTCTCCAGGGTGGCCTCGAGCCGCCGCACCATGTCCGAGATCCCGATCCACCCGAAATCGTGAGCGGCCTGGGTGCTCAGGAGGTACATCCCCATGTTGGTGGGTGAGGTGCGGTGGGCGACCACCGCGTCGGGGTCCTCCTGGAAGTTGTCCGGCGGAAGGGCATGCTCCCGCTCGTTCACGAAGGTCTCGAAAAAGCGCCAGGTGCGCCGAGCGACCAGACGGAGTCGCCGCTTGTCCTCGGGCGACAGGCGGCGTCGTTCCAGGCGCCCCTGGGGCACGCTGAGCCACCACGCGAGGGCAGGCGCCAAGGCCCAGTAGAGCACCAGGGGGGCGGCTACCGGCCACGATTCCGGTCTGAAGACGCCCACCAGCAGGCCGGCGGTAGCGGCGAGCAGCGGGCTCCACCGAAGATGGGTGAAGAAGGCGCGCAGCGATCGGTCGAGCCCGTAAGCGGCCTGCGCGGCCGCGACCCACTCGAGCATGTGCCGCTTGCTGACGTACAGCCGCCAGAGGGTGCGCACGATGGCATCCGTGATGTAGGCGGCGCGGTGCGCCAGCACCGCGACCGCGAGCAGCACGTGCAGCGTCGCCAGCGTCGCGTCGCCACCGGTCGCCCGCAGGTGACTGCGCTTGGAGAACCCCTTTCGTTGAGGGATCAACCCGTCGATGACCGGCATGAAGGCCGGCAGGGCGACGGCTGTCAAGACCAGGCCGGTCCACAGGACCGGTGGCACGCCGGGCAGGACCCAGCCGGCCACGATCAGCAGGAACGACGACGGCCCCATCAGACTGCGGCGCAGGTTGTCGAGCATCTTCCAGCGACCGTGCACGGGGATGCGCGCTCGCCGCGATGGGCCTGGCCGGGCGTGGCCGTGGTCGAGGATCCAGGGGAGGAGCTGCCAGTCGCCCCGCACCCACCGCTGCGTGCGCCGTGCGGCCAGCTCGTAATTGGCCGGGAACTCCTCGAACAGATCGATATCGGTCGCCAGACCGGAGCGGGCGAACATCCCTTCGAAGAGGTCGTGGCTCAGGAGTGTGTTCTCCGGCACCCGGCCCGCGAGCGCCGCTTCGAAGGCGTCCACGTCGTAGATGCCCTTGCCGGTGTACGACCCTTCGCCGAACAGGTCCTGGTAGACGTCGGAGATCGCCGCCGCATAGGGATCCACGCCCCCAGGGCCCGACACGATCCGCTGGTAGATGGTGCTTCCCGGTCCGGTCGGCAGGGAGGCCGTGACCCGCGGCTGGAGGATCCCGTACCCCTCGACCACCCGGCCCAGATCGCGGTCGAAGCGCGGCCGATTCAACGGATGGGCCATCGTGCCGACCAGACGGTAGGCGGTTCGCACCGGGAGCCGGGTGTCGGCGTCCAGGGTGATGACGTAGCGGACACCCTCGGGCACGGTGGGGTTGCTGCCGTCGATCGGAATGAACGAGGTGTCGGTGGCGCCGCGCAGCAGCCGGTTCAGCTCGTGCAGCTTGCCGCGCTTTCGCTCCCAGCCCATCCACTTGCCTTCCGACTCGTTCCAGAGGCGGCGGCGGTGCAGCAGGATGAATCGGTCGCCTCCGTCCGGCGCACCGCCGTGTCGCTCGTTGAGGTCCGCGATACCGCGGGCCAGCCCCGCGAGGAGCTCCTCGTCGCCCGGCATGTGCTCCTGGGAAGCATCTTTCCAGTCGGTCAGGAGGGCGAAATGGATGTGCCCGTCGGGATTCGCCAGGTAGTGCACTTCCAGCTGCTGGATGGACTCCTCGGTCCCTTCACGGTCGGTGAGCAGACACGGAACCACCACCAGCGTTCGCATCTCGGCGGGCACGCCCTGAGGGAGGTCGAGCCTGGAGAGACGCCGCGGCGGCACGATCAGCGAGACCAGGCGGTGGACCGCGGCCACCGCGACATCGGACGCGGGCACCAGGGCCAGCAGTCCCAGCAGGACGAGGATCGGCACACCGACTCCCACCCGCCAGGTCGCGAACAGCGGCACCGCCAGCAGGAGCACGGTGAGCAGGGTGATCAGGCCGAAGTAGCCTGCCGTAGCGTGGCCGCGCCACGCGCGCCGCAGTCGAAGCCGCCAGTGGGGGCGATAGCCGAGCCGGTTTTCGAACGCCCACCTGCCGCCCGACACCAGGCAGAACCCCGGGTCCTCCTCCCTGTACGCGGGGACGGCGGACGGCGCTGACGATGCGTCCGCCGGGGCTGTCACTGCGTCGGGCTCGGCCTCGGAGGCCACGCGCTCACGGCGCGCCTCGCGCGCCAGGGCGACGGTCTCGCGCGCAACCTCGAGCTCCGACCAGGCGGAGCCCCGCGCCAGCTCTTCGACCGCCTCGCGGTACTTGTCGCGGGTGGCGAAGTCCATGGCGGCGAACCCGGGAGCGCTGCGCAGGGTCTCGTCCACCAGGCTGACGCTCTCGAAGAAGTCCGACCAGCTGATGGACGACATCCACCGCATGCTGGTGATGATGTTGCGGGCGGTGATGTTCGCCGCGCCCTGGGCCTGATGGACCCGGGCTACGACTTCGTTGGGCGAGGTCCCATGGGCCACCAGGCCCTCGCTCAGCCACTCGAGGGCCGGCGCCACGGACAACGGCTGGTCGCGGAGCCGCTGCAACAGCTGCACGGCGAACGCGCTGGCCAGTGGCGCGCTGCCGAGACCGCTGAACACATCTTCGGCCGGCTCCGCAGGCCGGCCGCTCAGGCCCAGCAGACGATCTGCCATCTGGTCCGCGCGCGCCCGCCCCTTGCGGGCTCGGATGACCAGCGTCGTCAACCGTCGCAGGTTCTCGAGCAGAGCGACCCGGAGGTGGATCGCGATCGCCCAGGTCTCGCCGATGTTGAGCGGCTGGACGCGCTGGTACGCGCGCACGAACGCCGTGAGCGTCTCCAGATCGAACCGGCTGTCGGTGTGCGCGACATAGGCCCACGCCAACCCGTAGACGCGTGGGTATCCGCTCAGGTGGTGGCCCCCGGCGATCTTCGGCAGCAGCTTGTAGAAGCTGTACGGCAGGTGATCCCGGATCTCCCGGAGTTGTTCGTCGACGACGAAGAAGTTGTCGAGCAGCCATTCCTCGGCCTGCGTGGTGTGCTCCTTGCGGCGCACCGCCCCGACGATGTCGCGGTACCCGGCCAGAAGCACCTTGCCGTTCTCCCTCACCCGCGGCAGGAGTCGGCGTCCTCGTTCGCGCTCGGGAGCCGTGGGCTGGGCCGCGGCGAGGCTCTCGCCGTGCTCCTCGAGCCGCTCGATGCCGAACACCTCGGCACGGATCGGCTCCTCCACTTCGGCAAGCGCCGCGAGCGAGGCGTCGATGGTGTTGTTCACATCCCCCTTCACACCTGGACGCCCGGACCTGCGCTCGTGGCAGGGTAATGCCGATGGATCGTCCTCGCCATCACGCTTCGACGCGGCCACCGAAAAGGCGCTGAGGAACTACTCAGGCTTACGTGAGACCACGTGCGCGCACTGTCGGCACGAGTCTATATCGACCTCGAGGCTGGCGGCGTGCTCGGTCGGCGAAGTTGCGGCTCACGCGGGAGGTCCGTCATCCAGCTGCACGGGAGCGGCTCCAGTGCATCCCGATGGCGGAGGCGGCCAGCGCCGGTGGCAACCGAATGCGAAGGAGCTGGCCAGCCGAGGCCGAGTTCGGCGATCCGGGCGCCTCTCCCTACCGGCCGAAGCGGCCATTCGGGAAACTCGGACTCCCCCCATCTCCACTTCGACGTCACGAGCGCACAGGGGAGAGTCCTGCCGGTCAACTTCCGCAACGCAGGCGGTCGCCTCGATCCACGCGGCGGCCTGCTGCAGGCCGAGAGGTACAGAGCGAGGTAGTCCCACGGAGGATCACTCCGGCGCAGCCGGGGCCGTCGGCATTTCGGAAGCTCACCGGGACGCTCATCCCGGCGCTGTAGACCCCGAAGTGGAGGTGAGGGAACCCTCCGGAGCCGGCGTCTCCACTGAGTCGCTCCGGTTCGGGTACCCTTGGCCACTGTCCACGCTGAGCTCCCACCCTCCCGGGTAGGTCCTCGGCGGTTCGACCCGCGTAGGCTCAGGAGCAGTCCCGCCAGTGAAGCCGAAGAAGCCCCTTCCGCCCGATATCGAGCCATTGCTGGTGGCGGCCGGGCCTCTGCTGGATGCGCTTCCCGGATTCAAGGCCATCAACGACACCCACGGGCACGACGTCGGCGACGAGGTTCTGCGCCAATGCGCCGCCGCGCTGCAGCAGGGCCTGCGCAAGAGCGATACAGCCGGACGCTGGGGGGGAGACGAGTTCGTACTGTTCCTGTCGTCTCTCGACCGCGCCAACGCCGTTGCCCTGGCGGAGCGCAAGGTGGAAGCGATTCGGCGTCTGGTGATCCCCTCCGCCAGCGGCGACGTCCATCCCCGCGCCAGCTTCGGCCTCTTCTGGTCGGACCGGACATACGACCTCTATTCGGCCTTTCGCGCCGCCGACCGCGCCGTTTTCAGCGCCAAGCACGCTGGGGGTGATCGCCTCGTTACGGCGCCAACCGGCGAGAGCCGGAGCTGATCATCCCGCCCCCACCGAGTGTGCCCGACTACGACGCCAAGCTCGACCGCTTCGGAGGTCAAACGCTGCTTCCAGAGCTGGTGACGGCGACCGGCGAGTTCTTGCGCGAGCTGGCCCGCACGTACCGGTTCACCTTCCAGGAGCTACGAGCCGTCGCCGAGGCCGCCCGCGATCTCGAGATGTGGAACGAGGAGCCGCTGGAGCGCTGGTGGTTGCGAGCGGAACGGGCAACCCGGGGAAAAGGGCGAGAGCGCAAGAAGGGCCTGCTGCGGAACCTGGACCGGCACCTGGGCGAGCTGGCGAGCGCGGAGAAGACCTATCCCCCAGACATTCTCCCCGGCCGCCCGCGGCGTCACGTTCACCTGGAAGAAGAGGACTCCCCGGGAGCGGTCTTCGGTCGCTGCCCTGCCTACTCCGACCAGACGGTCTGCTGCGGCCTGCGCAGCATCGACGCGGTACGCGGCTGTCCCTTCGGATGCAGCTACTGCACGATCCAGACCTTCTACGGAGACACCGCCGAGCTGGAGACCGATCTCAAGGGCAAACTGGGCAGAATCGAGCTCGATCCCGAGCGCTTCTACCACGTCGGCACCGGTCAGGCCTCCGATTCCCTCGTGTGGGGAAACCGTGGCGGGATCCTGGACGCCCTCCTCGGGTTCGCCACTCAGCACCCGAACGTCGTCCTGGAGCTCAAGACCAAGTCCGACAATGTCAAGGATCTGCTGGCGCGCGAGATCCCACGCAACGTGGTTTGTAGTTGGTCGCTCAACACCGAGACGGTGATCCGCGCCGAGGAGCACGGAACCGCGTCTCTGGAGAGGCGCCTACGGTCCGCTCGGGTCGTCGCCGATCACGGTTGCAGGGTCGGCTTCCACTTCCATCCGATGGTCTACTACGACGGCTGGCGGTGGGAGTACCGCGACGTCGCCGATCAGCTTCAGTCGCTCTTCTCTCCGCGGGAGGTCGCCTTCGTGTCGATGGGATCGGTGACCTTCATCCGGCCTGTGGTCAGGGAGATCCGAAGGCGTGGCGGCTCGACCAAGATCCTGCAGATGGAGATGGTCCAGGACGCCCACGGCAAGCTCACCTACCCGGACGACGTGAAGATCCAGCTCTTCGGGCACCTCTTCGGCGCTCTCGGAGGGTGGCACGACAAGGTCCTTTTCTACCTGTGCATGGAGAACGCGGCGATTTGGGAGGCGGTTTTCGCGGTGCCACCCCCGACCAGCGAGAGCTTCGAGCGGGCCTTTGCCCACCACTGTCTCGACGTCTGACTCTCGGCCCCGCGCTGAGGGGTCCAGTGAGACCGCTGCTCTCGGACAATCTCCCATCAGGCTTCAGAAGCGATCTGACGCCTCGACTCTCACCAGCCCCATGACTGATCGTGGTTCTAATCCTCCCCGGCAGTGCTGCGAGAGACAGAGTCCGGTGATTCGTGGACATGGCCGTCGATCCGGCGGCAGCCACGCAAAGTGGGCGGAGGAGACCATCCCTAGGGTTGGCGTGGCGGGAGCCCCGGCAGCGGAGAGTCCGCCTCGCTCCAGATCTCGGCGTAGCGCGTGAAATACCGTGAGGCCTCCGCCTCACGGTCCAGTTGCCGGTAGAGCCGCGCCAGCTTCAGGTGAGCCTGAATCCAGGGAACCAGCCCCTCGTAGTAGAACCCGCCGCCATCGATCAGCTCCAGCAGGGTCTGCTCGGCTTCGGAATGTCGCTCTGCCGCTAGATAGGCCTCGGCCAGAGCTGCTGACAGAATGGAGTTGTCTCGGTTTTCGATCTCGCGCAGGGCCTCGAGGCTGGCGATTGCGGGCGCAGCCTCGCCGTCGGCGACCTGGACGCTGGCCGCCAGGATCTGCCGCCGGTGCAGCATGTCCTCGGCCGGCTCCTGCTGCTGCTGGCGAGCCCAGTCCGCTAGCTCCACCGCCAGGCGGCGGGCGTCGACCAGGCTGCCGGCCTCGAGATACCCCAGACCCACCTGGGCGCGCAGCCAGATCCAGCCGACGTCGAGGGGTATCTCCCGCTCGGCCTCCAGCAAGAGCTCTACGGCTCGCGGCGCTTTCCCGCGAGCCGCCTCGCCGAGTGCCCAGAAGAGGCGATCGCGTGCGGTACTGGCCGGCGTGTTCCGATGCAGAATCGTCGCCTGCTCGAAGTGCTGCGCGGCCTCGTTGAACCGCCCGTGAAACAGTGCCAGCTGGCCCAGGGATCGGTGTGCGTGGCCCCGCTCGTCGGCTTTTGGCTGTTCGAGACGCTCCGCGAATACCTGGCGGGCCGCGGCCGTCTCCCCTGCCTGCACCAGCGTCATGCCGTACTCGTGGTTCAGATTGCCCGACGTTTTCCATTCGGGCCGAATCTCGAACGCCCGCTCGTAGAAACCGAGGGCTCGCTCGCTCTCCTGAGCGGTCATACAGGTGGCAATGTTGATGAGCGCCCCGGCATCTTCCGGGTCGACCCGCAGGACCTCCTCGTACTCCCGGATGGCGCGCTGACAGTCCCCGGCCTCCCTGAAGGTCCCTCCCAGGTTGTATCGCGCCCTCCGGTCGTCCGGGTAGCGCTCGAGATGGAGCTGGAGAAAGTGGATCGCCTGTTCCGGGCGGCCGAAGTTACTCTGGTACTGGGCCTGGATGAAGTATCGTTCGCGCTCGCCGACCCGATCGAGGTGTGCCACGGCCTGTTCGAAGTTGAGCTCGGCCCGCTCGCGCTCGTTGAAGAGGTACGAGGCGTAGGCATTGCCCAGCGCTGCGTAGGCCGAGGCGAACTCCGGGTCGATCTTCACCGCCTCTTCGTAAAGCTCTACCGCCGCCTCGTAGCGTCCTTCGTACCAGGCCTTCTGACCCTGCGAGTAGCTCACCAACGCCTGGAGCGATCCGGTCGTCACGCTCGCCAGACGTCGGCCTTCACCCGGCAAGGCGGAGAGCGATTCGCCCAGCCCTCGCCGCAGCCGCTCGATCAGCACCTCCACGGCGTCCAGCAGCGCGCCTTCGCTCGCGGCTCGCTCGGAAAAGCTCGCCACGGTCTCGCCCGTGGTCGGGGCGACAACGGCGAGGGTCAGCAGATACTGATCCCCGACCTTTTCGAGCTCCGGGACGAGCAGCGCCTTGATGCCCGCTCGCTGGCAGATCTCCCGGCCGAGCGCCCCATCGACCGTCGAGTCGGACGGTCGCCGCATGAGCTGCAGGATGTGCTGGATGCGGGGTCTCGAGACGACATTGACATAGCCCGACTCCTCGAGGCCGACGGCGAGGGCCAACGACAGAGCCTGGGCGAGATCCGTGTCGTCTTCCGCGCTGGCGCATCGGGCCGCCAGCACCCAGTCGCGCTGCTCGAAGTCCAGCAGCGGCGGCGGCCGCTCGGCGCGTATCGCCAGCCAGGTGAGCACGACGACCACCAGGGCCGCGAGGACGGCAACCGACCACCAGACGCCATGGCGGTGCGGTGGCGGCACCTCGGCGACCGCGCTCGGCTCGAGGCTCCCCGAGTCCACCTCCTGGCGTAGGGTCCGCAGCTCATTGCGCACGTCGAGAGCCGACTGCAGCCGGTCGGACGGCTTCTTCTCCAGGCAGTGGCGAACGATGCGAGCCAGGTGATGCGGCACGTCGTGCCGCAGAGTGTCGACCTCCCGTGGTGTGTCTTTGATGATCGACGAGATGAGCGACGCGGAGCTGTCGCCCGAGAACGGTCTCTCCCCGGTCGCCATCTCATGGAGGATCACTCCGAGGGAGAAGATGTCGCTGCGCGAATCGAGCGCCTTTCCCTCCAGCTGCTCCGGCGACATGTACGGCACGGTGCCGAGGATGCGGCCCTCCTCGGTCAGCAACTCGGTTGACGCCTGGGTGGTGACGACCGCCGCTTCCTGCCGGTGCAGCTTCGCCAGGCCGAAGTCGAGGACCTTCACCTTCCAGTCGGCGGTGACCATGATGTTGCTGGGTTTCAGGTCCCGATGGATGATCCCCTTCTCGTGGGCCGCGGCCAGGGCACCGGCGAGCGGAATGCCAACCTCGAAGATCTGCTCCAGCGGCATTCCACCCTTGGGAATCAGCTCTGAGAGCGGCTTGCCCTGCACCAGCTGCATGGTGAGGAAGTGGAGGGCAGGCTTCGGGCCTGGGGCCTCGGGCCCGGTGCCAGTGTCCTCTGGTGAGGCTCGCTCGACCGAGTAGATGGTGACGATGTTGGGGTGGTCGAGAGCGGCGAGCGTCTCGGCCTCACGCCGGAAGCGCTCCAGGCGCTCCTCGCTCGAGGCTACGTCCGTCGGCAGGATCTTGAGCGCGACCTGACGCTTGAGGGTGGTGTCCTCGGCGCGGTAGACCTCTCCCATCCCGCCCTCGCCGAGCTTGTCGACGATCTCGTAGTGGGAGAGCGTTTTGCCGATCATGGCGACACGGCCGGTCGCA
>CAMYOG010000052.1:0-16621 GCA_947259925.1 Thermoanaerobaculia bacterium
CACCTCCCTCGAGGCCCGATGCTCACCCACCCGGGTGTTACCCATGTACCCGGTCTGATCTGTAACCCATGTACCCGGTCTGTACCCCCCTCACCCTCCCCGCCCGCCCAGCACCCGATCCCTCTCCCGGAACTCGCGTGCTGTTGGATTTGGCAGTCGCATGTGGGGGACCCTTGTCATCGCAGGCGCCGGGCGAGCTCGACCGCGGCCAGGAGCGCCGCCGCCTTGCTCTCGGTCTCGCGCGCCTCGGCCCGGGGATCGGAGTCGGCGACGATGCCGGCGCCGGCCGTCGCCCAGACGCCGCCGTCGTGGGCGACCAGGGTGCGGATGGTGATGCAGGTATCGAGATCTCCCGAGTAGGAGAGATAGCCGACGGCACCCGCGTACGGCCCGCGGCGCTCGGGCTCGATCTCGTCGAGGATCTCCATCGCCCGGATCTTGGGAGCTCCCGACACGGTGCCCGCCGGAAAGCAGGCCATCAGGGCGTCGAAGCCGTCCAGACCCTCCGCCAGACGGCCGTTGACCTCCGAGACGATGTGCATCACGTGGCTGTAGCGCTCGATCTCCATGAACGTCGAGACCTCGACCGAGCCGGGCACGCTCACCTTGCCGATGTCGTTGCGCCCCAGGTCGACCAGCATCACGTGCTCGGCGCGCTCCTTGGGATCGGCCAGGAGCTCGGCGGCGAGCCGGCGGTCCTCCTCGAGCGTCTCACCTCGCGGCCGGGTGCCGGCGATCGGCCTGGTCTCGACCAGATCGCCGGTCTTGCGCACCAACATCTCGGGCGACGCTCCGGCCAGCGCCACTTCAGGGCTCTCCAGGAGCACCATGTAGGGGCTCGGATTCACCATCCGCAGAGCCCGGTAGAGCGCCAGCGGCGCGATCTCCTCGGGCAGCTGCCAGCGGCGGGCGACGACCGCCTGGAAGATGTCGCCGGCGGTGATGTACTCCTTGACCCGCTCGACGCCGGCCGCGTACTCGTCGTCGCTCATGCTGGGCTGCGCCCGGGGCTCGCCGCCGAGCGGGGCCGGCAGCTCGGCTCCGCCTTCCTCACCGCGAGCGGTCAGGAGCTCGGAGAGCTCGTCCAACTCGCGCCGGGCTTGCTCCGCACTCACCTCGCCCTCGACCTCGTTGGCGATCCCGAGCACCCGCTGGTGGACGTGATCGAACACCACCAGCCGATCGAAGCGCGAGAGCTGGGCCACCGGCAGCCCGAAAGGATCGGGCGGCGGGTCGGGCAGACGCTCGATCGAGCGCGCCAGATCGAAGCCGAAATAGCCGACCGTGCCGCCCGTGAACGGAATCGGCCCGGCCTCGCCCTCGATCCCGCGCAGGAGGCCGCGCAGCTCTTCGATCGGATCGGTCCGCCGGACCTCGACGTCGCCCTGGCGATCGATCTCCAGCCTGTCCTCGTAGAGCCGGTAGATCTCGCGTGGACCGGCCCCCAGGAAGCTGTAGCGAGAGACCCGCTCTCCGCCGCTGACGCTCTCGAACAGGAAGCGGACCGGAGAGAGGCGGGCGAGCCGCCTGTAGACCCCCACCGGTGTCAGACTGTCGGCCAGGAACTCGCGCTCGTGGGGAATCGCGCGCCGGGTCATGACGAGGACGAGGTCTCGTCGCCCTCGGCATCCCGCAGGTGCTGGATCTCCTCGAGCGAGAGCTGCTCGCCGGTCATCGTCAGCGACTGCGGGATCGCCTGGGCGAGCAGCACCTCCCGGCCGTCGATCGCTCGCGCTCCGGCGGCGCGCACCTCTCGGACCAGCCGCGTGGTGGTGCCCGGCATGTAGGCCAGGTCGACGACTACCGCGGTCGCGGCCAGGCGCCGGGGATCGAACGGCAGATCTCCCTCGTCGCCGCGACCGAGGGGTGTGGCGTTGACTACCACCTCGAACGCGCCCGGATCGAACTCCCGCAGCGGCTGAAAAGCGACGCCGAGCTCGAGCGCCACCCGGCGGCCCCGCTCGGCGCTCCGGTTGACCAGGGTGACGCGTGCGCCGCTGCGCGCGAGCGCGAAGACCGCCGCACGGCCCGCACCGCCGGCGCCGACCACGGCGGCCGGCCCCCCTGCCAGCGCCACCTCCAGCTCGCGCAGCGGCTCGAGGACCCCTTCCGGGTCGGTCGATTCAGCCTCCCAGACGCCGGCCCGGTTGGTCAGGGTGTTGGCCGATCCGATCCGCTCCGCCAGGGGGCTGTTGGCGCCCGAGACCGCCAGCGCGATCTCCTTGAACGGCGCGGTCACGCTCAAGCCGCGAAGGCTGAACCCGAGGACGTCGAGACTGCCGCTCTCGACCACGTCCAGCCAGAAGTCACCGAAGGTATCGACGTGGAACGGCAGGTAGGCGGCCGGGATGCCGCGCTCGCGAAACATCCGGTTGTAGAGCCGAGGTGACAGGCTGTGACGGACCGGGCTGCCGGCGATACCAAAGAGATACCGGATCGGCGGCAGGTCGGGCAGGCCGTAGTCGACCCGCAACCGATCGATCGACAGCTGACCGGGCGCCGCCGCCTGCGATCCGGCCGAGCCGTAGACCACCGGCGCCCCCAGGCGCGGTGCCAGTAGCCGGGTCCAGCCGCCGGCCGCGCCGGAGGCGAAGGCGATCAGGTCGTCCCGTGAGGCGCTCTTGAGCAGCGCCAGGG
The DNA here is from genome assembly GCA_947259925.1 of Thermoanaerobaculia bacterium. Lineage (GTDB taxonomy): Bacteria > Acidobacteriota > Thermoanaerobaculia > Multivoradales > JAHEKO01 > JAHEKO01. Next base: position 2,638 of record CAMYOG010000052.1, read on the forward strand.
GCAGCAGGGAGCTGCCGGCGCTCGTCGCCTCTGGGATCAGCTTGTAATAGCGGCCGCCCGCCCCCTCCATGACGCCGAGCAGGTCCCGGAGGTCGTCGAGCTCGTCGGCACGGCCATGCCACGACAGGATGCGTCGCTCGGCCGGAATCGCATCGAGCAGCTGGGGCTCGAGGTCGCGTCCGGCCTCGAGATCGACCAGGTCGTAGCCGTGCGACGCCGCGCCGATACGCGACCAGCGGTCGGTTCCGACCGAGCTATCGCGCCCGCCCTCGGCGCGGCTGCGGAGGGTGTAGATCAGCTGGCCACCGAACCCCGCTCTGAGCTCGTCCGGATCCAGATCTCCGGTCAGGTCGGCCCGGACCTCGAGGGCGTCCGCTTTGGTCGCAAGCTCCGCCAGATCCTCCGCCGACGGAGGCTCGGTCAGGGTTGCGATCATGAAGGCCAAATCGGCGGGCAAACCAGCACTCCTTCCGAACAGTCCGGAAGGAAACGGATGGTAGCATCCGCGCTATCGGACTACGGGAGAACGTGTGACCTTCGCACTCTGGGAACAGATTCTGTTGGTCGTGCTGGTGATCGCCTCGGCGGCGGTCTTCGTGCGCGACCTGTCCACCAAGATCGCCCACATCACCGCCGGAAAAAGCGACCGACCGCGCACCGACCAGGTCGCCAAGCGTCTCTGGACCGCCTTCAAGGAAGTGATCTTCCAGACCCGCGTCGTCAGCGGCCGGCCGGTCGTCGGCACCATGCACGCACTGGTCTTCCTCGGCTTCCTGACCTTCGCGTTCGAGACCGTCGATCACTTCCTGGAGCCGTTCCACGTTCCGTTCCTGTCGACCCTGCTCGGCGTGCTCCTGCCCGCTTTCCGCGCCCTTCTGATGGTCGCCGCGGTCCTGGTGGCGATCAGCATCGCCGGCCTCGCCTACCGGCGCTTCTTCATGAAGGAGAGCTCACCGGATCCGAAGTCGTACAGCTCCGGCGTGGTGGCACTGTTGATCTTCCTGTTGATGCTCACCTACATCAACGGCGTCCTGGACGAGCCGGCGCTCGAGCGCTTCAACTGGTGGGTGCACTCGCTGATCATCCTGGTCTTTCCGCATCTGATCCTGCGCTCGAAGCACTTCCACATCCTGATGGCGCCGGTCGACATCTTCTTCCGAACCCACCGGCTCGGCGACCTTCTGCCGCTCGACCTCGACCTGGAGGCGATGGCCGACGTGCCGTGGAAGATGCGGATGGACTTCCTCACCTGTGTCGAGTGCCGCCGGTGCACCGAGCAGTGCCCGGCCGCCACCTGTGAGCAGGAGCTCAACCCGCGCGGCTTCATCCTCGCCGGCCGCGAGGCGCTCGGCGAGAAGGCGCCGGTGATCGGCACCGTGATCAGCGAGACCGCTCTCGGCCAGTGCACCAGCTGCGGAGCGTGCGAGGACATCTGCCCGGTCGGGATCGAGCACCTGCAGCTGCTGACCGGTGCCAAGCGCGCGCAGGCGCTGGCGACCGGTCAGGGGATGGTCGCCGCCGAGTTCCTGGAGACCACCGAGAAGTACTCGAATCCGTTCGCCGAGCAGAAGTCCGCTCGCAAGGAGCTGATCGCCGAGCTCGGCCTGCCGATCTACGAGCCGGGCAAAACCGAGTACCTGCTCTGGCTCGGCTGCGTCTGGAGCTACAACGCCGACGCCCGCGGCAGCCTGGTGGCGATGCAGAAGATCCTCGAGAGCGCCGGCGTCAGCTATGGCGTCCTCGAGGAGGAGAGCTGCAGCGGCCACCACTCGCGACGGCAGGGGGAGGAGCTGCAGTTCCAGACGCTGGCCGGCGACAACATCGAGCGCTTCCGGGAGAACCAGGTCGGCAAGGCGATCTCGCCCTGTCCGCACTGCCTCCATACCTTCCGCTGGGAGTACCCGAAGCTCGACGAAGAGTTCCGCCCCGAGGTGATCCACCACTCGGAGTTCATCTCGCAACTGGTCGCCGACGGCAAGCTGGAGATCACCGGCAACGGCCGGAGCGACCGCAAGCTGACCTACCACGACCCCTGTTATCTAGGCCGCTTCGAGCACGTCTACGACGAGCCACGCGACCTCATCCGGCGGACCGGCGCCGAGCTGGTCGAGCTCGGCCGCAGCCGGGAGCGCTCGTTCTGCTGCGGCGGCGGCAGCGCCGGGTTCATGCGCGAGCAGGAAGTCGCGCGGCGGGTCGACGTCGAACGGAAGACGGAGATCGCCGGCTCGGGCGCTCGGACCCTGGTCACCGGCTGTCCGGAGTGCAAGATGATGCTGGACGCCGCGGTCGAAGAGACCGTCGATCTGGCGGAGCTGGTGGCCGCTTCGCTGCCACCCCGATCATGAGACGTTCGGTTCTCCTCGCGATCCTCCTGGCGAGCCTCCTCGGGACGTACACCGGCGGTGCCGAGGAGAGCACGGAAGAGGGCACCCGTGGGCGGCTGACCTTCGATCAGATCTTCGACTCCGGCTCGACCGCGCCGTCGCAGGTCAGCTGGGGCCCCCAGGGCCGGCGCTTGAGCTACGTCTGGGAGGCCGAGAGCGGCAAGTCGCTCCACCTGCTGGACGTCACCACCGGCGACAGCGCGCCCGTCCTTCGGATCGGCGACTCGAACGCCACCGGTCTGCCGGGGCTCGAGGAGCTCGACGCGTACCAGTGGTCGCCGAACGGCGATTTGCTCCTGCTCGAGTCAGGTGGCGATCTCTACCGCCTGGAGCTCGGCTCGGGCGAGCTGGTGCGGATGACCGAGAGCGAGGCCGAGGAGAAGATCCCCCGCTTCTCGCCCGACGGAACGATGGTCGCGTTCGTTCGCGACTGGGACCTCTGGGTGACCGACCTGCGGACCGCCCATCTCTACCGGCTGACCGAGGGCGGCGAAGAGAACGTCCTACTGAACGGGATCACCGATTGGGTCTATTGGGAGGAGATCTGGGATCGGACGACGACCGGCTTCTGGTGGAGCCCCGACAGCCGGCGGATCGCCTACTACCAATTCGACGAGCGCGAGGTCCCGAGCTATCCGATGGTCGACTTCACCCTCGGCTATCCGGAGGTCGAGTGGCAGAAGTACCCCAAGGCCGGCGAGACCAACCCGACGGTGCGCGTCGGCGTGATCGACCTCGAGAGCCGCCAGACCCAGTGGCTGGCGACCGGGGAAGAAGCGGACGTCTACCTGGCGCGCATCGACTGGCTGCCCGGGAGCGACCGGGTGGCGATCCAGCGGCTGAATCGGGACCAGAACCGGCTCGATCTGCTCAGTTGTGAAGCGCGGGGCGGCGCCTGCCGGACGCTCCATACGGAGACCTCGAGCACCTGGGTCAATCTGACCCACGATCTCCGGTTTCTCGACGACGGGACCTTCCTCTGGACCTCGGAGGCGAGCGGCTGGCGAAAATTGGCGCTGCACGATGTAGACGGTGGGCAGGTCCGGCAGCTCTCCCCGGACGGCTGGAACGTGACCGAGGTGAACGGCCTGAGCGGCGAGAGCTCGGCGATCTACACCGCCCACTCGGCCGGCGAGCTCGGGGCACTCCACCGGGCGATCTTTCGGGTGCCGATCGCGGGTGGCGAGCCGCAGGCGCTGACGACGACAGACTCCTGGAACCGAATCGAGCTCGCTCCCGACGGCAACCGCTTCGTGCACTGGTCGAGTCGGGCCGACAGCCCGACCCGGATCGTGGCTCGGGCGGTCGGAGGCGACGACGCCGTGCCCCTGCCCACCGCCGGCCGGCCCGGCGTCGAGGTCACTTCGCTCCCCGAGCGCCGGTTCCTGACCATCCCGGGGCCGGAGGGTGACGTACTCCCGGCGATGCTGATGACGCCCGCCGATCTCGATCCCGAGCGGCGCCATCCGGCGATCATGTACCACTACGGCGGCCCCAACTCCCAGGTGGTCGCCGACCGTTGGAGCTGGCGATCGCGATCGCTCTGGCATTCGATGATGGTGCAGCGAGGCTACGTGGTGCTGATGGTCGACAACCGGGCTTCGAACTTCTTCGGCAAGCACGGCCACGACCGCGCGCACCGGCGGTTCGGACCCGAGAACCTGGTGGCACAGCGGGCCGGGGTCGACTTTCTCGGATCGCTCGGATACGTCGATGTCGAGCGGGTCGGTCTCTGGGGCGGCTCGGGCGGCGGCTACCACACGCTCTACGCGCTGCTGCACAGCCCCGGCACCTGGCGAGCCGGTGTCGCGTTCGCGCCGGTGACCGATTTCAGGCTCTACGACACGATCTGGACCGAGCGTTATCTCGACCATCCGGACGACAATCCGGACGGCTATCGTGACTCGGCGCCGACCAACTACGCCGCCAACCTGAGCGACCGGCTGCTGATCGTCCACGGCACGGCCGACGACAACGTCCACCCGCAGAACACCCTGGTGATGGCGCACAAGCTGGTCGAGGCCGGCAAGCAGTTCGAGATGTCGATCCACCCGCGGCAGAAGCACGGCTTTCGGGGCGAGGACCTGAGGCATTTCTACGAGCGGATGACCGAGTTCTTCGATCGGCATCTGCGATCGACGGATTGACGGGTGTCGCGCCGATTGCGACATACTTGTGCGGCAGCTTCGCGGCCGCCGGCCGGGTCTGGCCGACGTCGAATCCCGAACCGACAGAGAGAGAGCAGGAGACAGCAGGTGCTAGATCGAATTCGAGCGCTCGGAGTGGTGGCAGGTGGTGTTGCGGGGCTCCTGATGATCGCGTGTGTGCCGATCTTCAGCGGTGGGCTCTTTCCTTCCCTGAGCCTGAGCTTCAGGTTCGATAACGCGCTCCCGGCGGGCGAGCAGACCCTGGTTCACACGGCCGTCTTCCCCGAGAGCGTCAAGGTCAAGAAGAACTTCGTCCAGATCGCCGGCCGGCTCGCCGACGGCGGCAACCTGCCGGGGAGCGTCAAGCTCGAGGCGGAGTTCGCCGACGTCGCCACCGGCAACCTGAGTCAGCGTCTGTCGGTCAAGCTGACCATCCGTGCCGACGGGTCGTTCAAGGGCAACGCCAAGATCAAGAAGAACATCGAAGCGAACCAGATGATGTCCGTCACCCTCGAACCGAGCGGCGGTCCGATTCCGGATGGTACGGCCGTCACCCTGTGCGTCGATCTGGTCAAGAAGAAGGGCGACCTCAAGAAGCTGCCGGCGTGTGGAGGCGGCGGTCCCAACAGCCTGTCGGCGCTACAGGCGGATTTCTTCACGCCCACCTGCGCCCGTGGCGGCTGCCACGACGCCCTCACCTCGCCCGCGGGTCTCGTGCTCGAGGAGGGCGAGTCGTTCGGTAACCTGGTGAACGTCCCTTCGAGGCAGCGGCCCGAGCTCAACCGAGTGACGCCCCGGAACCCCGATGACAGCTACCTGATCAGGAAGCTTCGCGGCCAGGACATCGACGGCCAGCAGATGCCGGACGGCGGCCCGTTCTTGACCAACGCCGAGATCGCCCGCTTCGTCGCCTGGATCAACGACGGCGCCCCCAACAACTAGAAGATCCGGTGACCGAGAACATTCGGAAGATCCGCTGACAGGATACCTATCTCCATCTTTGTCACTGGATCTCTTCGTGGCCGACGGGGGGCTCGACGTGCACCAGAACGTCTCTGAAACCGAGCTCCGAGCGTAGCGCTGCTGCCACCCGGTGGCCGATCGCGTGGGCCTCGTCGATCCGCAGATCGCCCCGCACCTGAACGTGGAGATCGGCGTGTCCGGTCTCGGGTCGGCCCCGGCTGCGGATCTTGTGCACCGATTCCACCCCCTCGACGGCGAGCGCGACGTCGGCGATTCGGCTGGCGGGCACGACCGCGGTATCCGCGAGTAGGACGCCGCTCTCGCGCAGGATCGAGTACGCCGCCCAGCCGATGAAGCCGGTGATGACCAGCGCTGCCACCACGTCGAGCTGCGGATAGCCGAGGCGCGTGGCGATCAGGCTCGCCAGGACCGCGAGCGAGGTAAGTACGTCGCTGCGGGTGTGGGCGGCATCGGCGAGCAGGAGATCGCTGCCGAGGCTCACCCCCCGGCGGCGCTCGTAGAGGGTCACCACCAGGTTGATCGCCAGGGTGACGAGCACCACCGCGAAGCCGAGCCGGGTCGCCTCCGGTGTCCCACCCTCCCGCAGCCGCTGCCAGAGGCTCCGCAACACCTCCAGGGCGGTGATCGCCAGCAGGCCGCCGATCGCCAGCGTCGCCAGGGTCTCGAACTTGCGGTGGCCGTACGGGTGATCGCTGTCCGGTGGCCGCGTGCCGACGGCGATGCCGACCAGCCCGACCACGTTGGAAGCCGAATCGGTAATCGAGTGAAATCCGTCGGCGACCATGCTGATCATCCCGGTCGCCCAGCCGACGATCAGCTTGGCGACGCCGACGATCAGGTTGCAGACCAGAACTCCCTGCAGGACACGACGGACCTGGACGTCCCGCTCCGCCTGGACGTCCGATCTGGCTCCTTCTCCGCTCATGCTCACTCGCGGCGAGGGCCTTCTACCGTCTAGTCGAGTCTCTTGAAGACCAGGGCACCGTTGGTGCCGCCGAATCCGAAGGAGTTGTTGATCGCCACGTCGACCCGGGTCTCGCGCGGCGTGAGCGGCACGAAGTCGAGGTCGCAGCCCTCGCCGGGGTGCTCGTGGTTGATGGTCGCCGGCAGCACCTGGTCGCGCATCGCCAGGCAGACGAAGCCGGTCTCGAGGCCACCCGCGGCGCCCAGTAGATGCCCGGTCGCCGACTTGGTGGACGACACCGCCAGCTTCCGGGCGTGGTCACCGAAAACCTGCTTGATCGCCAGGACCTCGGCGACGTCGCCGAGCGGCGTCGACGTGCCGTGGGCGTTGATGTAGTCGACGCTGTCGATCTCCAGCTCGGCGTCCGCCAGCGCCTGGCGCATGACGGTCTCCGCGCCCTGGCCCTCGGGATGCGGTGCCGAGATGTGGTAGGCGTCGCCGCTCAGGCCGTAGCCGGCGATCTCGGCGTAGACCCGCGCGCCGCGGCGGCGCGCCTGCTCGAGCTCCTCGAGGACCATGATGCCGGCACCCTCGCCGAGCACGAAGCCGTCCCGATCGCGGTCCCACGGCCGGGAGGCGCGCTCGGGCTCGTCGTTGCGGGTCGAGAGCGCCTTCATCGCGCAGAAACCGCCGATTCCGAGCGGCGTCACGACCCCTTCGGCGCCACCGGCGATCATCGCGTCGGCGTAGCCGTGCTGGATCATCCGGAAGGCGTCGCCGACCGCGTGCAGGCCGGTGGTGCACGCCGTACAGGGCGCCGTGTTCGGCCCGCGGGCGCCGTAGCGGATCGAGACGTGCCCCGCCGCCAGGTTCACCGCCAGGCTGGGGATGAAGAACGGCGAGATCCGGCTCGGCCCGCGCGCGAGCAGACGTTCGTGGGTCGTTTCGATGGTGGTCAGGCCGCCGATGCCGGAGCCGATCGTGACGCCGACTCGCTCGGCGTTCGAGTCGTCGATCTCGAATCCGGAGTCGGCGAGAGCGAAGCTGGTTGCCGCCACCGAGTACTGGATGTGCAGATCGGTCTTCTTGAGGTCTTTGCGCTCGAAGTAGTCGGTCGGCTCGAAGCCGTCGATCTCGCCCGCGATCTTGCTCGGATACTCAGTGACGTCGAAACGCGTGATCGGACCGACACCACTCTTGCCCGCCAGCAGCGCGGACCAGCTCTCCTCGGTGCCCACACCGAGAGGAGAGACCAACCCGACTCCTGTCACGACGACACGGCGGCGCTGCACGGGAACTTCCTTGGTAGAGGGTGGGATCAGTCGGACGACTGGGCGTGCTCGACGATATAGGCGGTGGCGTCGGCGACCTTCGAGATCTTCTCCGCCTCTTCGTCCGGAATCTCGATGCCGAACTCCTCTTCGAATGCCATGACCAGCTCGACGATGTCCAGAGAGTCGGCTCCGAGATCGTCCGTGAAACTCGCCTCCGGCTTCACCTGGTCCGCGTCGACACCGAGTTGGTCGACAATGATGCTGCTTACCTTATCGGCCACTGACATGGGTCGATCCTCCTTGAGTGGTTGACCCGGCGACCACGCTCTCCACGCTCCGGGCTTCGGTTTTGTAGCACAAATGCGGACGCCAACGCCACCTGGCGCGGCCGGTCGCGCTAGATGTAGAGGCCTCCCGAGACATTCAAGACGTGGCCGGTCACGTAGCCCGCCTCTTCGCTGGCGAGGTAGATCACCGCCGCGGCGATGTCGTCGACCGTCCCGAGCCGCTTGAGCGGAATCGCAGTCGTCAGATCGGAGCGCGCGCTCTCGGGCAGGTTCTCGGTCATCGCGGTCTGGATGAAGCCCGGCGCGACGACGTTGACCGTGATGTTCCGTCCGGCCAGCTCGCGCGCCAACGATTTGCTGAACCCGATCAGGCCCGCCTTGGCCGCGGAGTAGTTCGCCTGGCCGGCGTTGCCCATCAGGCCAGAGACCGACGAGATCGAGATGATGCGGCCGAACTTGCGACGCATCATGCCGCGGGTGAGAGCCTGGGTGACCGCGAAGGTGCCGGTCAGGTTCGTCCGCAGCACGCGGTCCCAGTCTTCGTGACTCATCCGGACGATCAGGTTGTCCGCGGTGATGCCGGCGTTGTTGACCAGGACGTCGATCGCCTCGAAGCCCTCGGGCAGCTCCTTCAGCCGCTCGGCGGTCGCCTCGGCGTCCGCCAGATCGAGGGGCAGAACCGCGACCTCGGTGCCGCTCGACCGCAACGCCTCGGCCAGGGCTTCGAGCTTGTCGACGCTGCGCGCGGCGAGCACCAGCCGAGCGCCTTGGCCTGCCAGCCCGCGGGCGATGCCCTCGCCGATTCCCTGAGACGCCCCCGTCACCAGGGCGGTCCGGCCGTCCAGACGAAATCCGCTCACTCCGTCACCTCGCTTTGCGATTCCATCAGCTCGGCGAGCTTGTCGGGCTGGGCCAGGCTCGCGGCGCGCGCATCCGGCGTGATCCGGCGGATGAGGCCCGACAGCACCGCGCCCGGACCGACCTCGACGAACGTCCCCACGCCGCCGTCACCCGCCATCCACTCGACCGACTCGACCCAGCGCACCGGGCTGTCGACCTGCCGAACCAGCGCCGTGCGCGCCTCCTGCCCGGCGGTGAGGGGTCGTGCGTCGACGTTCGAGACCACCGGCATTTGCAGCTCTTCGAATCGGGTCTCCTCGAGCAGCGGCGCCAACCCGATTCGCGCTGGCTCCATCAGCGGCGAGTGGAACGGTGCCGAGACCGGCAGGATGAGCGCTCGCCTGGCGCCCCTCTCCTTGGCCAGCTCGGCGGCCCGCTCGACTGCCTGCCGATGGCCAGCGACCACCGTCTGGCGCGGCTCGTTGTAGTTGGCGACGGAGCAGTGGTGGTCCCCGTCGCTGGCCTCGGCGGCCAGCGCCTCGACCGTCGCGGAGTCGAGGCCTAGGATGGCCGCCATCGCCCCCTCGCCGACCGGCACCGCCTCCTGCATCAGTTCGCCCCGGCGCCGCACCAGGCGGAGCGCGTCGCCGAAGGCCAGCGCGCCGCTCGCCACCAGAGCCGAGTACTCGCCCAGGCTGTGGCCGGCGACCAGGACGGGCACGGCGAGTCGCGTGCTGACGGCGCGATAGATCGCCACCGAGGTCGCCAGAATCGCCGGCTGCGTGTTGGCGGTCAGCTGCAGATCCTCCGCCGGCCCCTCCCAGCACAGCTCGGTCAGTCCCGGGAGGACCGAGTCGGCCTCGTCGAAGGCGGCTCGTGACTCGGGAAAGGCGTCGGCCCACGCCTTCCCCATGCCAACCTTCTGCGAGCCCTGACCGGGAAAGACGAAAGCGACCGCTCCGCTCATGACACCTCCTCCACGTTGCCCTCTTCCATCAGTCGATCCTCCTGGGCGTGGAGCTCGGCGACCTCCTCCTCGATCTTGGTGTGGAGCTCGGCGCGCACGAACTCGACCGCGCCCCGGATGGCGCTCTGGATCGCCTTCGGGCTCGAACGCCCATGCCCGATGAAGCAGCCGCCCTGGACTCCCAGAAGCGGTACCGCGCCGTGCTCCCGATAGTCGGTCCGCTGGCGAAGGTTGTCGAAGGCCGGGCGGGAGAGCAGGTACCCGAGCCGTGTGCGCCAGGTCCGTCCCATCTCCTCGCGCAGCATCGACGCCATCAGCGACGCCAACGACTCGGCACTCTTCAGGATCACGTTGCCGACAAAGCCGTCGCAGACGATCACGTCGACGGTATCGCGGAAGACGTCCCGACCCTCGACGTTGCCGACGAAGTTGAGTCCGCTCCCCTTCATCTGCTCGAAGACCGCACGGGTCAGATCGGTCCCCTTGGTCTGCTCCTCGCCGATCGACATCAGCCCGACGCGGGGCGCGGCGGTGCCGAGAAGGCCCTGCGCGTAGGCATGCCCCATCACCGCGAACTGGCGGAGCTGCGCCGCTTTGGTGCCGACGTTGGCGCCGACGTCGAGCACGACGGTACGGCCGCTCCGGGTCGGAAAGACTGCGGCCAGCGCCGGCCGGTCGACGCCCGGAATGGTGCCGATCAACAGCTTCGCGGCGATCATCGCGGCACCTGTGTTGCCGGCGCTGACCATCGCCTGGGCCTCGCCGTCGCGCACCAACTCGGCGCAGATCCGGATCGACGAGCGCCGCTTCTTGCGAATCGGCGTGATCGCCGGATCGTCCATGCCGACCGTCTCGTCGGCGTGGACGACCTCGATCGACGGCACCGCCGAGCCCAGGCGGCCGAGCTCGGCCTCGACCACCGAGCGATCGCCGACCAGCACCACATGGGTGCCGTCCTCTCGCGCGGCCCGGTAGGACCCCTCGACGGTGGCGCGTGGCGCGAAGTCACCGCCCATGGCGTCGACAGCGATCTTCATTTGCGGATCCGACCCGATCCTACCGCGCGCTCGCTACTCCCGAGGGCCGTGACCGGCCGCTGAGTGTGCGCCAGACCGCGCTACCGCAGGCGCCGAGCGACGAGGACGCGGCGAGATGGCGTGCAATCGCAAGGTGACGGCTGCCGAGTGTGCGCCAGATCGTCGCACCGCAGGAGCGAGGCGTCGAGGCGTACTGGGGTACGTCGCAGGCGCCGAGCGACGAGGAAGCGGCGAGATGGCGTGCAATCGGCAGCCGGGGGCTATTCTTTGACTTCGACGACCTCTCGCCCGCGATAGTGCCCGCAGTGCGGACACGCTCGGTGCGGCAGCTTCACCTCACTGCAGTTCGCGCAGACCGAGCTGGTCTGCTTGGGCAGTGCGTCGTGCGCGCGCCGGCGGTTGCGGCGGGCCTTGGAGTGGCGTCGTTTCGGGTTGGCCATCGGTCATTCCTCCTCACGCAGGCCTCGCAGCACCGACCATCGTGGATCGATCCTCTGGTCCTCGCAGTCGCAGGACTCGCGGTTCCGATCGACCCCACATTGCGGGCAGAGTCCAGCGCAAGCTTCACGGCAGAGTGGTCTCATGGGTATGTTCAACTGCAGCTGCTCGAGCAGGATCGGGTCGGTATCGACGATTCCGTCAGTTATGTAGTGTACGTCCAGATCCTCGGCCTCGAGCTCGAGCTCGCCCTCCGTAGGCTCCTCGCCGTCGGAGACCAGGAGCAACTCGACCTCCGCCGTGACCGGCTTCGGCGATTCCACCAAGCAGCGCTGACAGGTCAACGTCTGCTCGTACTGGAGCTTGCCCTGGAAGAGGTGCTCGGTTCCGGTGTTGATGATCTCACCCTGCCAAGCGATCTCACTGAGATGAACGACCTCGGGCCGCTCCAGGATCGACGGCTGAAGTTGCCGTCTTTCCTGCCACTTGAAGGGCTCGTCGCCGATTCGATCCAGATGGATACGCATACAGCACCCCTCTGCGACAGCGGAAGGCTAAGGGACCGCCTGCACCGAGTCAAGTAGAAAGGGCCGGTCGCGAAGCACGTCGCCGGCGTCCGGCAACAGCGGTAGGCGAGGCGAAGCCCCCTCTGAGCACCAAGAAACAGGTATTTCCTGCATTCCGGGTGGACGTTGGCGACAAGGGCAGGCTACGCTCACCACGCATGGAGCCCCAGGAGCAGGTGGCCACCGGCGGCCGGAGCATCCGGCGCGCCCTCGCCCGCCGATTCCCGAGGACCCGACGGCTCTACAACTGGATCCGAATCCAGGGCGGCTACTACCTCCGACGGCTGCTGGCGATGCTCAGCCCGCGCCGCCTGCTCGCCACGGGCGCCTGGCTCGGCGAGGTCCGGCGGTCCTTCGCAGCCCGCCGCGGCGAGTCGCGCCTGACCGTCGGCGTCGAGATCGCGGCGTTCTGGGAACCGCTCACCGGCGTCGGCTGGTACCTCTATCGCCTGCTGGAGGCGGTATCGAAGCGGGACGACGTGCGGGTTCGCCTCTACGGACCGACCGTCGTCGACAGCCCCGACATGGTCGCGCCGCAGGTGGAGATCCCCGCGGGTGCCGCGCTCGAGCGCGTCCTCCATCAGGTACCCGACGGTCTGATGCTGCCGCGCGGCCTGATCATCCGCCTCCTGCGGCGTCTGGAGCCGCTGCTGATCGCCGCCGACGCCAACGAGGTGCTGTTCGCTCCCAATTACTTCCTGCCCAGGCGCTTCCGGCTGGCGGCGGGCTCGCGGGTGATCACGGTACACGACCTGGGCTTCCGGACCGTCCCCTGGACGCTGCGCGACGAGACCCTGCGCGAGCTGACCGGCAAGCTCGAGCACTCGATCTTCGAGGCCAGCCGGGTAATCACGGTCAGCCGCGCGATCAAGGACGAGCTGGCCCGCTACGGCTACTCCGAGGCCGATCGCGTCCGCGCCGTCCATCACGGTCCGGGCCATCTGAGCGAGGTGGCCGCGGGCGCGGTCCCCGCCGGCACGCCGGCGTCGTTCGCCCTCCATGTCGGCACGCTCGAGCCGCGCAAGAACATCCTGATGCTGCTCAGGGCGTGGCAACTTCTCCGCCGGCGACTTCCCGAGGCACCCGACCTGGTCTTCTGTGGACACTTCGGCTGGAAGGCGGAGATGATCCAGGCCAGGATCGCCGAGGGCGGTCGGGAGGGTTGGGTGCATCATCTCGGCTACGTCAGCGAGGAGCAGCTGGCGGCGCTCTACCGCGACGCCTCGGTGGTCGTCTTTCCCTCGCTCTACGAGGGCTTCGGCCTGCCGGCGGTGGAAGCGTTCTGGTCCGGAACGCCACTGGTCTGTAGCGACATCCCGGCACTGCGCGAGGTAGCGGGTGACGCCGCGCTCTACGCGCCGACCGACCGGCCCGATCTGTTCGCCGAACGCGTCGAGCGGGTGCTCGAAAGCGACGAGACCCGGCGGCAGCTGGCGAGCGCTGGTCGGAAGCGTGTTCAGACCCTGAGCTGGACGCGCTCGGGACAGACGACGATCGAGGTCTGGAGCGCGGCGGCCGGCCGATCGGTCGCCGCGGCCAGCGAGGAGGCGCGGGTCTGAGCAGCGCGGCAGATCGCCCGACCGTCGCCGTCGACGTGCGCGCGCTCGTCGGCGAGCCGAGCGGAATCGGCTTCTTCACCCTCGAGATGCTGCTCGAGCTGGCGCGGCGCGACCGGCTGCGCTACCTCGGAATGGCGCACGCGCCCACCAGCCGAGACGCAGAGCTGCGCCAGGCGGGCGTCGAAGTGGAGAGACAGCGCGCACCACTCGGCGTCTGGTGGCAGCAGGTGGAGCTGCCACGCCGGCTCGCTCGCGACGACGTCGACCTCCTCTGGTCGCCCCTGATCACCCTCCCGTGCTGGGGCTCCCGGCCGGCGGTGGTGACGGTGCACGACCTGACCGCGGTCCTCCATCCTGAGTCCCACCGGCTGAAGGTGCGCCTGTCGATCCTCCCGTTCCTCGACCGGTCGCTCGAGATCGCACGGCGCGTGGTGGTCGACTCGCGGGCGACCGCGGACGACGTCCGCTTCCACTTTCCGGCGTGCGCCGACCGGCTCGAGGTCGTCCACCTCGGAGTGAGCGCCGCGTTTCGACCCGGCACGGCCGAGAGCGTGGCAGCTACGCGTGCCGAGCTCGGATGTCCCGACGGCTACATCC
>CAMYOG010000052.1:16672-50850 GCA_947259925.1 Thermoanaerobaculia bacterium
GAGCCGCGTAAGAACGTGCAGCGACTGGTCGACGTCTGGGAAGCGATGCGCGCCGACGACCGGAGCGTGCCGCCGCTGGTGCTGGCCGGCGGCGCGGGCTGGCACTCCCACCGGCTGCTCGGACGGTTGGCGGCGCTCGAGGCCGAGGGGCTCGTCTACCTCGGTCATACCGAGCGAGAGTTCCTCATCCGGCTTTTCCAGGCCGCCACCGTATTCGTCTATCCTTCCCTGTACGAAGGATTCGGCCTACCCCCGCTGGAGGCGATGGCGTGCGGCATCCCGACGATCACGTCGGACCGATCGAGTCTGCGGGAGGTGGCCGGGGAGGCGGCCTTGAAGATCGACCCGGACGACCCTGACGAGCTCGCGCGCGCGTTGCGCCAGATCCTGTCGGAGCCGCGGCTGGCGAGCGAGCTCGGCGAGCGCGGCGTCGAGCGGGCGGCGGGCTTCACCTGGGCCCGCGCGGCGGGCGAGATGGAGGCGATCTTCCTCGAGACCCTGGAAAGCGGCGGGAGCTGACGATTGGCGCACAACATCGGCATCGACGCCCGTAAGCTGACCGACTTCGGCATCGGCACCTACATCCAGAACCTGGTGCGGGCGATCGGCGAGCGCGACCAGACGAACCGCTACGTCCTGTTCATCGGCAGCTCGCACGGCGGGCTGCTGGAGGACCTGCCGGACAACTTCGAGACCGTCGTCGAGCGCTCGCCGGTCTACTCGATACGCGAGCTGCTGGCGCTCTCGTGGCGCCTCCTCCGCCTGCGGCTCGACCTCTACCACGCGACGCACTACGTGCTGCCCGCGGTGGTGCCCTGCAAGGCGGTGGTGACCATCCACGACATCATCCACCTCCTCTACCCGCAGTTCCTGCCGGGACCGCTCGCCTTCCTCTACGCCCAGCGCATGATCCGCCGCAGCCTCCTGCGCGGCGACCAGATCATCGCCGGGTCGCAGAACACCAAGACCGACCTAATGGACTACTTCGAGGTCACCGGGCAGAAGATCAATGTCGTCTACTACGGCGTCGCCAAGCGCTTCTCCGAGCGCCTCTCGCCGGAGGAGCTGGCGGCGCGGCTCGAGCCGTTCGGCCTCGAGCCCGGCTACACGCTGTTCGTCGGCAACCCCAAGCCGCACAAGAACCTCGACAACGTAGTCAAGGCGTTCGCCCGCTCGCTCGAGCTCGGACCGTTCGAAAGCCGCCTGGTCTGCGTCGGCAATCGGGAGAGCCGCGACTTCAAGATCCAGATCCGCGCCGAGCAGCTGGGCATCGGCGACCGGGTGACCCTGCTCGGGCACGTCGACGACGACACTCTGCTCGCTCTCTACCAGGGCGCCGACCTCTTTCTCTACCCGACTCTCTACGAGGGCTTCGGCCTGCCGGTGGTCGAGGCGATGGCGAGCGGGGTACCGGTGATCACCTCGAACAGCTCGGCCCTGAAGGAGGTCGCCGAGGGGTACGCGCAGCTCGTCGACCCGCTGGACGTCGATCAGATGGCGCGCGCGATCGCGCACTGTCTCGGCGACCCCGAGCATCGCCAGGCGCTGGCGAGCCTGGGGATCAAGCGCGCCGGGGACTTCCGCTGGGAGCGGACCGCCGAGCGCACCCTCGAAGTGTACGAAAAGGCGCTGAGCTCGAACGGCGCCGGTTAGCCTGCCCGATGACCCAGAAGGTCGCGTTGGTTCACGACTGGTTGACCGGGATGCGCGGCGGGGAGTTCGTCCTCGAGGCGATCGCCGGCCTCTTTCCGGAGAGCCCGATCTTCACCCTGTTCCACTTCCCCGGCAGCGTCAGTCCGGAGCTCGAGAGCCATCCGATCGAGACCAGCATGCTGCAGCACGCGCCGGGGATCCGGCAGCACTACCGCAACTACCTGCCCTTTTTTCCGACCGCGATCGAAGAGTTCGACCTGAGCGACTACGACCTGATCATCAGCAGTAGCCATGCGGTCGCCAAGGCGGTCATCCCGGGCACCAACACGTTCCACCTCTGCTACTGCCACACCCCGATGCGCTACGCCTGGGACCAGGAGCACGCCTACTTTCCTAAGCGCACCGGCCCGGTGGCGCGTCTCCGCGCGTTCATCCTGGCCCAGCTGCGGCAGTGGGACGCGGCCACCGCCGAGCGGGTCACCCGCTTCGTCGCCAACTCGACCTTCGTCGCCGAGCGCATCCGCCGCTACTACGGCCGCGAGGCGGACGTCCTCCATCCGCCGGTCGACACCGAGTTCTTCACCCCGGGCGACGGCGCCGACGGCGACTACTGCCTGATGGTCTCGGCGCTCGCGCCCTACAAGCGGGTCGACGTCGCGATCGCGGCGTGCGAGGCGCTCGGGGTCGAGCTGCGGGTGGTCGGCACCGGGCCGGAGCGGGAACGCCTCGAGCGACTGGGCGGCAGCCGTACCCGCCTCCTGGGTAGCGTCTCGAAGGAGACCCTGCGCGACCTCTATCGGGGCGCTTGTTGTGTGGTCCAGCCGGGTGTGGAAGACTTCGGGATATCGAGTGTGGAGGCCCTCGCGTGTGGCGTGCCGATGGTCGCTCTGGGGCGAGGCGGGATTCTGGACATCGTTGAGGACGGGGTGCACGGAACGCTCTACTCGGACGAGGACCGGCCCGAGGCTCTCGCGGATGCGATTGACAAAACGCGAGAACTGCGTTTCAATAAATTGAATCTAAGAAGCCGCGCGGCGATCTTCTCTACCTTCCGTTTCGTTGACGGCCTGCGCGCTCTACTCAGCGAGAGGATAGACAGCTGATCCACCGGCGTAACCGCCTCACCAGGGCGACTTACTTCGCCAGCGATCTGGTGTGTACGTTGATCGCCTTCTTCGCGGCCTGGTACCTGCGCTTCGAGGTCGCCGTCCTGCCGTCGGCCTACCTCAAGCCGCACCTGCCCGAGTTCGGCCCCTATCTGGCCCTGCTGCCGTTCATCATCATCCTCTGGCCGATGGTCTTCTACTTCCACGGCCTCTATCAGGCGCGGCGCGGTCGCTCGCGCATGGACGAAGCGATCACCGTCCTGGTGGCGATCCTGTTCGCGTTCGTGCTCCTGTCGGTGGTCATCACCTGGTACCGCCATCCGGGCTACGAGCGGCCGGACGGAACGATCGATCCGTTCAGCTACAGCCGTACGTTCCTCGCCCTGTTCGCGTTCCTCGACCTGTTCCTGGTGGTCACCGGGCGCTCCCTGATCCGCAGCGCTCTGTTCAAGATCCGCCGGAGCGGCCACAACCTGCGGCGGATCCTGGTGGTCGGCGCCGGCTCGCTCGGCAAGGAGGTCACCCGCAAGATCAAGGCTCACGAGGAGCTCGGGTTCCAGGTGGTCGGCTTCCTCGACGATGATCCGGGCAAGGCGCGTCGCTCTTTCGTCGACACGCCGGTGCTCGGCACCACCCATGACATCGGCGACGTTATCGCCGCCGAGCAGGTCGACCAGGTGTTGATCACGCTGCCGCTCGACGCCTACAAGAAGACTCTCAAGGTGCTCGAAACCGTGGCGCGTGAGCTCGTCGAGGTCAAGCTGGTCCCGGACATCCTCCAGTTCGCCACCCTGCGCGCGACCATGGAGGACCTCGACGGAACGCCGGTAATCAACCTGTCGCAGGTGCCGCTCCAGGGCTGGCACAGCATGGTCAAGCGGGGCATCGATATCGCGGTCGCGTTGGTCGCGTTGTTGCTCCTGCTGCCGTTCCTGCCGTTCGTGGCCCTGATCATCTGGCTCGAGGACCGGGGTCCGATCTTCTACCAGCAGGAGCGCATGGGACTGGACGGCAGGCCGTTCATGATCTGGAAGATGCGCTCGATGCGCGTCGACGCCGAGTCGACGACCGGGCCGGTCTGGGCGGTCAAGGACGATCCACGCCGGACCGTGATCGGCAGCTTCCTGCGCCGCTGGTCGCTCGACGAGCTACCGCAGCTCTGGAACGTGCTCAAGGGCGAGATGTCGATCGTCGGCCCGCGGCCCGAGCGCCCGGCGTTCGTACGCGAGTTCAAGAACCGGATGCCCCAGTACATGCACCGGCATCGGGTCAAGGCGGGCATCACCGGTTGGGCGCAGGTGCACGGCTGGCGCGGCAACACGTCGATCAAGAAGCGTCTTCAGTACGACCTCTACTACATCGAGAACTGGTCGCTGAAGCTGGACTTCAAGATCCTCTGGATGACGCTCCGCCACGGCCTCAAGTACAACGCGTACTGAGGCCCCTCAAGCCGCCTTGCGCAGGGCTCGGCGGACCACCCCGAGTGCCCCACGTATCTCGGCCAGCTCGGCATCGGAGAGCCGTCGCTCGGCGAAGCTCTCCTCCAGATAGAGGCGGACGATACGGCGCGTCTCGCCGGCGGTCTCGGGGCACGAGGCGACCACCCGCCGCTCCACCTCGAGCGGCGCCAAGGTTTCGGCCTGCCGCTCGGCCGCGCTGCTCGCCGTCCTGCCGACGTCGGCGCGCAGGGCTCGATAGGCGACGGTCGCATTCCAGGGAGTGCGCGCCCGCCAGAGCCAGATCAGTCCGAGCGCCGCGACCAGCGTGGTCACGATCCACTGCCAGACCGGTGACGGCACCTCGTCCGGCGGCAGTGCGCCTGCTTCGGCGCTCTCCTCCGCGATCGCGGTGCCCGGCTCCTCGCGGCCGAACCATTCGCGGATGCCGCCGAAGAAGTCGCGCGCGCGCACCAGGAAGTCGAGCTGATCGATGAGGCCATAGGTCAGGACGTAGCGGTCCCAGCGGAAGAGGAGGTAGTCGTAGGCCTGGCTGAGAAGCTGCAGGGCGCCACCGTCGCCGACCTGTGGGCGGCCGGCGGGCGGCGTCGGGTCGAAGATCCGCCAGCCCTCGCCTTCGATCAGCGCCTCGACCCAGGCGTGCGCGTTCGATTGGCGGACGATGTAGTACCCCTCGAGGGGATTGTGCTCGGCGCCCAGGTAGCCGCTCACCATCCGCGCCGGAATCCCCTGTGAGCGCAGCAGGAGCACCATGGAGGTCGCGAAGTACTCGCAGTGGCCGGAGCGGCTGTCGAAGAGGAAGTCCTCGACCGGGTTGTCCTGGTCCCGCACACCCAGGTCGAGCGTGTACCGGTAGCGGCTCATCAGGTGGCGCTCGAGCCGCCCGGCCCGCTCGGCGACGCTGCCGTCACCCATGACCTCGACGGCCAGGGCGCTCATCCGCGGCGTCACCGCCTCGTCCTCGAGATCGAGTCGCGATGCCGGACTGTCGTCGAGCGCCCCCGGTCCGTCGGCCCGACGGAGGCCGACCTTGTAGTCGAAGGTCGCCACCGGCGGGCTGGGGAGCGCGACGACGCCGCTGTCGTCGATCAGGATCGAGGAGACCCGGACGTCGAAGGCGGCGGTCTCGGTGGGCAGCAGGAGCTCACGCCCCCCCTCCTTGCTCTGCCACACCTGGAGCCACTTGCCGGTCGCCCCCGGGGCGAGCCGGAAGAAGCCGTCCTGGCCGCGCTCGCGGTAGGTGGTCACCCGCTGCCCGCGCGTCCACCGGTTGCGCCGAAAGAAATCGTAGGTCGCCGACTTGAAGCGCATGGCGGCGGCGTCGACCTCGGGGCCGAGCGGCGTGAAGCGCAAGACCACCGACCGACCGGTCCGCACCGAGCCGATCGTGTCGAGGTGCAGACCGCCGGCGAACCCGCCGCCGACCGCACCGCCAGCGTTGCCGACCCCGGGGCCGAACAGATACGGCTGCTTGAGCCGCGGCAGGAGTGCAAACAGCGGAATCGCGGCCAGCAGCGAGACCAGACCGACGGCGGTCACGAAGCGCCGCAGCTGCAGCTGGCGCGCGAGCGCACTGTGGCCGCCGTGCTCGCTCAGGACGCCGTACGCGGTCAACCGGGTCAGCACCAGTAGACTGCCGAACGCGAACACCAGCAGGTAGACGACGACCACCGGGTGGACACTGGTACCCATCGCCGCCAGGAAGAGGAAGAAGATCGCCACCAGCGAGTGCCAATAGTCCCGCTCCCGGCGCAGCGAGAAGAGCTTCACCACCAGGGCAAAGAGGATCAGGTGGGTCAGCGATCGCATCAGCTGCTGGCCGCGCCACCAGGTCGACATCTCGACCACCAGCACCGGGATGTAGAGCAGGCCGAGGAGGTTCATCGCCCACGGCCGCAGGGTGCGATAGGTGTCGCTGGCGACCCGGACCAGGAAGAGCGCGGTCGCCAGCCAGAACGCGGTCAGCGAGAGCCAACCGATGACGCCGTTGAAGGGCAGGGGCAGCGGCGCCAGCATGGCCAGTAGGCCTACCATCCACCGCTTCTGCTTGGCGAACCTCACGACGCCACCTGGTCGGGTGCCGGCCGGAACTCGAGCGGTGCCGGCTCCGGACCGCGGAGCGGGCTCGACTCACGCGGATACGGGCCGATCAGGGCCAGCGTCTCCAGGATCCGCAGCCGGTGGCCGCGGCCGCTGCCGAAGGGCAAAACCTCCTGGCGAGTCACCAGCTGGACCTCGTAGCCGTTCTCGAGGTGATGCGCGGCGGAGCTCGCCGCCTCGCTCACCAGGCGCTCGAAGCGGCGCTCGGCGGCGCTGTCGTGGAGCTCCCCGACTGCGTTGTCGAAGATGATCGACAGCCGCTTGCCCTGCTCCGCCTCGCGCTCCTGATAGATCAATCGACCGGTCCGAGCGCTCTGCTTCCAGTGGATCCCTCGCGGGTCGTCGCCCGGCCGGAACTCGCGCAGGGTCAGGAGCTCGTGACCCCAGCCGGGACTCTGCGTGGTCTGCTCGCCGGCCCGGCCGGCCGCGTTGAGGCGTCGGACCTCGCTCGGGTAGATCTCGGGAAAGACCAGCACCTCCAGATCGATCGGATGGCGCTTCGACTTGAAGATCAGGCCGAGCGGAAAGACCGACGAGATGCGCACCGCATCGATCCGATGTACGCCCCGCCGCTTGAAGATCATCCCGAGTCGCAGCTCCGCCGTCTGCCGCCGGTCGATGCGCGCGATGAGGTGGCTATCGCCCCCCTCGCCGGCGGTGACGACCACCAGCCGCTTGGTGAGCCACCGGTCCCGGCTGCGCACGGCCACCTTGAGCGAGAACGGCTGCTTGGCGTAGATCTCCTCCGGGGCCTCCGCCGTCGTCTCGAGCACCGCCAGATTCCGACGCGAGATGAGACCGGAGATCGCCAACAGCGCCAGCAGCAGCGCCTCGACCAGATAGAGAGCGTTGTTGCCGGTGTTGGCCGCGGCCAGGCCGACGACCAGCGCGAAGAAGACGTACCAGAAGCCGACCTTGGTGATCCGGATGCGATCGAAGACAGCTCGTTTCAAGGCCATGGCTCGGAGCGGCGCCCGGCCCCCCTAGAGAGGGACGGGAATGGAGCGGACCACGCGCTCGATCGCTTCGCGGGTCGCGTCGAGACCCGAACCACCGCCCTTGAGAGAGACGCGGTGCGCGAGGACCGCCGGCGCCAGCTGCTGGATGTCGTCGGGCACCACGTAGTCGCGTCCCTCGACCAGCGCCAGCGCCTGCGCGGCGCCGTAGAGACTCTGCACGCCACGGGTCGAGACCCCGAGCAGGAAGTCCGACGACTTCCGGGTCTGGGTGGCGATGGTCAGGATGTAGTCGGCCAGCTTCTCGGCCACCTGGACACCCGGCACCCGGGCCTGCAGCTCGCGCAGCTCGTCCTCTTCGAGCGCCGGCTCGAGATCGTCGAGGAGATTGCGCACGCCACCACTCAGCAGGAGCTCGCGCTCCTCGCTGTGGGGCGGGTAGCCGAGTCGCAGCGACATCATGAACCGATCGAGCTGGGACTCGGGCAACGGAAAGGTACCCACGTACTCGAGCGGGTTCTGCGTCGCCAGCACCATGAACGAGTCGGGCAGCCGGTAGCGCTTGCGCTCGATGCTGACCCGGCGCTCACTCATCGCTTCGAGCAGCGCCGACTGGGTCTTCGGACTCGCCCGGTTGATCTCGTCGGCGAGCACGACGTTGGCGAAGACCGGACCCGGAACGAACTCGAACTCCTGTTGGGTCTGGTTGAAGACCGAGACCCCGAGGATGTCGGACGGCAGCAGGTCGCTGGTGAACTGGATGCGCTGAAACGACAGCCCCAGCGACCTCGCGAGCGCCTGCGCGAGGGTGGTCTTGCCGACGCCCGGGACGTCCTCGATCAGTACGTGGCCGCGAGCCAGCAGAGCGACGACCGCCAGCCGGATGACGTCCGCCTTGCCGCGAACGATGGTCGACAGCTGCGCCTCGAGACGCTCGATGTGCTCGATCGCCGGCGCCTGCCCTTCTGTCGCGCGGTCTGGACCGCCGGCTGCCGCGGCCAATGAATCGGTCATCCTCTCTTGAGACGGCCGCGGACGCCCGAGCGTCACGGTCCGACGTTCGCGAACTCCTTGTAGTCGCCCCGCTCGGCTTCCGGAATCGGGTGGCGTATCTCGGCGCTGAAGCTGTCACCCTCCACGTAGTCGATGCCCTCGATCACGTGGCTGTACTGCGTCGGGTTGGCCCGCTCGACGGTGGAGGTGTCGAACCAGACCAGCCAGTGGGCCTTCTCGTTCATGCCGGCGTCGACGTGGACGATATCGACCGTCACCCCCGGCAGCTTGTCGTAGCTGTCGTGCTTGATCAGAATGTCGAGGTAGGCCGTCTGCATCACTTCGACCGGCTCCACCAGCTCCGGCTCCTCGGTGTCGATCGCCGTCTCGTCTGCGGGCTCGGCCTCGGGATCGATCTCGGCCTCGGCGAACTCCGCCACCATCGGCTTGCTATCGACGTAGAAACCCCCCGGATTGATCTCCGCGGAGTAGCGGGAACGAGTTTCGATCATCTGCTCGAGCGGGCTTTTCTCCGAGCACGCCGTGCCGAGCAGGAGTGTTCCAATCGCCAGGCAGAGCCCCAGCCCAAACCGCTTGATTCGCTGCACTACAACCTCCTTCTTGGAAATCGGGTGACAGGGAACTGATTCGGGGAGGTGGTTCCACGAGTGAATCGGCCACGGTCACCTTTCGCCGGATCATAGCGAAAGAGCTATCGAAAGCTAGCAGAGGGCGGTCGGCCGGGCTGCGGCCTATCTAACAGACGCCCAGCGCCTGGCGGCGGATCAGGCGTCCCAGAGGGCGCGCAGGCCGCCGGTCAGGACGACCTCGGGCTCTAGCGTCACGCCGAAGCGCTCGGCGACGGCCGAGCGAGCCTCCTTCATCAGGGCCAGCACGTCCGCGGCGGTGGCGGCGCCGAAGTTGACGATCACGTTGCCGTGCCGGTTGCTGATCCGCGCTCCGCCGATCTCGCGCCCCTTGAGACCGCACTCGTCGATCAGCCGACCGGCGTAGTCACTAGGCGGGTTCTTGAAGATCGAGCCGACGTTCGGAAAGCCCGACGGCAGGGCCTGCTTGCGCTTCCGATTGAGCTCCTGGATGCGCGCGAGCGCCGCGACCGGGTCTCCGCGCCGGGTGCGGAAGGTGGCGTCGGCCACGATCTTCGACTGCCCCTGAAGCACGGTCGTGCGATAGCCGGGCTGGAGGTCGTCGATGGTCAGCCGGGCGAGCCGGCCGCGCTCGTCGACCACCGTCGTGCTGACCAGGAGGTCCTTGATCTCGGTGCCGTAGCAGCCGGCGTTCATGACCACTGCACCGCCGACCGTGGACGGAAAGCCGGAGAGCGCCTCGAGCCCGAGGTGGCCCTGGGCGGCGGTCCGCCGGGCGAGCTGCGCCAACGATACCGCCGCTCCGGCCCAGACCAGGTCACCCTCGAAGTCGACCCGCTCCAGCTCCCCTTCGAGCCGCAGCACGAGCCCGCGCAGGCCCTCGTCGGGGATCAGCACATTCGAGCCGAGGCCGAGTACCTGCAGGGCCGGAGCCGGCCGGTCGTCGCCGGCGCGTGCCACCTCGGCGACCGTCCGGGTCAGCGCCTCGAGCGACTTGACGCGGCCCAGCATCTCGGCGGGGCCGCCGATGCGGAAGGTGTTATAGCGCGCCAGCGGCTCTTCGAGCCGCAGCTCGAGGTCGTCGATCGACTCCAGGCGCGCCCGCAGGCCGGCATCGGGTTTCAGGGCGGATTGCAAGAAAGAGGTCCTGGATCTCGTCTGAGATGACAGCGGCGGGGGAGCCTCCGCGACGGTTCGATCTCCTCCCGCATTGCAGAATACCGACTCCCAGGCCCCCGTCTAGGCCTTCTCGGCGGCGGCCTTCATGGGCGATCCTGCGGTGCCGCTTCCCCGCCGTTTCTCAAATCGACGGCGAGCGATTAGTATACCGCCGGGGTCGCAGCAGGAAGCCCGCGCCGACGGCCCGCAACCCAAGGAGCCAACCCGATGACAGCACCCAAAGACGACCGACTCAAGGCGATCGACGGCGCCCTGAATCAGATTGAACGCCAGTTCGGCAAGGGATCGATCATGCGCCTCGGTCAGCAGGAGACGCTGGGCATCGAGACGATCTCGACCGGATCGATCGCGGTCGACTCGGCGATCGGTGCCGGCGGCTTCCCGCGCGGCCGGGTGATCGAGATCTACGGGCCGGAATCGTCGGGTAAGACCACTCTGGCGCTCTCGGCGGTCGGCCAGGCACAGAAGGCGGGGGGGGTCGCGGCATTCATCGACGCCGAGCACGCCCTGGACGCCGAGTACGCCCAGAAGCTGGGCGTCAACATCGACGACCTGCTGGTCTCGCAGCCGGATTTCGGCGAGCAGGCACTCGAGATCGCCGAGATGCTGGTGCGCAGCAACTCGATCGACATGGTGGTCATCGACTCGGTCGCCGCGCTCGTCCCCCGCGCCGAGATCGAAGGCGAGATGGGTGACTCGCACGTCGGCCTGCAGGCGCGCCTGATGTCGCAGGCGCTCCGCAAGCTGACCGCGATCGTCGCCAAGTCCAAGACCTCGCTGGTCTTCATCAATCAGATCCGCGAGAAGATCGGGGTGATGTTCGGCAGCCCCGAGACCACCACCGGCGGCCGAGCACTCAAGTTCTACTCCTCGGTCAGGATCGACATCCGACGGATCGCGGCGCTCAAGGAGGGCGACCTGGTGATCGGCGCGCGCGCCAAGGTCAAGGTGGTCAAGAACAAGATCGCCGCGCCGTTCCGCCTGGCCGAGTTCGACATCGACTACCGCGAGGGGATCTCGCGAGTCGGCGAGCTGGTCGATCTCGGCGTCGAGCACAACATCGTGGGCAAGAGCGGCGCCTGGTATAACTACGGCGACGTCCGCCTTGGGCAGGGTCGGGAAAATGCCAAGCAGTTCCTGCGCGACAACGGAGATCTTGCCGCCGAGATCGAGGCCGCGATCCGCCAGGGCCTCGGCCTGCCCCTGGTCGGAGCCGCGGCCGAGCACGCAACCGACGAGGCCCCGGCGGAACCTGTCGAGGCCTAGCCGACTGGTTCCGACGACCGCCGTTCTCGCCCTGCTCCTCGCGGGCGGGACGGGGAGCGCCTCGGCGGAAGACATCTCGCTCTCGGTCGCCCCGGACGGAGCACAGCTCGCCGGCCGGCCGCTGAGCCTGGCGCTCGAGGTGGCCGGCACCGCACCGAGCGTCGAGATCCCGCTCGAGGCGCTGGTCGACGGCACGGTGACCGATCGGATCGCGCTCGTTCCGGGCGCTCACACGATCGAGCTGAGCACCCCGGCGCGCGGCAGCCAGGAGATCGAGTTTCGCGGTGGTGGGGCGTCGGCGACGACCTCGACGCAAGCGATCCCCGGCTGGCTGTCGGTGGTTCCGCCGCTGGTGGCGATCGGCCTCGCCCTGATCTTCAAGGACGTCATCCTGTCGCTCCTCCTCGGCGTCTTCTCGGGAGCGCTCTTCTACTCGCACTGGAATCCGGTCACCGCCTTCGCGCGCACCATCGACAGCTTCATCGTGCCGGCCGTCGCCGACAGCTCGCACGCCAGCATCCTGGTCTTCACCACCCTGCTCGGTGGCATGGTCGGCCTGATCAGCAAGAGCGGCGGCACCCAGGGGATCGTCAATCGGTTGACCCCGTACGCCACCGACAGCCGTCGAGGCCAGGTGGCGACCTGGATGCTGGGGGTGGTCATCTTCTTCGACGACTACGCCAACACCCTGATCGTCGGTCCGACGATGCGCCCGATCACCGACCGCCTGAAGATCAGCCGCGAGAAGCTCGCCTACATCGTCGACTCGACCGCGGCGCCGGTGGTGAGCGTCTTTCCGATCTCGACCTGGGTCGGGTTCGAGGTCGGGCTGATCGGCGCGGCGCTCGCGTCGCTCGGCCTGTCGATGAACGCCTACGCGGCGTTCGTCGGCTCGATCCCGTATCGCTTCTATCCGCTCCTGGCGGTCACCCTGGTCGTGACCCTCGCCCTGAGCCGGCGCGACGCGGGCCCGATGCTCAAGGCCGAGCGCCGGGCGGTGGAGACCGGGCAGGTGGTCGGCGAGAGCGACGTGCCGCTGGCAGACTACTCCGGCAGCCAGCTCCAGCCACCGGAAGGCAAGCCGTGCCGCGCCCGCAACGCGCTACTGCCGATCGTGACCGTGGCGGTGGTGACCGTCTTGGGGCTCTACGTCACCGGCAGCGCCGGCACCCCCCGCTCGGACTACGGCTCGACCTTCAAGTGGGTCCAGGCGATCTTCTCGAACGCCGACAGCTACAAGGCTCTCCTCTGGGCGAGCCTCTCGGGGATGCTGATGGCGATGCTCCTGCCCCTGGCCCAACGGATCCTGTCGATCCGCGAGGCGACCAGCGCGATGGTCGAAGGCTTTCGCGCCATGCTGCTGGCGTTCGTCGTCCTGATCCTGGCCTGGTCGCTCGGCGCGGTCTGCACCCAGCTGCACACCGCCGACTACCTGGTCGGCCTCTCTTCCGGGGTGCTCTCCCCCTACTGGGTGCCGGTACTCACCTTCGTGCTCTCCGCCGGGATCTCGTTCGCCACCGGTACGGCCTGGGGCACGATGGCCATCTTCACACCCCTGGTCATCCCGATCATCCATGGCCTGTGCATGGAGGCCGGACTGGGGCTCGATAGCCCCGAGTTCAGCCGCCTGCTGCTCGGCACGATCGCCTCGGTCCTCTCCGGGAGCGTCTGGGGCGACCACTGCTCGCCGATCTCCGATACCACCATCCTCTCGAGCATGGCCACCGGCTGCGATCACATCGCCCATGTGCGCACCCAGGCGCCCTACGCCATCAGCGTCGGCCTGCTCGGCATGGCGGTAGGCAACATCCCGACCGCCTTCGGCCTCAGCCCGTTCATCTCGCTGCTGGTCGGGCTCGCGGTGATCGTGATCGGGGTTCGCTGGCTCGCCCGACCGGTCGTCGAATCCGCCGGTGCCGGACGAGCCTGATCGGCCGCCAGGCGCGGGCCAGCGGGCCGAGGACGCGGAAGCTCCGACCGAGCTCCCGATCACCGACGTATTCGACCTCCACAGCTTCCAGCCTCGCGACGTTGCCGACGTCACCCGCGCCTACCTGGACGCGGCGTACGAAAAGGGATACCGGAACATCCGACTCATCCACGGCCGCGGCAAGGGAGTGCAACGGCGGACCGTTCGGACGGTGCTGGAGCGTGACCCGCGCGTGGTCGATTTCGGCGACGCGCCACTCGAGGCGGGGGGATGGGGCGCGACCTGGGCGCGCCTCGAGTCGCGCCGGTCACGATCTTAACCATCTTTGTTATCAGGACAATACCCAGTCCTTCCTTGATCCACATGTTAGGTTGCGCCGATGCGCATCGTCACCCGCACGCCGGTCAAGGCCGTCTGGTGGGTCCTGGCTCTGGGCTGGGCCCTGGCCGCATGCAAGCCCTCCAGCGGCGCTGGATCTTTGCGCGTGGGAGTGCTGCCAGATCAGGCCGAGTCTGAACTGAGACTCCTGTACGACCCACTGATCGACTACCTCAGCGCGGCAACCGGCCTATCGTTGGAGTTGACGGTTCCAGGGAGCTACGACGGCTTGCTGCAGAGCTTCGAATCGGGGGACCTGCAGCTTGCCTGGTTCGGAGGTCTTACGTTCATTCACGCCGAGCGCACGGCCGACGCCGAAGCGCTGGTCATGCGCGACATCGATCTCAAGTTCACGAGCGACTTCGTGGTGGCCAGCTCGACACCCGGTGAGTCCATCGAGGACTTCCTCGGCAAGAGGCTCGCCTTCGGACCGCGCCTCTCGACCTCCGGCCACCTCATGCCGCGCTACTTCTTGAGAGAGCTCGGCCTGGAGCCGGAGAGCTCGTTCGCCGAAGTACGGCATTCAGCCGGTCACGACCAGACAGTCATTTGGGTGAAGGACGGTCGAGTCGATCTGGGAGCAGTCAATTCCGTAGTGCTGGCATCGATGCTCGGTCAGGGAAGACTCGGAGGAGACCAGATTCGAGTTCTGTGGAAGACGCCACCGTACCGGAACTACGTCTGGGCGGTCCGGAACGACCTCGATCCCGATCTCAAGACTCTCTTGACGGACGCGTTCCTGGCTCTCGAGATGACGGAGCCCGGGCACACGGCCATCCTCGCAGCCCAGGGGGCTGCAGGCTACGTCCCCGCTAGCAACAGGGACTTTGACGATCTTCGGCGCGCCGCAGAGATGTTTGACGAGCTGTTACCTGGGGCACAGAGGGAATGAGCACCGTAGGGCGACCGCATCGCGAGATTCTCCGCTATTTCTACTCCCTTCTCGTAGTCGGCGGGATCTCGGCCGCCCTCCTAGTAACCACTCTGTACCTCGGGTTCGTCACCGAGGTGCGGGAGCGGAGCCGACTCGAACGCTTTCACATCCGAAGCATCATCTTGACCGCCGAGGCAGCCCAGGCACTGAGCGATTTTCAAGGCGAATTGGTGGAGGCGGCTGCAGCGCCTCCGGCCACCGCGCGCCGGGCGCGGATGGAGCTCGCACTCGGGTCGATCGGCCGCTCATTGGAAGAGATAACCGCGATGCAGCTGGCGGCTGGAGACGCGGCCTTCGAAGGGACGATAGACCGCGCCAACCGCCAGTACGCTGCACTACTGCGGTCGTTTGAAGGAGCCGATCGGTTGCCGGAGCAGCTCCGGCGAGACATCGTCGCGCTCGATCTCACGCTCTTCCAATTCGACCGGTTGCACACCATTGCCGCCGAAACCATGCTCCACGACGTCGGACTCTATAAGAGCCGCCGATTCCAGCTCATCGTCTGGGCCTTTGTCAGCGTACTCCTCGTGACCGGCGCTCTGGTGTGGAGGATCCGGTTGTTGCTGCAGGCGAGCCTCCGGCGGCAAGCGCAGACCGAGGCGGACCTCCGGCAGCGTGAGCAGCTGCTTCACCAGTCGAGCAAGATGGAAGCTCTCGGAACCCTGGTCGGCGGCGTCGCACACGATTTCAACAACCTGCTGACGGCAATCCTCGCCAACGCCGAGATTCTGCAGTGGCAGTTGGAGCCCGGCGATCCACGCGGCGAAGACCTGCAGGGGATCATCAAGGCCGGTGAGCGGGCCGCCACACTGACCCGGCAGCTGCTCGCCTTCAGCAGACAAGAGAGAATCGAGCCGAGCGTCATCGATCTCAATCTGCTTCTACGTGACACGGAGTCCATCCTCCGTCGCCTGCTCCCTTCTCAGATCTCGCTCGAACTGGATTGCGGCGAGGCGCTACCTGACATTGAGGTCGACGCCGTCCAACTCGAGCAGGTAATCGTCAATCTCGCCGTAAACGCTCGGGACGCCATGCCAGAAGGTGGCTTCCTGGCGATTCGTACCCGCCAGGTGTACGTCGACGGCGCAGACCAGCGGATGGCGTCGGTGCCGGTCGGCTCGTACGCTCGGATCACGGTCGAGGACAACGGCTGTGGCATGGACGAAGCGACCCTGGCCAGGGCTTTCGACCCGTTCTTCACGACCAAGCACCCAGGCCAGGGCACCGGCCTGGGTCTCTCCACCGTCCACGGGATCGTGATGCAGAGCAACGGGCACATTACCGTGGCGAGCACACCGGGTCAGGGCACGCGGTTCGACATCTTCCTACGGCCGGCGGCGCCGCTCGTTAGCGAGAGCGAGCCGGAAGCCGCGGAGACCAGGGCAGGGGCCTCGGGAACCGTGCTGCTGGCCGAGGACGACGAGCAGATTCGAGAGTTGGCGGCAGCCGGCTTGCGCTCGGTCGGATACTTGGTCCTGGAGGCGAGCAACGGACGGGAGGCCGTCGAGATTTCCAGCCGCAGTAGCGACTCGATCGATCTGATCCTGACCGACATCGTGATGCCCGGACTCCGGGGGCCAGAGCTGGTCGAGCAGGCGCTGAAGAGCCACCCCCATGCCCGAGTCGTCTACATATCGGGCTACTCGGACGCTGCCATCCTGAAAGCGGCCACCGACTCCGGCGCTCCATTGGTGCACAAACCGTTCAAGCTACAACGCCTGCTCGAGGTCGTCGCGGAACAGATGCGCCGGGTCGAGCAGCTGCGCTGAGGCTCAGGGAGAATCCTGGAACGCCACCCGGTCGAGTCGCAGCTCGTGTTCCTTCCTCTCGCCGTCCTTGCTGAGCGCGATGTAGATCAAGAGCGTCTCGTCGCTCTCACGCCGGAAGGTGAGACCCCGGAAGTAGGCCTGGTTGTCGTCCAGACGAACCAAGGGAAACCGGACGAAGTCGCCCTTCTCTTCCCAGCCGACGAACTCTGGCGTGAAGTGCTTGACCTTGAGCACCAGGCTCCCCTCTTCCTCGACCAGGGTCATCGCCTCGGAGAAGACCAGGCCACCCTCGTTGGCCAAAGTGAAGATGCCGTGCATCCGATCGCCGGCGGGCAGACTCCAGATCTCTTCGCACTCGCCGCCCAGGCCGTCACCCCGCCAGTATCCGGCCAGCCAGCCGACGTCGGCGATCTTCGCCGCCGGACGAGTGGTTCCCTCGTCGAGGCGCAGGGTGTTCTCGGTATCGCGGCTCTGGGCCATCGCGGACCACGGCCCGACCGCGATCCAGCCGAGTGCCAGAATCAGAGTCTGCCAGAAGGCCCAAGGAAGCTTCTGTCGATCGTCCTGCCAATCCATGATCTTCTCCTGTCGCGAGGGTCGTCAATCTACTAGACGAACCGGGCCGGCTCTACTCGACAGGATTCATGGCCAACTGCCTTCCGAGCTCTTGGAACCGACCGTAGACGAACGACTGATCGGCACCCGAGGGAGTCCGATGCGACTCAGTTCGGGATTCGACCAGCCGAAATGACCGCCCGAGCTCCGCCGCGAGAGATGCGGCCGAGTAGCGGCGCACGTCCAGACCGCTGCACCTGGCCGGGCCCTCGAGAGAGAAGGTCGCGAGAATCGCCTGGCCGCCCGCTCGAAGCGCTCGTTCGAGCGTCGTCACGTAGCGACGACGGTCGCCTGCCCGGGTCAGGAAATGGAAAGCCGCGCGATCGTGCCAGAGGTCGTACTCCCGCTCCGGCCGAAACCGCGTCACGTCGGTGACGATCCAGCCGACCTGGTCGGCAACGTCCTCCAATCGGCGCCGTGCGCGGTCGAGAGCGGCGGACGAGACATCCAGGACCGTCAGGTCGGTGTAGCCCGCCTCCAGCAGGTGATCGACCAGGAGCGAGTCCCCCCCGCCGACGTCCAGGATCGCGCCGCTCGGGCCCACCACCGAACTCTCGATCAGCTCGAGCGAGAGTGCCGGACGGCTCTGGTACCAACTCACTTCCTCGAGTGCCTTGCTTGCATACAAGCGATCCCAGTGCGGCTGTCGATCCATGGACCAAAGTTACTCCCTATCGCCCAGGCCCGCCAGACTCGCGGCCATACAGCAAGAGAGCCGCGGTCTCCCGCGGCTCTCGTATGCGTCGTGGCGGCCTGAACTAGTCGTCCCAGACGAATGCTGAGGCTTTCACGTTGGTCTTGATGGTCATTGTTTGGCGTCTCCTTCCTATGGCGGCTACCGGTTTCTTGCTTCTACCTGTTAACGCGAGAACCGGCGGCGAAACTGATCAAGCTCCCGGAAGAAAAATTTCCCGAGGGAAGGTGGGCAAGCTCTATCGAGCGCGCTGACCGGCGGTCTGGCCTGAGCTCTCTACCGGCCGAGCAGCCCGAGCAGGCCGAGGGTCAGCGACGGCACGTAGGTGATCAGCAGTACGCCGGCGGCGAGGATTGCCAGCATCGGCAGGACCGCGCGCCAGATGCTCAGGAGCGGCCGCTCGAACCGATAGGCGGCCAGGAACAGATTGAGACCGACCGGCGGCGTCAGGTAGCCGAGCTCCAGGTTGGCGACGAAGATGATCCCGAGGTGGACCGGATGGATGCCGAACGCCGCTCCCAGCGGCACGATCAGCGGCACGACCACCACGATCGCCGAGAAGATGTCCATCAGGCAGCCGACCAGGAGGAGGAGCAGGTTGAGGCAGATCAGGAAGACGAACTTCGAATCGATCTGGGCCTGCACCCACTCGACCAGCCGGGCCGGCACCTGGGCGTCCACCAGATAGCTGGTGAGTCCCTGGGCGACGCCGAGGATGATCAGCACCCCGCCGACCAGCACCACGCACTCGGTGAAGACCCGCAGCAGCTCGCCGCGGATCTTGATGTCCTTCTGAACCAGCACCTGCGTCGCCAGGGCATAGAAGGCGGTCAGGGCCGCGGCTTCGACCAGGGTCGCCAGACCGCTGAAGATGGCGCCCAGCGCCAGCACCGGCAGGAAGAGCTCCCACTTGGCGCCCCACAGCGCCCGCAGGGCCTCGCGCCCGGAGAACGACTGACGCTCGACCCCCGAGCGGATCCCCTCGCGCACTCCCCAGCCGGCGATCAGCGCCACCATCACCACCCCCGGAATCAGACCGCCAATGAACAGATCCTCGATCGGGATGGTGGCGACGATGCCGTAGAGGATCAGCGGCAGCGCCGGCGGAAAGAGGAGACCGAGCGAGCCCGAAGCGGTCAACAGACCGAGCGAGAACCGGTCCTCGTAGCGATCGGCCTTGAGGGCCTGCAGCAGGAGCGCGCCGAGCGCCAGGATGGTCACCCCCGAGCCGCCGGTGAAGACGGTGAAGAACGCGCACAGCACCGCGGTCACGACTGCGGTGCCGCCAGGCGCCCAGCCGAACCAGGCGCGGAAGACCCGGAGGAGGCGGCCCGAGGCGTCTCCCTTGGCGAGCGCGAAGCCCGCCAGGGTGAAGAGCGGAATCGCCGCCAGGAACGGCGACACGGCGAGCCTGTAGGTCTCCGCCGGAACCGCCGCCGCCGGGATGCCCTGGGCGAGGAAGAGGAAGACCGCGAACCCGCCGAGGGCGACGAAGATCGGACCTCCGAGGAGGGTCGCCACCAGGATCAGGATCAGCCAGGGCCAGACAGCCTTGAACTCGAGCCAGGGCTGGTACTGACCCAGAACCACCCCGACGGCGAGTCCGAGCGCCGCTAGTGCGCGGCCCCGCCAGCCCTCGGACGCCGTCCAGACCAGCCGCAGCGCGATCGCCGCGAAGGCGACCGGGATCGCCAGCTGACCGACCCAGACCGGAACGCCCAGGGCGATCTCGGTGCCGGCGTCGCGCTCGATCACCAGCAGGTCGAGCGCCGCCCGGCAGAGCAGGGCCGAGACCCCGGCGCCCACCGCCGCGGAGAAGACCTTCGAGGCGTCGCGGAACCGGCCCTTGGGCATCAACTCGCCGGTGGCGAGGGCGAGCAGCTTGCCCTCCCGCGCCGCGAGCGCCGCGCCCAGGAAGCCGATCCAGAGGGTCAGATGCTGGACGAACGGCAGGGCGCCCGGGATACCGATTCCGAGTAGCTTGCGCGCGGTCGCCTCGGCCAGCGGCAGGAGCATCATCGCGGCGAGCACCGCCGCCGCGACGCCGTCCTCCAGCCGATGGAGGAGCTTCAGCGACTCTCCTCGGCCGCGCGCTCCCGGCGATAGGCGTCGCGCTCGGAGCGGGCGAGGTCGAAGATCTCGGCCGGCACACGGCTACCCCGCAGCGATTCGGCGAACTCTCCCGCCACCTGGCGCCAGACCGGCCGATCGGTCGCGGTGACCACGGTCAGACCGCGTCTCGACATCTCGGCGACCGCTCTCTTGTCCTGCTCCGGGATGTCGCGCTCGAGGGTCTCCTCCATCTTGGTCGCCGCGGCGCGCATGGAGCTCCGATCCTCTGCGGACAGACGGCTCCAGGTGCGGTTCGAGATCACCGTCGCCCCGAGCAGCGGCGCCAGCCCCATGTCGAGCATGTACGGAGCCTGCCGGAACCACTGGAGCGACAGGGCGGCGAGCGGCGTGGTCGGCAGGAGATCGATCATGCCGGTCTGCAGACCGGTCATGATGTCGGTCATCGCCAGCGCCACCGGTCGGAAGCCCTCGTTCTTCCACCACTGCACGTTCTCGTCGTTGC
The DNA here is from genome assembly GCA_947259925.1 of Thermoanaerobaculia bacterium. GTDB lineage: Bacteria > Acidobacteriota > Thermoanaerobaculia > Multivoradales > JAHEKO01 > JAHEKO01. The sequence goes on from CAMYOG010000052.1 coordinate 36,886, forward strand.
CGGCCGAGACGAACAGCTTGAGCCGTCGGAGCCCCTCGACGTTGCTGACCGACTCGGTCGCGAAGACGTGCACCCAGCCGGCGTGGCCCCACTGGATCAGCTCGTACCCCCGGGCCCGCGCCCGCTCCTGCAGCACCGGCCCGATCTTGCGCAGCACGTGAAAGTACTCGTCGTACGACTCGTAGAAGAGTGGGATCGCCAGCGCCTCGAACGCCGGGTCGATCTCGATCAGGCCGCGCACCGTCAGGGTGCCTGCGTTCAGCTGACCGATCCGCATCTTGCGCAGGACGTCGGGCTCGTCGCCCGCTACGCCGCCCGGATAGATCCGCAGTTGCACCCGACCGCCGGTCCCCTGCTTCCATTCGGAGCCCATGCTCTTGAGCGCCTTGTCCCAGACCGAGCCATCCGGGACCAGGGTGGCGAGCTTGATGACGACCGGCGCCGCTTCGGCGGCCGGGACGGCGCCGACCAGCAGCGTCAGCGCGAGCAGAACTCTAGGTAGGCTTTGCATTCTCCCTGTCCAACAGATCAGCCGTCGCATCGAATTCCGCCGCCCGGATGCCGGTCGAGCCCGCCTCACTCCAGAAAGAGATACTCGGCTCGTCCCTCGAGGCGTCGAGCGCGCCGCTGGGCAATGATATTCGCCAAGCGCCGCGAAGGCTCGGCGTCCGAGTCGATCGCCAGCGCCGTCGCCAGCAGCCGCTCGAACTCCGCGCGATCCTGCTGAGCGACCGAGACCCCTTCGGCCCAGCTCACGAACGGGCTCGCGCGCCGACCGCCCGAGAGCTCGACCGCCCGGTCGAAGTGCTCACGGGCACGCTCGAGCGAGCCGCCCATCGACGCCGGCAGCGACTCGAGCGCCATCATCACCTCGTGCACGCTGCCATCGTCGAACGCCTCGTCGAGCTCCAGGGTCTTGACCACCAGGGCGCGGACGGCGGCCAGGTCGACGGTGATCTCGGGACGGTCCTTGCCGAGCGAGATGGCGCTCCCCCACGCCGCGCCGGTCCAGAAGAGCAGCGGGACGTCGCTCTGGTCGAAGTCGGACAGGGCGGTCTCCGGCTCGATCTCGAGCCTCCGGCGTACCCCCGGAGAATGCTGCTCGAGTGCCCGCAGACAGTAGTCACGGCCGCGCAGGTACATGGCGAGGGCGCGATCGAACGCCGCCAGCGCCGCTTGGTAGTCGTCATCCTCGAGCGCCTCACCCTCGGTCTCGACGAACGCGTAGGCGTACTGCGTGAAGCCCTTGCAGGCGCTGAGCAGCAGCCCCGCGTGATCGGGCTTCTCGGCCAGGAGCGACTCCATCGTCTTGAGCGCGAAGGGCAGTGCGTCCCGAATCAGCTCCGGGTCCTCGTCCGAGGCGAAGACGTCGCCGCTCTCGGCCAGCGAGTCGGCGAGCGCGTTGATCGCCATCCCGCGGATCGAGCACGCGCTGGTCGCCGCGGCCAGGAGACCGGCCAGCAGGAGTCGGATCCAGACCGCTGGAGTCGGATGGTTCACGTCGGAAGCCAAGGTCAATCTAGCGGCGCCATGAGCGCCGGTCAAGAAGGCGGACTCGTCGATTGCCGGAAAGCGCCTGGTATGGTCGGTCCCGAGCCATGACCGCTGACCGTTCCGGCACCCCGGTATGGATCTGGATCGGTACCGGCTGCCTGCTCGCGGTCGTGCTGTTCGTGGCGGTGGTCGGCGGCCTCTTCTACTACGGCTTCCGCAAGACCCGCGAGTTCGAGCAGACCATGAAGGACCCGGTCGCGCGGACCGAGCAGGCGCTCGAGCTGCTCGGAGCCGAATCGCTGCCGGACGGCTACCACGCGGTCACCGCCTTCTCGGTGCCGCTCCTGATGGAGACCGTCATCCTCTCCGACCGGGAGGCCGAGATCGACGAGCGCGGCGACATGTTCGACGAGCACGGCCTCATCTACGTCAAGTCCCTGGCGTTCGGCGACCACGATCGCCAGCTCGAAGACCTCTTCGAAGGCCGAACGGACGACGCTGATCTGATCCGCCAGAGTCCGATCGACTTGCGGCAGCGCGAGCAGCTCGATCGCGGCTCGTTCCAGGAGCCCGACCGGACCGTTCGCTGGGCGGTCTATCGCGGCGAGGTCGCCCAGCGGAGCTTCAATGAATCTGGGGAGGCGCTCTCCTCGATCGTCTTGATCGACTGCCCGGACGACGATCGTCGACGGCTGGCGATCTGGTTCGGGCCCGATCCCGATCCCGAGGCACCGGCGAATCGGGTCGATCTGACCGGCAGCGTCGGCGACCCGGAGGAGATCAGGAGCTTCCTCCGTCACTTCGATCTCTGCCGCACCTAGCGGCCGACTACGGCCGCGCCGCACACCGGTCGGACTCACGTCCCCTGCCAAAACCCTCGGTAGCCTGGGGCGTAGTTACAATGGAAGGCGCTCCTCCGATGAAGCCCCAACGCTACATCGACCAGACCCGGTCATTCGTCCGCGAATACACCGCCGGTCTCAACGTGCGCGACCTGCGGCGGCTGTTCGACCAGGAGGCGGTCCAGGCCTACAAGGTGCTGGCTCGGGACCGAGAGGACGAAGAGCCCGAAGGCGGCTTCAAGCAGTTCGTGCATCGGATCAAGGTGGTCTTTCTGGGCGTCTCCTCCCGGCTTACGCCGGCGCGGCGCATGATATTCGCCGCCTCACTGATCTTCGCCCTGCTCGGCACTCTCGACATGGACATGGTGAACATGGGCGCCGCCGGCATCCGCGTCGGCGTCTCCTCGTTCTGGTATCTCCTCAGCATCGCCGGTCTGGTCTTCCTGCTGATCATGGAGCTGGTCGACCGGGTGCGCGTCCGGGACGAGCTCGAGGTCGCCCGCGAGCTCCAGCGCGAGCTCCTACCGCAGAGCTCCCCCGACATCGCGGGGTTCGACTTCGCGCACTCCTACCGCACCGCCAACGAGGTCGGCGGCGACTACTACGACTTCCCTCAGCTCCCGGACGGACGTTTGGCCCTGCTGATGGGCGACGCCAGCGGCCACGGCATTGCCGCCGGCCTGCTGATGGCGATCGCCAACGCCACCCTGAAGACCGCCCTCGACGTCGATCCCGAGCCGACCCAGGTCGCGGCGCTCCTCAACTCGGCGCTCTATCGGACCGGTGATCGCCGGGCGTTCATGACCCTCTTCTACGGACTCCTCGATCCCGAGACCGGCCGGATGGACTTCGTCTGCGCCGGTCATCCCTTCCCGATGTTGCGCCGCGCCGGCGGCGAGGTCGTCGAGCTCGGGCGGGGCAACCTGCCACTCGGACTCCGCCCGCAGCTCGAGCTGGTGACCGACAGCGTGACCATCGAGGAGGGCGACCTGCTGGTGCTGTTCACCGACGGCCTGCCCGAGGCGGTCAATGGTCCCGACGGCGAGGCGTTCGGCTTCCGGCGCCTGCGCAGCCTGCTCGAGGAGGCCGGCTCCTCGCGCCGGACTCACGACCGGATCCTGATGAGCTTCGACCGGCACAGCGAGCGCGAGCCGCTGCACGACGATCTCACCCTGCTGGTTGTCGGCCGCGACGTCGCGACGCTGCCGCCGACTCCGCCGCCGCCATCACCTGCCGCCGGCTAGCTCGCCCGCTACTCGCGCTCGACGACCATCGCGAAGCCGACCCCGCCGGCCGCGCAGACGGTCATCAGACCGAGGTTGAGACCCCGTCGCTCGAGCTCTCGCAGGAGCTGGATCGTCACCCGCCCGCCGGTGGCGCCGAACGGATGCCCGATCGCGATCGAGCCACCGTTGACGTTGTAGGTCTCGAAGTCGATCTCCCCCATCGGCTGGCTCCGGCCGAGCTCGTCGCGGGCGAACTTCGGCGACGCGAACGCCTTCATGTTGGAGACGATCTGGGCCGCGAACGCCTCGTGCATCTCGACCAGGTCGATGTCGCTCAGCTCGAGGCCGGCCGCCTCCAGCGCCAGCGGTGCCGCGTAGGCCGGCCCCTGCAGGAGCTGGCTGGCGGGATCGAGCGAGGCGTAGGCGAACGACCGGATGTAACCAAGAGACTCGAAGCCGTCCTCCTTCGCCTTCTGCTCGCTCATCAGAAGCACCGCCGAGGCACCGTCGGTGATCGGGCTCGAGTTGCCGGCGGTGAGCGACCCGTAGCGCTTGTCGAACACCGGCTTGAGGCCCGCGAGCGCCTCCATCGAGCTGTCGCTCCGGACGCCGTTGTCGCGCGAGATCGCCTCGTCGTAGCCCGGCCGGGGGAAGGTGGTGACGATCTGATCGTCGAACCGTCCTTCGGCCGCGGCCGCCGCCGCTCGCTGATGGGAGAGGAGCGCGATCTCGTCCTGCGCCCGGCGCGAGATGTCGTTCTCCTTGGCCATCTTCTCGGCCGACTGCCCCATCGTCTGGCCGGTCGTGTACTCGGCGATCGCCGGCGGCACCGGGACCAGGTCCTTGGGCCGGACCTTGGACAGCACCGACAGCCGCTGGCCGACGCTGCGCGCCTTGCTGAACTCCATCAGCCGGCGGGCGGCGCTCTTCGAGTACTGGATCGGTACGTTGCTGAGCGACTCGGCGCCGCCGGCGAGCACGACCTCGGTCTGGCCGGTCAGGATCGCCTCGGCTCCCGAGGTAATCGCCCGGTTGGACGAAGCGCAGGCGAGATTGACCGCGGTGCCCGGGATGGTCATCGGCAGGGACGCGCGAAAGACGACCTCGCGGCCGAGGTTGGGAGCGTGGAGAGCGGGTACGACGACCCCGAAGATCGACAGTCCGATGCTCGCCGGGTCGACCCCCGATCGCGTGACCAGCTCACCGGCGGCGACGCCGGCGAGATCGACCACGTCCATGTCGTTGAGATCGGTCCCCGATTTCGCGAACGGGGTCCGGCAGCCGTCGACGATCGCCACCCGCCCCCGGTCGCCGCGCAGGCCGCGTGCGATCGACCGCGCGATCGCCGGCGCCGACCCTTCACCGCGCGTCCAGACCGTGTCGGCTCGCCGGTGGACCTCGTCCTCGACCGAAGCCTCGTTCGGCGGTGGCAGGGCGGTCTCGGCAGTGGCGGTGGCGGTCGGCTCGGACATCGCTCCCTCCTCTCCGAGATCATATTGGAGTGGCACACATCCTGCTACGCTGATGGGCGTGCGACGGATCCACTCCAGCGGCTGTGCACTGGCGCTCGGAGCAGCCATTCTGGCGCTGGCCGGCATGCCGCCGGCCGCCGGCCAGCAGATCTCCAACCAAGGGCTCTTCGTCAAGAGCCTGGAGGCGGCTCGTCAAGCGCTCGGCTACTACGGCACCTACGACAACTGGGAGGAGCTCCTGCGGGTCAATCGGATCGGCTACGAGGTCGCCCAGCAGTCCCGCTTCGTCGACTACCCGTTCTCCTTCTACCTCGTCGACATGCCGGTGCCGAACGCCTTCGCGCTGCCCGGAGGCCAGATCTTCATCACCCGCGGCATGCTCGATCTGGGCCTCGGCGACGACATGCTGGCTGGCCTGCTCGGCCACGAGATCGCGCACGTCGTCTACTCGCACGGCATCAAGATGCAGAACCGTGCGCAGCTGCTGAACATCCTGAGTCAGGTGCTGGTGGTCGGCGTCGCGGTGACCGCGGACACCAGCGGCGAGCGGGGCCCGCCGAGCAGCGTCTACGGTGATCCCCGCTATGGCGGTAGCGGCGGCGGCGATCGGATCATGGGCGCGGCGGCCGCCGGCATGGTGGTCACCGAGCTCCTCCTGCGCAGCTACAGCCGCGACTTCGAGGACGAGGCGGACGACGAGGGGCAGCGGATGGCAGCCGCCGCCGGCTACGACCCGGACGGCACCCGGCAGCTGATGGCGCTCATGCAGGTCCGCCTACCTCGGACCCAGGAGTACGGCTACTGGCAGACCCATCCGTTCTTCGAGCAGCGGGTGCGGGCCGCCGACGTGCGCAAGGACCTGCTCAAGATCCAGGACGGCGCGGGCGCCGACGAGTACCGCCAGCGCACCCAATCGACGCTGCTCGCCTTCATCGAGAACAAGAAGCTCGAGCCGCCGGTGATCGATCTGCTCAAGTACAGCGCGGTCACCGCCTGGCCGAAGGGGCAGCACGCCGCCGACATCCGGGTCGAGTTCCTCCACCGCCACCGCGACCGGAAGCTCGAAGGCTCGGAGCTGTCGCGCGACTTCGGCGGCCTGATCACGACCTACACCAAGGAGATCGACGAGGTGAAGCTGGTCGAGCCGGACGCGCCGGTGATCGCGATCCTCGAGGCCGAGATCGCCGACTTCCGCCGCCAGCGCGACGAGATCTATCCGAAGGCGGTCGAGGTCTACCGGCGCGGCGTCTTCGAGACCGGCTTCCTCGAGACCTTCGTGAGCAACTATCCCGAGGCGCCGGAGTTCCCCGAGATCGCGCTCGATCTGGGCGACGCCTACAGCCGGCTGCAGCGACCCGCCGACGCGGTGGCGCAGTACCTCGCGGCCTGGCAGCATGCGCCGGAGTCCGCCGCCGGACAGCGCGCGCGCGCGGGCCTCAAGACCCTCGCGGGGCTCCTCGGCCGGCTCGACGCCCTCCAGCAGCTGGTCGAGCAGGACGACGATCCCGAGCTGCGGGAGCTGGCCGCGGCGCGGATCGATACCGTCGCCGCCAGCTTCGAGGATCTCGCCAACGGCGCCGACTTCCTGAAGAGCTACCCCAACGCGCCCCACGCCCGCCAGGTCACCGAGCGGCTCAACCTCCTGGCCGAGAACCTGTACGGCGAGGTGGTTCTCTACCAGACGGTAGGCGATCACGCCAAGGCGCTCGACGGCATCACCCAGATCCTGACCCAGGCACCGCTCTCCCCCGCCGCCGAGCGGCTACGAGAGCGGGCGGTCCTCGAAGGCTAGGCGCCGGCTCCAGAAGGCCGGGCGTCGCCCGGAAGGAGCTCCAGGTAGGTCCGGAACCAGCCCGGCTCCGGCTCGCCACTCGTACGGCGCAGCAGACAGGCGACCCCCGCCCGTCGAGCGCACTCGCCGTCGCGGTCGTCGCGGTCGCCGATCATCAGGCAGCGCTCGCGGGGCGCGTCGAGGCGCCCCAGGACCGCCTCGAGGCCGGCGGGGTGCGGTTTCAGCCGATCGACGTCCGGGTCGATCCCGGAGACGATCAGGCTCGCCTCCAGCCCGAGTGCCGCTAGCTTGTCGGCCGCCGCGTAGTCCGAAAGGACGGCGATGCGGATCCCGGCCGCCCGCAGGTGGGCGAAGAAGCGCCGCACTCCGGGCACCCGGCAGTCCGCCAGATGCCTGAGCGGCCGGCGCTCCATCCACTCCACCACCTCGCGGCTGAGGGAATCGGCCGACACGCCGAGGCGCTCGGCGGGCAGCTCGTACTGCAATCGACGCGCTCCTTCGAGCTCGCGCTCGCCGATCAGCTCACGCTGTCGGCGGAAGGTCTGGAGTCGCCGGAGGAGACCGATCTGGCCGGGATGCCGGAGGGCATGGAGCGCCAGCTCGACCAGCATCCGCCGGCGCATCAGCCGCTGCTCGTAGAGCGTGCCATCGACGTCGAAGACGACGGCGTCCCAGGATCGCGGGTCGAGCCGTGACACGTCGGTGGCCCGATCTACTCGCGTGCCAGCTCGATGAAATGGGGATCGGTGAGCCGCTCGAGCTGCGGTATGTCGACGAAGGTGAGCACCACCAGCGCCACCACCAGGAGGATCACGATGGTCATCAGCCGCCCTTCCCGGAAGAGCTTCTCGGGCGCCTGCGCCGAGGAGCCGGGCTTGAGCCCGACCGCCAAGTAGACGGCGAACAGCGCGGCGAACAGCGGCAACGACAGCAGGTACTCGATCCGGTACTTGATCAGGAAGACCGCCAGAAAAAAGGCGGCCATCAGCGCGTAGAGGAACGCCGAAATCATCAGCGAGTTCTCGCTGTAGTCGCGAAAGGAGCGCCGGTAGAGCGCCAGGTTCTCGACGCCCGCGGTCTCCGAGACGCTCCGGTACTCGGCGAAGCGCTTGATCGCCATCAGAAACGCGCCGCCCATCCAGTAGGCGAGCACCAGGCTGCTCGGCGGCAGGGTCGTCGAGTCGACCATCGCCCAGCCGAGGGTCAGCCGGATCGGGTTGTTGACCGCCTCGGTGATCACGTCCAGATAGACGCGGTCCTTGGTGCGCAGCGGCGAGACGTTGTAGAGCACACCGCTCAGCAGGAAGAGTGCGGAGACCGCGAAGAAGAGCTTGGACACGACCCAGCCGAGAGCGAGGCCGAGCACCGCGAGCAGCGCGTACTCGAGGTAGACCACCGGCGCTGAAAGCTCCCGCGCCACGGCCGGCCGTCGCGACTTGATCGGGTGGAACCGATCGTAGCGTGCGTCCAGCCATTCGTTGATGACGTAGTTGGCGGACGCGATCAGGGCAGCGCTGGCCAGACCGATCGCCACCGGCATGACCAGCTCGCCGAGCGGCCGCCGGTGCAGCAGCTCGGCGAGGACGATGCCCGGCAGGATGAAGACGTGCTTGACCCAGTGGTCGGGCCGCGCGATGGCGATGTAGTCGCCCAGCCGGCCCCGGCGGCGGGGAGCCACGCTCTCGGTGGTCGTGCCGTGCACGGCCCGAATTCTACTCGTCCGCGCGACGCCCGCCTGTGGAACGGACCGTTACCGGCCGCCGACCAGGATCCGGGCGAGCACCAGCAGACCGATCGCCATCAGCAGCCAGTACGCCGGATCGAACGCCACCCGCGCGGTCTCCGTCTCAGTAGATCGGGCGACCGAGGCGGCGCATCCACGCCTGCAGCAGGCCGTGCGCCGGCAGGTAGAGCACCAGCGGATAGACGAGCATGCAGATCACCAGGTAGACACCGGGCGGCAACAGGGTCTGCTCGATCCCGAACGGCTTCCAGACCCAGTTCAGGTTCCGTTCAGGGTCGGGCAGCATGCTGAGCGGCAAGATGATCCACGACAGGATCGTCTGGATCTTCCAGCCCCGGCGGTCGTAGCCGAGACGGTAGATCGACCAGAGCAGGAGCACCGGGACGAGAATATGGAACAGCGAGAAGCTGCGCAGCCAGAGCGGCTGCACGGCGTCGAACATGTACTCCGTGCCCCCGAGCGGATGGGCGCCGGAGAGCAGCCGTCCGAAGAAGTCGAACGCCCAGTAGGTCTGAATGAAGAGGCCACCCACCGCCTGCGACGACAACCAGACCCGGCTCTCGGCCCAGAGCGCCAGCACCACGATGAAGTTGGCGATGTCGCAGAACCAGAGAAAGTTCGCGGGCCCGTGGTAGATCCAGTAGACCGGCACCCAGACGACGAACCAGAGGCTGAACGCCAGCTTGAGCGCCAGCGGGATCCTCGGAGTTGCTCGCATGGTCGTGCGGGAGAGACTATCCTCTCGGGGCTCCAGATGCGTTTCGCCAACCCCGATCCGGCCCATGCGCCGCACTCCGCCCGGGCGATCTTCCGCTGGATGGTGCTCGACCCCCTGCGCGGCCGGCGCAAGGTGCAGCCCGCGGGCGCCCCGGCGCCGCGCATCGAGCCCGACCTCGACCGCATCCACTCGGTCGACGGCACGCTGCGAGCGACCTGGATCGGCCACTCGTCGTTCCTCTGTACCCTGAACGGCCACAACGTGCTGTTCGATCCGGTCTTCTCGCGCCGGATCGCGGTCCTGGTGCCCCGCTACGGCGAGCCGGGTCTGATGCCGGGTCAGCTGCCCGAGCTGAGCTGCATCCTGATCAGTCACAACCACTACGACCACCTCGACCGGGCGTCGCTCGAGGCTCTGCCCCGCGACGTGACCGCGTACGTGCCGGCCGGCATGGGAGTCTGGTTCCGGCGCTGGCATCGGCGGCGGCCGGTGGTCGAGCTCGACTGGTGGGAGACGCGGCACCACGAGGGCCTGGAGATCACGCTGGTCCCCGCCCGCCACTGGTCCCGGCGGCGCGTCTTCGACACCAACCGCCAGCTCTGGGGCGGCTTCGTCGTGCGGGCGGCGGGTCGCACCCTCTACCACGCCGGTGACTCCGCCTGGTTCGACGGCTTCACCGAGATCGCCGAGCGTTTTCCCGAGATCGATCTGGCGATGCTGCCGATCGGCGCCTACCTGCCGCCCTGGTTCATGGAGCACCACCACATGAACCCCGAGCAGGCGGTCCAGGCGTTCGAGACGCTCGGCGCGCGCTGGATGATTCCGATGCACTGGGGAGCGTTCCAGCTCACCGACGAGCCGATCTCCGAGCCCGCCGAGCGGCTGGCGTCGACCCGAGCGGTCAGCGACGGCGGCGACGGCGGCGTGGCGCTGCTGGCGGTCGGCGAGACCCTGGAGCTCGACGATCGGCTCCACCGGGTGGCCGAATGAGCCGGACGCCGCCCCGCCCCCTCGCTGATCGGACGCTCGCCTTCACCTCGTCGCCTCTCACGCCAGCAAGTCGCTCGGCCTGACGCTGTCCTGTCGGGCCGGTCTTCAGGCTTCTTCCCCGGCCGGGTGTCGAGGCGCCGCCCGGCCGCCCCTGGAGCCCATTGACCCAATGGAATATCTCTATTCGGCGCGGGAACCACCCTCGAAGGTAGTGGACGGGAGCTGAACCGACAGTAGGTTGAAGGCAACTCCAGTCTCACCGAAGCAGAGGTGGTCTCTGCGGGTAAGTGACTTGGAAAGGAGATTCTCTATGAAGAGAGCCTTATCGATGGCCGCACTGATCGCTACCGTCAGCGTGGGCGTAGCGAGCGCCCAGGTGTCCGGAACCGATCATGATATGTCCACCAATGAGCCGACTGGCCAAATCTGCATCTTCTGCCACACGCCCCACAACGCCTCGCCGGCGGTCCCGCTCTGGAATCACACCCTGCCGACAGCGAGCTACACCGAGTACGCCAGCCCGACGATGGACTCGGCCTCGGCCGGTCCGCTGCAGAATGGCACCGGGGTGTCCAATCTCTGTCTGTCGTGCCACGACGGGACCGTCGGTCTGGGCGACCTGGTCAACAATGGCCCGGCGGGCCCTCCGACCAACGCGGGGACTCTTATTGGTGGACCCGGTTTGCTCGGCACCGACCTGAGCAATGACCATCCGATCAACATCATCTACGACGAGGCGGTGGACGCCGAGCTGGTCGCGCGAGCGACGGTTGTTCTGACGCTCGACCTGTTCGGCACCGGTGCCGACGAGCTGCAGTGTGCCACCTGCCACGATCCGCACAACGACAACAACCAACCGTTCCTCGTGATCGCCAACACGAACAGTGCGCTCTGCACGACCTGCCATATCAAGTAACCTCGCGCCACCGAGGCGTTTGGCAAGACAGCGGGGAGCTCGCCCCGCTGTTTTCTTTGAGCGAGTCCCGAATCACGGAGCACCGACGACCGACCCCGACCCGATTCACCCCGAGCCGAGCTGCATCCTGATCGGCCACCACCAGATGGGCCAATGACCCGGACGCTGCCTAGCCCCGACGCCGATCGGATACTCGCCGACGCGCACGCCCTCGCCTTCCCGCGCTATCCCGGCACCGACGGCGATCGGCGCGCGATCGAGCTGGTCGAGGCGAAGCTGCGCAAGACCGGGCTCGAGGTGGCCCGCGAGGGCTTTTCGTACGACATCCGCCCCGCGTTCCGGGCGCTCCGGCTCTTGATGCTCGGCGCGGCGCTGCTGGTGGGCGGCGCCGGCCTGCTCGCCGGCTCCTCCCCGCTCGGCGCCGCGCTCGCCCTGGCGGTCGCGCTGGCCGCGGGCGGCACCTTCCTGGGATGGGCGCCGTGGCTCGAGCGTATCTACGCCGCCGACGGACCGACAGAGACCTTCAATCTGACCGCCCGCCGCCCGGCCGCCGCACCCCGCCTGACCCTGCTCTTCATCGCCCACCACGACAGCAAGTCACAGAACCTGACCCTCCCCTATCGCGCCGGGCTGACGCTCGCGGCTCTGGGCGGAACTCTCGGGCTGGTAGGGCTGCTGGCCGCCGCGGCGCTCGACTCCGGTCGCCAGGTCGGCCCGGCCGCACCCGTCCTCGGGAGCGTCGCAGCTCTGTCGCTGATCGTCCTCTCGACCATCCGCAACGGCAACCGCTCACCGGGTGGCGTCGACAACGCCGGCTCGGTCGGCCTGGTACTGGAGCTCGCGCGCCTTCTGCCCGCGGCGATCGACCCCGAGGTCGAGCTCGTCTTCATCTCGCCCGGGGCGGAAGAGGATCACATGGTGGGCGCCATGCGCTGGCTCGACGCTCACGCCGGCGAGCTCGACGGCCGGCCGGTCTACGCTCTCAACTTCGATGGCGCCGGCATTCCCGGCCGCGTCGTCCTGCTCGAGCGCTACGGGCTCGGCCGGCTCTTCTCGCCGTTTCTCTCGCAGGTGGCGCGCCGCGCCGCCAGCCGGCTCGGACTGGCGGTACGCGGCGTCTACCTGCCCCCGGCGATGGGCATCGACGCCATCCCGTTCGCGCACCGCGGCATCCCCTGCCTGACGCTCGCCAGCGGCTCACTCGGCCGGGCGAGTCTGTCGGTCCACTCGGCCGGCGACGTCGCCGACAACCTGGATCGAGCGGCTCTCGGCGAGGTCGCTCGGCTGGCGGTCGAGATGTCGCTCGAGCTCGCCGACGCCGAACCGCCGGGACCACCGACTCAGGGGTAGAGCCGGATCCGCTCCCAGCCGTCGCCGTCGGCTGTGCGCACATAGGCGATTCGATCGTGGAGTCGGTGGGTGCGGTTCGACCAGAACTCGATCCGGTCGGGCACCAGCCGGTAGCCGCCCCAGAAGTCGGGCCGCGGAATGTCGTCCTGGCCGTGCTGCCACTGGAGCTTCAGGTAGCGACTCATCAGCGTTCGGCGGGACTCGAGCGGCTCGCTCTGGCGCGACGCCCAGGCGGCCAGCTGGCTGCCGCGGGGCCGGGTCGCGAAGTAGGCGTCCGACTCCTCCGCCGACAGCCGCTCGACGCGACCCTCGACTCGCGCCTGCTGGTGGATCGACGGCCAGTAGGACGCCAGCGCGGCGCGCGGGTTCGAGTCGAGCTCCCGGGCCTTGCGGCTGCCGTAGTTGGTGAAGAAGCAGAAGCCGCGCTCGTCGATCTGCTTGATCAGCACGACCCGTACCGAGGGCTGGCCCGACGGCGTGGCGGTCGCCAGGGCGGCCGCGGTGGCGTCGAACGGCTCGTCTCGCCGCGCGCGCTCGAAAAGCTCGAGGAAGCGCTCGATCGGGTCGTGGGTTCGGCCAGCGCCCAACATCGGCCGAAGGATACCCGAGCACCAGTTCCATCGAGTACCATAACCGCCGACTCGCCTGAACGTTGCCTATGCCGAAGATCCTCGTCACCGGAGCGCTGGGCCAGATCGGCACCGAGCTGGTCGCCGTCCTGCGCGAGCGCTACGGCGTCGATCAGGTGGTCGCTTCCGACATCCGGATGCTGCCGAGCGGCCGGCCGGAGACCGAAGGGCCGTTCGAGTTCGTCGATTGCACCAGCCTCCATCAGGTGCGGGAGGCGGTCAACCGGCATCGGATCGACACCGTCTATCACCTGGCGGCACTCCTCTCGGCGGTCGGCGAGGAAAAGCCGCAGGTGGCGTGGGACGTCAACATGGGCGGGATCTACCGGGTGCTCGAGGTGGCGCGGCAGAGCGGCTGCTCGGTCTTCTTCCCGAGCTCCATCGCCGCCTTCGGCCCGAGTACCCCGGCGGAGATGACGCCGCAGGAGACGATCCAGCGGCCGACCACCATCTACGGCGTCACCAAGGTCTCGGGCGAGCTCCTCTGCGACTACTACTTCCGGCGCTTCGGCGTCGACACTCGCGGCGTCCGCTTCCCCGGCCTGATCTCCCACGTCGCCAAGCCGGGCGGCGGCACCACCGACTACGCCGTCGAGATCTTCTACGAGGCGATCAGCAACCGGCGCTACCGCTGTCCGCTCGAGCCGGGAACGCGTCTGGACATGATGTACATGCCCGACGCGCTGCGGGCCACGGTCGAGCTGATGGAGGCCGACTCCGCGCGGCTCGTCCATCGCAACTCCTTCAACGTCACCGCGATGAGCTTCACCCCCGAGGAGCTGGCGGACGAGA